>JBBDXA010000057.1:0-6917 GCA_040902585.1 Phycisphaeraceae bacterium
TCCCCCCAGCCCCTCCCTAAGTGGGAGGGGAGTCGGAGCAATCCGCAATCGTATCATCGATCTTCAATCGTCATGCTCATGTTGCGATGCGGGCCGTACCCTTCGACGACGTACGGTTCACCGATCACGCGCCAGCCGAGCTTTTCGTAGAAGCCTATTGCCGGCACACGGGCCCTGCACCAGAAGAGGCGCACGGGCGAAGCGTTGACGAGCACTTCCTCCGCTTCGAATACCATCGTGCGCCCGATGCCTTTGCGGGCCCAGTCATCGCGCGTCGCCATGCCGCGAAGCTGCCAGGCCGGCTTGCCATCTTCCTTGCCTTCGAGCGTGGTCACCATGTAGCTCACGCAGCCGATGGCTGCGCTCTCGCCATCGGGCTTGACGAGGAACGCGCCGAAGTGGTGCGTCTGCGAATCGCCGTCGCCTTTGAACTGAGCTTCATCCCAAGGCCGATGGGCGCAGAGAATCGCGTACCGCAGGGAGAGAATCTCCATGATGTTCGCCTGGCGGTAGACGATGCGGTTCATCGGCGCGTCGAGTGTGGAAGGATGCAAGGAAGAAAACTCCAAAGACGAAAGATCCAAAACCCAAACAAATCTCAAGGGGCAAATCTCAAATCTCAAATCTTCCATTTCAAATTTAGATTTTGAGTATTGGAGCTTGTTTGTGATTTGAAGCTTGGCATTTGAGATTTCGATATTCACCGTATCACACAACCGCCCGTGACTTCCTCCGCTAGGATATCTCAATCTCCCGGAGCAGTTCATGCGAATGCGAAAGGTCCGCAATGCCTGGCGCACGTTCAGCGGCCTGATGACGTTCAGCGACGTGCTGGGCACCATCGGCTTCTGGCTGTACCGCGGCACCATGCGGCGGACCATGCTCTTCGTCGTCGGCCTCACGGCGATCTACATCGCCGACCAGAAGAGCGACATGTTCCAGTTCGGGCTGACGATGAAAAAGGCTGTGGGCAGCGCCGGGCTGGTCTTCCTGTTCTGTTTCGTCGGCGGGGCGCTGCTCATGTTCCTGGGCGGGTCGTTCTCCAAAGCCGCCCTCACCAGCGGCGAAGCCAAGGGCAGCAACCTGCTCGAAGATATGAAAAAGGCCCGCCAGCCGATCCATCGCGAACGGTTGTGGGAGAACGTCATCCGCCACGAACGCGACCTGCACGGCGAAGGCGAGATCGAAGCGGAAGCCGCGCTCATCGAGCAGAATCACCATGACCTCATCACGCCGTGGCGACCGGGCGCTGGCCGCGTCATCACGCAGGACCACTGCCTGGACCTGACGCACGTCATCGGCACACTCGGCCTGACGCGCACGGGCTGGGACATCGCCTTCGATCACGCCATGATGCTGCCCCTGCCGCGCTCGTTGCTCAAGCATCACATGCGCTTCGATCTGTCCAAGCTCAAGGACTGGTACGACGGCGCGCCGTTTCACCACACCGATACAAAACTCCAGCAGCAGTTCGATGCGGTGGAGAGTTTGCAGGAAGCGAAGAAGGATTCGCGCGTCACGCGGTTCTTCCTTTTCACTCACACGCGCAAGCGATTGCTCCAGACGATGTGGTTCAAGGTGATCACCCGCGCCATTCAGCTTCGCGTCTCGCGCGCCTGCGGCAAGCTGGACAAAAAATACGCGCCATTTCATTTCTCCATCGATCAGTTTCTCTGGCCTAACAAACTGTCGGATGACATGATCCGCGGCAGGCTCGGCGATGAGGCCTTGAGCGATCTGATCGATATGCGGCAGCATATTTTCAAGCGCGTGATGAGCCCTGAGCCGCAGCTTGCAGCAAGACTGATGTACCGGGCGATCTACCCCAACTTCGAAGCCGCGTCCCAGCTTCGCCGACTATACGACCCGCAGTACGTGCTGGGCGAAGTGGGCATGGCGTGGCGCGATGACCTGCGGCGATACAACCGGGCCTTCACGAAACACGAACGGCAGGTCAGCAGGCGCAGGGCTTTCATCCAGCGCACGCAGGACGAGCAGGATGCCCTGATGCAGTACCTGGAGATGCATCCCGAGCACAAGGGCATCGACGATCCCGCCACACTGCGGGCCCTGCGCGTGGCCGTGCATCTGGATTTCGGCGGCTTGAAGACGCTGCTGAAGGTTGTGGACAAGCGGAGCTGGGGCCTTCGCGTGGTGGACTTTTTCGTAGGCCGTTCGCCGATCCGCCCGAGGCTGGTGGTGGGCGAGGTGATCGAGCAGGTCATCAAGGAGCGCAAGGATTACACGCGCAAGCTGCTGGCGGTGCGCGTGCATCACGAACTTTGCCGCAGCGAATTGGAGGACTACGAGTTTTACCTGGGCAAGATTCTGGGCAGCCGGGTGCGGGCGAAGGGTGCTCAAGGCGAAGCGGAAGTTTCGAGCGAAGACCCGCCTGCGGATGAGACTGCGCAGGCGACGCATGTGGAAGAGACGAGTCAGGTGGGCGGGTAGCGGCCGTTCGGCTGCCCTTGAATCAGCGAGTTTTTAAGGTAGATTTGCAAACTTACGATTGTCGTTAGCCCGCTTGTGAAGTATTCTCGGAGTTGGAAACAAGTCGTTTTACGGGGACGGCATGCAACGACTGGCAAAAATGTTCTGGCTGTTGCCGACCGTGCGCGCCAAGGTCACGGGGCGGCCGCGCCATCAGGCCCGACATGTCGAGATCTACATGTGCGGCCTGATGTGGCTGTGTGCGGCCGCCATCCCGCTCATCGGACTGGGCCTCTTCGCCCTGATGCGGCTGGCATGGAAGGATTTTCTGCCCGCCGCCCGGTTCCTTTCGCAGGACAATTCCGCAACCATCGTCCGCCTGTTCATTCTCGTGCCGATGCTGCTGATCGCCTGTACGGCACTGGCGGTGGTGCTGCTGGGCCGGCGGCATCAGTCCATTCGCGGGGCCCAGCGGCTGGCGTTCATCAGCGTGGCGGTGACCATCATCGCCAAGGGCGCGATGGTCGGCCTGGCCCATCTGCATGCGGGGCAACTGCTCAACTACAACCTCTACCTGCTTCTTTTGCTGACGCTCGCCCCGCTTCGATGGAGGCAGCAGGTCATCCTGTTGTTCATTGTGATTACCGTGCCGGCTCCGCTCCTTTTCCTGACCGGATTTGACCTGCCTCCCTCGACCCTGATCATTCTCACGTCGCCCCTGAGCTACGCGGTGGTCGGTGCTCTCTTGCAGACCTGGCTTCGGGCCCAGAGCCGGCGGCAGCGGTTTGCCGATGTCCAACTCCTTCGCAGCAACGCGACGCTCGAAAGGCAGAAGCTCCGCATCGAAGAGGCCCGCGCAATCGCCGAACAGCAGCGGCACACCGCTGAGGAACACCAGCGCGATGCGGAACTGCAAAAGGTCCGCGTGCTCGACGCCCTCGCCAGCGCCCTGACCCGTCCCGTGGCGGAGCGATTTATGGCGGAAGGGAAGATCGCGCCGGTGCTGACCTCGGCCTGCATCATCGCCTGCGATGCGGTTTCTTTTTCCAGCACCAACCTGGTGCCCCAGCGTCTGGTCCAGGAACTTCAGCGGTTCTTCAACAAGTTTGATGAGGCTTGCATTCGCGCCAACGTCGAGCCCTTGCGTGCCCAGGGCGACAGCCGCATCGCCATAGCAGGGCTCTGGACGGAGTCGGCGCTCATTCATCAGTCGGTCATCAATTCCATTCTTGCCATGATCAACTTCAGGCGGTCGCTTCCTTCAGGTGATCGGCGGCTGGCGGCGGATGCCGATTCCCAGTGCGTCCTCTGGCCTTCGAGAATCGGCATCAACCTCGGCGAGGTGTGCGCGGGCATCATCAACACCGCCCCCGTCGGACCTGCCGCCGGCAACAACGGCGATTCCCTGCCCGAATGCTCCGGTCGACTCTGGTTCGATGTCTGGGGCGATACCGTCAACGTCGCCGCCCGCCTGGAACAGGGCGCAAAGACCAACGAAATCCTCGTCAGCAAATCCGTCCTCTGGGAAACGCGAGGCCTATTTGACCACGGGCCCATCCGCGAACTGAAAGTAAAGGACACCGTCATCCCCGCCTGCGCCACCATCCTCGGCATCGCCGAGCGCTATTGCGATGAGCACGGCCTGCCCAACGATGCGTTCTGGGAAACCTACCACTTGCGCGACATCGCTCCCGTGCGCCCTGACCCCGAAGGCAGCGGGCGCGGGCGATGCTCCGATTCCATCAAAACGGAATAACAATCGAAAGGCTGACCAGATGAACCCGGCCCAGCTCCTTCCGCACTTCCGGCGAGGCGTTGTACTGGTACGCCAGCTCGATGGGGAAGGGCAGGCCGTAGTAGCTGATGCCGGCGCTCACGGTGACCTGTGAATCGGTGTCGATGAGGATGCCGCTGCGCACGGCGAGTTCTTCGATGGGGTTGTACTCGACGCCGAGCACCCAGCGCGCCAGGTCAATGGTGCCTGCCCGATTGCTTTCGACATGGAGGAACTGGGCGTCGAAGTAGATGCCCAGTTGTTCGCTGACGAGGTACCCGACGCCGGCGCCGATGGATTTGCTTCGCGTGTCATCGCTGAACGCGCCTGCCAAGACGCCGGGCGGAAGGGGCGCGGGGCTGGGGTTGATGCTGCTGAAGATGTTGGTGAACGCGGACCGGGCCGAGCCGCCGCCGATGCCGCCTGCGATGCCGATGCTCCAGTGTTCGTCAAGCCGCGCGAGCACACCGAGACCGATGTCCACCGAAAGCAGATCGGTATCAAATCGCAACGGCAGCGGCAGCGGTGCGAGCGGCGTGAAGAAGAGGTTCTCTTCGCGGACGGTCGCATCGATAACGTGAACCTGTGCGCCGATGCTCAGCCAGTCGTTGAGCTTTTTGCCGTAGCCAATGAAGAATTCGTTGGAGGTCAGACGATCGCTGAAACCGTTGCGGGCGGAGTCGGAGAAAGTGTCGGTCCTTGCGTAGGCGAGCGAAAAGGTGCCGTACTCCTGGGTCTGGAAGCTGACGGTGCCGATGGCGGCATTGATCCAGGTGCCGGTTTCAGACACGCCGTGAACGGAAGTCAGCGTGGCGATAATCGGGTGTTCGGCCCGGAAGGACCAGTCATCAGCCGCGGGATTGGCGGAGGCGCCCTGCGCCACGGCAAGCGTGGCCTGCCGCCCGGCGCTGGAGGCGTAATTCGTCTGCCGATCCAGGGTCACGGCCATTCTTAAAAGGAAAGGCTCATCGCTCAATTCGGCGCGGGCGGGATGAATACCGAAAAGCACGATCGCGATGCACGCCAGGAGAACGTTCTTCATTTTGAATCCCCGAATCAAGAGAAAGCTTTCCGAGCAAGACAGGTGAACGGATTGAATGATACCAACCGCCGCCGCCCGCAACAATGGTCTGGTGAATCAAGGAGAAGGCACTTCCAACACCGCTTTGCGTTCAGATCACCCGCGGCGAAGTCCGCCTCTTTGTCCGCCTGTTTGAATGCGGTAGCATGAATCCGGATGTCACAGGACCATTACACCCAGTGGTTGAAGATTGCGCCGGGCCCGCGTCCGCCGGATTTTTACACGCTGCTGGGCCTGCCGCGGTGTTGTGATGATGCGGTGCGGATTGAGGACGCCGCTCACGAGCAGCTTGACAGGCTGGATCGCTACGCGCTGAGTCCGGACCCGGCCAGCCGAGAAGCGTGCCAGCGCATGATGAACGAAGTGGCGCACGCGCGGGTGGTGCTCCGGGATGCCATTCGCCGGGCGGCGTACAACAAGGAGCTGGCGCAGGCGCTGGGTATCGCGCCGCCTGCGGATCCGGTGCAGGTTCAGATGCCCGCTGCGTTGCCGGAGCTTGCGCCGCCACAGCCTGTTTCGCAGCCGCGTTCATCGCCTGCATCACCTGTGTCGCTCTCATCGCGCTCATCACCTGCATCGCGCTCATCGCGCACGACGCCCGCCGCGCCTGTCGCAGTTGCGCCTTCTCGAACGCCGCCGCTTCAGCGCTGGCTGGTCATCACTGCCGCCGGTTCGCTCGTTGCCCTGGCGATTGTGGTGATCGTTCTTCTCATCGGCGGCGGCAGCGGCGTGACGGAGCCGGAGAACGAGCCCCGGCTCGACACCGCCGCCGTCGCCCTTCAACATAAGAACCTGCTCAAGGTCTGGAAACAGGTGCGCGAAGTCTTTCGCCAGGCAGGCAACGACCGGCGAGGGGAACAGATCGACGCGGCCCTCGCCGAGGCGGGCGCGAACATCAAATCAGGCAGGCTCGTCGAGGCGGCTGGCGCGCTGGCGTGGTCGGAGAATCAGGTCCGTCCCTGGGCCGAGGCGGTCGAAGCGCGCTTCGCCTACGACCTGGCGTTGAGTAAACAGGATCGGGCCGCCCTCGACGCTCGCGGCGGCCTGACCTGGAAGTCATGCCTCGCGATGGCGCAGTCGGCTGAAGCGCTGACCGAAGGCGAAGCCGCCGCCCGGGCGTACACCGAAGCCACGCGACTGCTGCACAGAGCCGTCGATTACCTCCGCAACGTCGAACGCATCGACAAAGCCATCGACATTTATCAGGCCGAGCTCAATCGCCATGACATCAGTCAACTGAAACTCACCGGCATTCACTACGAGAAGGCGGAACAGGCGCTGAACATCGCCGCGACTTCTCCCGAGGCTGACGATGCGATCGCTCATATCGAAGCGGCGACCGCGCTGCTCCGCCGGGCCGGCGAGCTGTCCATTCTGGTCCCCGAACTTCAGCAACTCGAGCGCACGCTGACCGAGTCGCTGGTGCTCGATGATGAAGTGGTGATGGCGAAGACCGTCCCCAAAGAGTGGAGTGCGATGCAGGCGGCCCGCGCCCGCGGCAGGGACTTGAAGGAGAATATCCTGCTCCGCAAGAAGGCCTACGAAGACGCCTTTCGACTGCTCGAAGCGGCCCGCAACGCGCCTCTTTCGGGCCACATGCAGGAGAAGGTCGCGCTGGCGCGCAAGCCGTTT
>JBBDXA010000058.1:0-6897 GCA_040902585.1 Phycisphaeraceae bacterium
AGGCGATTGCGCAGAGCATGACGACGCCGAAGATCATCATGAGGGGCTGGAGCCAGAGCAGTTCGTATCCGCAGAGGATGCCGATGTAGAGCGAGCCTGCCAGCGAGCCGCCGCCGAGGGTGATGGCGCTTTGCAGCCAGCCGGGGCCGGAGAGGCGGGTGTTGGTGCCGAGCTTGGCGAAGAAGCCTTTGCTGCGGGCTTCGACGAGGGCTTGTCGGTCGGCTTCGAGTCGTGGGTTGTCTTGTTCCATCTTGCCGTCTCACATCAAAAGGAACCGACGCGAGAATAGGCCGCGCCGAAGGGGCGGGCATTGTAGCGGATGAAGTGAAGGACCGACGCCATCGGGACGAACAGTTTATCGCGATGGCGACCTTCTTCGTTACTCTGTTGGTTGCGTTGTCGCAGCTCCATGAACACCAGGGATTCCATTTCGCTCGCACTTCTGGCCCTCGGCACGCTTGTCTGGGGGTTACTCTCGCTGTGTGTTGTGATGTACGAAGTCCACACATTCGCGGTGATTGATGATTATGACGGAACGTTTCCCACCCGTACCGAATTGGTCATGAAGTATCGCTACGTGCTGCCCGCTGTCGGATGGCTGCTCGGACAGGCGGCAATCGTGGGGTTCTATAGTCTGCGAAAGTCGCCGCGCCGGTGGCTGCTCATCGCCTGTATCTTCGCGTCCCTGTGTGCGCTGAGCTTGCTTCTTACTTGTGTGGAAGGCGCTCGCCTTGGCTGGCATTGGACGTGGAAGGTGCGCACTTGAAACAACTCAAATCGCCGCGCCATGAACATGACAGGTGCGATGATTCGAGCCATGCTTGCGAGCCGAAGCATGACCCGAATCCACCCATCCATATGACACGCTCCGCCGATCGTGCCATCATGTGGTTTCAACCTTCGCTCGGGAGTTCCCCCCATGCCCACACCCCCATCCACCATCTCCAACCGCGGCAAATGGATGGCGCTCATCGCCGCCCTGCTCGGCTGGCTCTTCGACGGCTTCGAGATGGGCCTGTTCCCGCTCGTCGGCGGCGACGCGCTGAAGGAACTCTCCCCCGAATCAGGCAGCACCTGGTTCAGCGTCATCATGGCCATGTTCCTCATCGGCGCGGCGACCGGCGGCGTCCTGTTCGGCTGGCTGGGGGACAAGTTCGGCCGCGTCCGCGCTATGGCGCTGTCCATCTTCACCTACTCCATCTTCTCCGGCCTGTGCGGACTGGCCACCGAAGCCTGGCACGTCGCCGTGCTCCGCTTCATCGCCTCACTGGGCATGGGCGGCGAATGGTCCCTCGGCGTCGCCCTCATCACCGAAATCTGGCCCGGGAAATCACGCGCCTTCATCGCCGGACTCATCGGCGCAGCGGCGAACGTCGGCTTCCTGCTCGTGAACATCCTCTCCGTCTCCCTGCGAACCGCACTGGGACCCGATGCGCCCTTCCCCTGGCGCCTGCTCCTGATCGCCGGCGCGGCCCCGGCGCTGCTCGTCTTCTTCATCCGCCTCTTCGTCCCCGAAAGCGAACGCTGGCTGCATGAGAAAGAAAAAGGCACCACAACGCACTGGGCCACGCGCGATCTCATGGGCGTCCTCATCGGCTGCGCGGCGGCGACCGGCGTCGTCTTCGTCTGGTCTCCGCTCATCGAAACCGGTTTCGCCGTGCAGATTCCCGTCACGATCATCAGCCTGGGCATTGCCCTCGTCGGCTACATGTTCCCCGTCTGGCGCTACCTCCAGCGCTCCGACAAGAGTTCCATCGCTGCCGGCGGAAAGGCGTTCAGCAGCAGCGCCGACGCGGGCAGCACCATCAAACGCCTGCTGCTGGGCGCTTCGCTCACGGGCGTCGCGCTCTTGGGCACGTGGGGCACGATCCAGTGGATCCAGCGCTGGGCCCGCGAACTTATCAAAGACGGGAAAGGCCCGCGCTTCGGCGCGGAGTACGTCGGCATGATGATCGCCGGCGGCGCGATCTTCGGCACCATCCTCGCCGCGGTCATCGCCGACAAGATCGGCCGGCGCATCACCTACACGCTCCTGTGCCTGGGCTCGCTGGGGGCGTGCCTGCTCCTGTTCCGCGAAGACATGGTCTACGGCCCGGAGTTCCTCTGGCTCTCATGCCTGGCGGGCATGGTCACCGCCGGGTTCTACGGCTTCTTTCCGTTCTACCTGCCTGAGCTTTTCAGGACGCGAGTCCGCGCGACGAGTCAGGGGTTCGCGTTCAACTTCGGGCGCATCCTCGCCGCGGTCGGCGCCCTTCAGACCAGCAGGCTCGAAGAAGCCTTTGGCTTCGCCAAGGCCTGTTCGGCACTCGCATTTATCTATCTCATCGGCGTGGTGATCGTATGGTTCGGCCCGGAGACGAAGGGCAAACCGCTGCCGGAGTAGTGACGGAGTGGCGAAGTAACGGAGTAACGAAGTGACGGAGTGACGGAGTGACGGAATGTGAAATCCGATACTTCGTTACTCCGTCACTCCGTTACTTCCCCCTCCGTCACTTCCCCCTCATGCTCCGCAATATTCCCCACGCGCAGTTCGCCCTTCTGATTCGCCTGCCAGTATCGCCCGGACTCGACATGCAGGCATGTCAGCCAGCCGCCGCCGTAACAGCAGGTGTCGATGCAGATGGCGTGGCCGACGTTCACCGGGTTGCCTTCGCGCTGGGCGGTGTGACCGCAGATGATGACCTTGCCACTGATGTGCGGCTGCGGATCGTGAAACTTCTGCCAGCGCAGCACGCTGGACTGTTGAACAGGCATCGGCGTGAAGGGATCGACGTAGCCATGCACGAAGATGTGCGTGTCGGTCTCATGCCAGTCCCGGCAGCCGAACTGGAGGAAGTGCCAATGTTCTTCGGGCACTTCCTTGAGGGCGACGGAGAAGGGCACGCCGCCGCGCCCGACGTAGGAGCGCAGCGTGTGATCGCCGCCGCACATGCACCAGGCGCGGAGGTTGTTCATATCAAAGAGCGATTCGAGCATCATCTCTTCGTGGTTGCCCAACAGCGCGACGAGGTTGTGCGATTTGGCAAGGCCGATCATGCGATCAATCACGCCGCGCGAATCAGGACCGCAATCGACGTAATCACCCAGCGTGATGAGTTGATCCTCGCTCGAAGGCTGGACGGCATCGAGCAGCGCGTCCAAGGCGCGGAGGCAGCCGTGAATGTCACCAATGACGAGGGTACGCATGAGGTGAGGAAGCATAGCATCCGCGCGGCGCGGAAAATCTCAAAGGGGAAAGCTCCAAATCACAAACAAATCTCAAAAAGGAACTTTCAAGGCGCGAAAGAACCGGCAAAGGCGCGGGCAAACATGCTTGATTTGAGACTTGAAAATTCTGTCTTTCTTGGAGCTTGTTTGAGGTTTGGAGCTTTTGTCTTTGGAGTTTCCGCCCTCCGCGGCGCTTGACGTTTTCGCCCCTATCTCCTACCCTGCCAAGTCCGTTTCAGGCTTGCCTGTTACGGCTTCGGGCTTGTAGCTCAGTTGGCTAGAGCGCACCGCTGATAACGGTGAGGTCGGGTGTTCGAGTCACCCCAGGCCCATTTCCCACTTCGACGACGGCCGCGGATTCCCCATGCTTTCCCGCGCCAGCCGTTCGCCATATTCCACTTGCAGCGGTTCCCTTTAGGAGCTCTGCGATGCTTCAGACAGGCAAACAATCCGTCGGTTCGATCCTGGTGCGAAGCGATGCGTTCGAGGATGGCCACGCCATCCCGCGCGATCACACCGCTGATGGCGAAGACGCATCGCCATCCTTGATCTGGTCGCGCGTGCCGGAGGGCACGCAGTCGCTGGCATTGATCTGCGATGACCCTGATGCCATGACACTTCAGCCCTGGGTGCATTGGGTGCTCTACAACCTGCCCGGCACGCTCACGCTCCTGCCGCCGCGCCTGCCGCGCGCCGCAACACTGGAGCGACCGGCGAGCGTGGCGGGCGCACTGCAAGGCAAGAACTCGTGGACTTCGATGAACCTCGGCTACCGCGGCCCCAATCCGCCGGCGGGCAAAGCTCATCGCTATCGCTTTCATCTCTTTGCTCTGGACACGAAACTCGACGTGCCCCCGGGCATCGACAAGAACGCACTCATCATCGCCATGCGCGGGCGCATCCTGGGCGAAGGCACGCTGACAGGGACGTACAAGAAGTAATCGCTACCCGCCTTTTGCCTTCTCGCGCACCTTCGCCGCCCGCAGGTTCAGCGCCTCGACGAACACGCTGAAGATCATCGCCGCGTAGATGTAGCCTTTGCCGATGTGCTGATGGAAGCCGTCCGCCACCAGCACCGCGCCGATCATCAGGAGGAACGAGAGCGCGAGCATCTTCGTCGTCGGATGTTTCTTGATGAAGTTCGCGATCGGGCCGGCGAAGATGAGCATGACGATGATCGACAGCACCACCGCCGTGATCATCACCGCGATCGGCTGCCACGTGTGCCCCTCCTTGCCCTTGACCATGCCGACCGCCGTGATGACCGAGTCGAGCGAGAAGACGAGGTCGAGCATGATGATCTGCGTCACGACCGACTTGAAGCTGGCGATGGCTTTGGGCTGACGCAGCGTTTCCTTTGAGCCTTCGAGCTTGTCGTGAATCTCGTGCGTGGCTTTATAGATGAGGAAGCCGCCGCCCAGGATCAGGATGAGGTCGCGCCCGCTGATGCCCAGGTTCCCGTCGGTGACCGGATCGGGCAGAGGCAGGTGAAACAGCGGCGTCTTCAGCCGCATGATCCAGGTGATGCCCAGGAGCAGCCCGATGCGCATGACCATCGCCAGCAGCAGGCCCACCCTTCGCGCCCGCGGCTGCTGCTCCTCGGGCAGTTTCTCGGCGAGCACGGAGATGAACACGATGTTGTCGATGCCCAGCACGATCTCCATCACGGTGAGCGTGGCGAGGGCGGCGAGATATTCGACGGTGAGCAGTTCAGCCACGGCGCGGCTCCTTGCGGACGAAACAAGGTGACAACGTAACACAAGCACAGCGCAGGCTGATCCCCGCACACCCTGCTACAATCCTCCCGACGCTCCGGCCGGGTCAAGGCCGCCCGTCACGCCATCGGGGCGTAGCTCAGCTTGGCTAGAGCGCGTGGTTTGGGTCCACGAGGTCGCAGGTTCGAATCCTGTCGCCCCGATTTAGTCTCGAAATAACCTTGAGCCGGGAAAGCCGGAACGAGCGAACGCTGGATCGATAGCGATGGTGATCTCCAAACCGGCAGAGAGCTGAAATGGGTCGTGGTAATGGGTTAATGCAATGCCGCTGAAGGCAATAGAGAACAACGAGGTATTGATTGCGCCTCTGCTCAGCCAGGAGCGATGGGAGCGGCTGCGTACGGACGTGAGGGCGAAGCGCGTTACTCTGCGCATGGCGTGCTGTGACACCGAAGCTCTGGTGCGCGAGAGCAAGCTGGGCACGCGGCACTTCTACCACAAGCCGGGGGCCGAATGTGGCGCTAAAGGCGAGACGCTTGAGCACCTGCTGATCAAGGAACAGGTCGCGCTGGGAGCATGCGATGCGGGGTGTGAAGTGGACACCGAAGTCCAAGGCAGGGGCTGGCGAGCCGACGTGCTGGCGACCCGAGACACGACCCGCGTCGCCTTTGAGGTTCAGTGGTCGGCCCAGACGCTGGAAGAGACGTCTTTTCGGCAGGACCGCTACGCCGAGGACTATGTGCAATGCGCGTGGTTGTTCCGCCGGATGCCGAAGGGTGCCAAGACAATTTTGGAGCTGCCGATGTTCCAACTCGGTCTCTCGGATCCGCAGCAGCCGCAGGCCGCGGGCATGTCCATCCGACAGTTTGCCGCCGCGATGCTCAGCGGACTTTTCAAGTTCTGTGAGTCGGCCTCGGCACTGGACCGGCAGGCAATGAAGGTGCAGTTTTTCGACTACAAGTGCTGGAAGTGCCACCACGAATGCCACGCGTATCGCGTGACCAACGATCAATGTGGCCTTATCACGCAGCATGGCGATGCCATCGCGTACATTGAAGAAGCATTCCAAGAGGGCGCGGAATATTCCCCAGACGCACTTCAGGCCGTCCACAACTACTTGAGATCCGAAGCCGGAAGACAATTGCGGTTGGGGGCAATCAAGACCCGATTTAGCAAAACGGCTGGACGGTCCTACATGTCACAGGGTTGCCCGAACTGCGATGCGCTGTTCGGCGAATTCTATCTGAGACATGAACCGGAAGGATTTGCGGCCGAACCAATTGTGGACCTCAATATTTCGGTCACGCTGCCCCATCCCGTTGTCCGTGACCAACCACACTGGTGTTACTCACCAACAAAGGAGTTTTGCTGCTGATATGTGTAGAGCATTTGAAAGTTCAGGCTTGTATCATCGACTGTTTGTAGGAAGAACCGCCAGCTCGTTTCAACCCTAGGTAAGTCGCCCCGATTTAGACCAGTGCAAGTTCGGTGTGTGCATAGCGCAGACTTGCGTTGACATTCTCATCCTCCAGCTTCACGCGCTCTTCCTCGCTCAGCGAACTCACCTGCTGCAATTCCTTGGCCGCCCGCGTCGCCAGCAGGCGATCGATCCACAGCACATCATCCTTCGCCGCGTCGTTCAGGGTCGCCCAGTATCGCTTCGTCAGCACCGGCACCTTCAAGGCATCGCGCGTGATCAACTCCAGCGCGAAGTTCACCTTCGGCTTCGCCTTCTTCAGGATCGCGACCACCCGCTTCAGGTCGATGCAGCCATGACCCAGCGGTATGTCGCCCAGCAGGAAGCCTTCGTCGTACTGCTTCACCGCCTGATCCTTAAGATGCACACTGAAGGCATACGGCGCGAGGGCGGTGGCGGTGATGACCGGGTCTTCCAGCAGGGCCATGCTGTTGCCTGTGTCCACGCAGGCGCCGATGTACTCGCTGCTGATGGCTTTGAAGAGAGCGACGCGCTCGT
>JBBDXA010000059.1:0-6893 GCA_040902585.1 Phycisphaeraceae bacterium
GAAGTGATTGCGCCAGAACTCGACCATCACCTCTTTGAACTGCCGATTGCTGGTGGCGGCGCGGAGGATGATGGATTCGGGCAGTTCCTTGCGAAGCTGGGGAATGTTCTCCGCGTTTTCCGGACGCGGGTACTTGTTCATCATCTGCTGGACGGTCATCTTGGTCCACGGATATTTTTCGGCGACGAGTTTGTCGAGCTTGGTGTCGGAGATGCTGGATGGATCAAGCTGCTGCTCGACCCAACTGATCCAGCCGCCCTGCTTGAGGAGTTCATCCACATCGCCGAGGCGAGCGCCGAAGGCCATGCGGTTCATGACGTGAACGATCTGCTCGCGTTCATCGAGCGGCGGGCCGACGATGATCTGAGAATCAGGAACGCGGTTGGCGAAGGCCCGCTCGCCGCTTTCGATTTCGAGGATGCGGACGCGCAGGGCCTGCTCGGCGGTGAGTTTGGTGTGCGTGTCGCCGGAGGCGGGGCCTTTGATGCCGGCTTCTTTCATGCCCAGGCGTTCGAGCAGGTCAACTTCGCGGATAGTTTGCGCCTGAGTGGCCGACGCAAACAAAACGACACCCAACACGACACCCATCAGCATGGTGGACAGGGTGCTGACCGTCATTCTCATAGGAAGGCTCCGGATACCAGAGGCGGATGGAAACACAGATTGAGTCGCGATGATACCCCCGTAACCGCGGCTCTAATCATTTATCGGGCATCCCTACCCGATCATAAAACCCCATTTAGGCGAAATCAGACACTACCAGTCTAGTTTTTTCGCCCCTGTCAGTCAATAGATACAACGCACAAGTACCTGGATCGTTCGATCAACTTAAGAATTATTTCCGGAACTCCGACCGCGTCTCTGTCGATACCGCTCCCTTCGACCGCCCCCACCCGTCGCCTTTTAGGGCTCCGCGATCCGGGGAATCCCGATCGGACAAGGGCCGCCGCCGGCCGTTATCTTCCCAGACCCCCGAAACAGCCCTGCTCCTGCCGCATTGACCCATCGTCTGGCGGTTGCAACAATCTGTTAAACCGGCAGTTCCGTCCCTGCCTTTGCCGGCACCACACGCCATGCTTGGAGGCCTCGCCTTGGATATCTGCCCTTACTGCGGAACTCGCAATCCCCTGGCTCAGGTCGCTGAAGGCCAGCCTCCCCGTTGCCACGAGTGCGGCGGCATCATCGATGACCTGAGCAAAATGGCGACCCAGATCGCCATGGGCCCCTGGTTTTTCCGCACCCCCGGCAAGCCCTACGGCCCGGGCTGCGATGTTTCCATCCTGCGCAAACTGCTCGCTGCCGGCCGCGTCAAGGCGGACTCGCCTCTGCGCGGGCCTGCGACGAATCAGCTCTGGCGCCGCGTGCGCCACATCCCCGGCATCGCCCACCTCGCCGGCGTCTGCCACGCCTGCGGCGACGCGGTCAAGGCGGACAACAAATTCTGCCCGTCCTGCGGCGAGAAGTTCACCGTGCCCGAAGGCCGCAACGAATGGGGACTGCCCACCGAAGCACCCAGTGCGATCATCCGAAAGTTCCGCGAGAAAGACGCAAAGCTCTGCCCGATGTGCGGACACAACGATGTCGATGGCGATGACTGCGCCGAGTGCGGCACCGTCTTCGCGCCGCAGAGCGAAGCCACGCAGGTCACGCTCGGCGGCTGGTTCATCCGCAACAAGGCACACGACTACAAGCCCGGCGTCAGCATCGAACAGGTTCAGCGCGAGATCGCCGCCGGCCTGATCAACAGCCGGACCGCCGTGCGCGGGCCTTCGACCGAACAGTTCTGGGAATACGCCAAGAGCGCGGCCGGCGTGGCGAATCTCACCGGCGTGTGCCACACGTGCGGCGAGAAGACCGAGCCTGATGCGAAGGCGTGCGCCGCCTGCGGCGCGTCATTCGCGCTGCCTGGCGATCCGAACTGGATCGGCCTGCGCTACCCCACTGCCGACGCCGCGGCCGGCGCTCAGAAGCAACTCGACGCGGAACTCGCCAAGATCGCCGCGACCATGCCCGCGCAGCCCGCCAGACCCGCGCGTGAAGAAGTGGCGGATGTGGCGGAGGTGGTGGATGAAGGTGATTTTGAAGGCGCTGAGCCCGGCGAAGAATACGATCACGATTACGTTCACGACGCCACGCAGGCGCACCACCATGAGGAAGAGACAGCGGAAGAGACAGCGGAAGAGCCTCACCACACGCAGACCGCCGACGCCGGCGGCTTCGATACCCATGCCGAAGCGGGAGTGGATCCCACTGATGCAGCCGACCGTCGCGATCGCCGCAAGGTGGAGCAGCTTCAGAAGTCGCAGTCCACATTGATCACGCTGCTGATCGTCACACCGCTGGTCCTGATCGGCGCGTTCTTCGCGCTCAAGGCCATCTCCAATTCAGGCGACGCGAAGGACAGTGTCGCTGCCGACGGCGGCCCGAAGGATCAGAACCCGCCGGTCTACAAAGCCACGCCCAGCGATACGGCCGTCGCGGCGAAGAAGGACGCGGAGAACCTGTGGGCGTCGGTGAAGGATACGCCCCGCAACGGCAAGTTCACCGGCTTTCTCGCGGAGGCGGAACTGGTGATGGTCAAGGCCAACGACATGTTCGCGAAGGAACAGTTCCTGGAAGCCGAGGCGGAGTTCAAGAAGATCGCCGAGCCTGTAAGCAAGGTGAAGAAGCTGACGCAGGACAAGATGGCCGCCAACACCGCGAAGAATCAGGCCAACGCCGCGATGGAATCCGCCAGGCAGCTCGATGCGCCCAACCAGGCGAAGGACGCGTGGGAGAAAGCCCAGGCCAGTTTCAAGCTGGGCAGCGACGCCTATGAAAAGGAAGAGTTCGATCAGGCGGATGTGCAGTGGGATATCGCCGTCAGTCACTTCGACTCGGCGAGCAAGCTGGTACAGATCATGCGCAACGCGACGGACATTCGCGCTGCCGTCGAGCGCGAGGCGCTGACCAAGTACACGCGCGAGGCCCTTGATGCGGCCAACATCCCCGCGTGGCAGGCGTTCATCGGCAAGCTCAAGGCCGGCGAAGAGGCCGCCGAGGCGAAGAACTTTGAGGAAGCCCGAAACCTGTTCGAGCAGGCACGCCTGATGATCCCTTCCGTCGAGTTTGCCATGCAGCTTGAGATCGGCCGCAATTACTTTGCCTATCAGTGCGGCCGACTCACCGCGCGTATCTTGAAGGCCAAGGGCTCGGGCCATCATCCTGATGAAGAGATGCTCGCCCAGCTCAAGCGGTCGTATGAGAACATGCAGATCAACCGCGACTTTTTCAACCGCGTGCCCAAGAGCAAGAACGCATCGCCGAAGGAACTGGGCGAGGTGATGGTCGTCGACTGCGCGAAGGAAATCGAATCCGCCTTCGAGAACGGCAAGGAAGTCAGCGCGTGCTTCGGCCTGGGCATTCACATGGTCTTGATCGACGGCCTGCTGCGTGCGGACATCGGCAAACTCGCCCCCGCGACGCGACAGGACCTGGAGCTCTACCTCCGCAAGGTGATGCCCGAGTCGGCGAAGGACGCGAAGTGGGCCAAGGAGTTTCAGGATTTCCTCGTGGACGCCCTCGAGACGCTGGGCACCGAGCAGAACATCCCCACCAAGACCCGCGAGAAATGGGCGAAGATGACCGAGACGCTGGACAAGTTCGAAGACGCGATGAAGATCGTGTCGCCGAAATGATGGGAGCACCATTCCGACAGGGTGGTGCTAATGACCAGCAGCATGTCGAGCGTTTGTTGGTTCGTGCGCCTGCAACACAATCGAGAGTTTCACGTCAGTCGTGCGCCAATAGCACCACCCTATCGGGATGGTGCTCTACGGCACCGGCACCGCGTCATCTTTCCCGATTCGCTTACCTTCCCATACCGTCTCGCCCGTCTTCGCATCGTATGTCAGCACGCGATGCGCACTACCCTCCGCCGGCTTGCGGTTCACCTTCGGCAGCCACTTCGCCAGATCACGCTTCACCTGCGCGAACTGCGTGTCAGGGGCGACATTCTTCCATTCATTGGGATCCTTCACCAGGTCGTACAACTCCTCCGAGCCATCGGCGTAACGGGTGTAGCGCCAGTCTTCCGTGCGGATCGAATGGTTGTCATGATTGTGCGTCGTGATCGCCGGCGCTTCGCGCGGGGCATCAGCATCCTTCAGTTGCGCCAGCAGTGATCGCCCTTCCAGGTCGCCGCGCTTCTCGAAGCCGCACAGCTCGATGAGCGTCGGGAAAATGTCCAAGAGTTCCGCGGGCTTTTTGCATCTCGCATTCGCCGCGATGCCTTCACCGGCGAAGATCAAAGGCACGTGCGTCGAGCGCTCCCAGAGCGTGTTCTTGCCGCTGATCGCCTTCTCGCCCAGGTGATAACCGTGATCGCTCCACAACACAACGATCGTCTCCTTCGACCGGCCTGATTCCTCCAGCGCTTTCAAGACGCGGCCAACCTGGTCATCCATGTAACTCGTCGTCGCCAGGTACGCCCGCACCAGCGGCTTCCACTCTTCGTTCTCGATCAGCGTCGAGAGCCGCGGCTCGGGTAACTTCCAGTGCATGTACCAACTGAACCGAGGCGTGTCATCGCGATCGCCTTCCAGCATCGGCGGCATCTTCAGCGTTTCATTGGGATAAAGATCAAACCACTTCTGCGGCGCGAAGCAAGGCACATGCGGCTGCCTGAATCCACACGCAATGAAGAACGGCTTATCTTTCGGCGCGGCCTTGATCGCATCCACCGCAGCCGAGGCGATCTTGTAATCCCCGCCCTCTTCATCCTTCTCCGGCCACGGGCCCCAGTCCATCAGCGGGTGCGGCGTGCCCGGCAGCTTCGCAATCCGCTGCGGCGGCCTGGGCATGCCCGGCGCAGGTCCCCATTCGCCGAACTCTGCGGCCCGATCCTTCGGCTTCATCGCGCCGTCGTGGTAAATCTTCCCGCAGGCATACGTGTGATAGCCGGCCTTGAGAAACGTCTGCGGCAGCGTAACCCAGTCCCTGGTCAGGTCCACATCACGAATGCCCGGCGCGAGGCCGTAGATCCCCGTCGTCGAAGGGCGAAGGCCGGTGAGAAGACTCGAGCGAGAAGGGTTGCACAACGGCGACTGGCAGTGGGCATTGGTGAACAGCGTGCCGCGGCGGGCAAGTGAATCGATGTGCGGCGTCTTGACTTGCGGATGGCCGCCAAACTCCGCGAGGCAGCCGACCCAGTCGTTCAGGTCATCAATGGCGATGAACAGCACGTTGGGTTTGTCCGCGGCGCGAAGAGGCGCGGTGAAAAGCATGAACAACAGAATGACGATGACACGGCTGACGTATTCCATGACCATCACAATAACCGCCCGCGCGCGGAAACCAAGCCCGATGGCGAGGGCCGCCGAGCCGTCGGGGTATTGAACGAAAGGCGCGCGACGGATACCCCGACGGCTCGCCGACTCGCCATCGGGCTTCAACGGAGGGCCGTGCGCGCTTGCGCCTTGCACCCGCGCCCGCTTTGACCGACATTGCAACCCTTCAGCGAAAGGAATCCGATGGCTGTCCACAGCGTCAACGATCTGCTCACCGGCAAGGCGAAAGATAACGACACCGTCACCGTCCGCGGCTGGGTGCGCACCCGCCGTGACTCCAAGGCCGGGCTCTCTTTCGTGCATGTCCACGATGGCTCCTGCTTCGATCCCATCCAGGTCGTCGCGCCCAACACGCTCGCCAACTACGAAAAGGAAGTGATGCACCTGACCACCGGCTGCGCCGTCATCGCCACCGGCACGCTCACGCCTTCGCAAGGCAAGGGACAAGCGTTCGAGATTCAGGCGACGGACATGCAGGTCGTCGGATGGGTCGATGATCCGGACACCTACCCCGTCGCCGCCAAAAGGCACACCTTCGAATACCTCCGCGAAGTCGCGCACCTGCGCGTGCGCACCAACACCTTCGGCGCGGTCGCCCGTGTGCGCCACTGCCTTTCGCAAGCGGTGCATCGCTTCTTCCACGAGAACGGCTTCTACTGGATCCACACGCCGATCATCACCGCTTCCGACTGTGAAGGCGCGGGGCAGATGTTCAAGGTGAGCACGCTCGATATCGCCAACCCCAAGGCGATGCCGCTCTCGCCGCAAGGTGGAGCGGACTTCACGCAGGACTTCTTCGCCAAGCCCGCGCACCTGACCGTGTCGGGCCAGCTCAACGTGGAAACCTACTGCCTCGCCCTCTCCAAGGTTTACACCTTCGGCCCGACCTTCCGCGCCGAGAACAGCAACACCGCGCGTCATCTCGCCGAGTTCTGGATGATCGAACCGGAGATCGCCTTCGCCGATCTGAACGATGACGCGGACCTGGCCGAGGCGTTCTTGAAGTACCTGTTCACAGCCGTGCTCAACGAGCGCGGCGACGACATGAAGTTCTTCGCTGAGCGAATTGATAAGGATTGCATCACGCGGGTGGAAAAGTTCGTCGCTTCCAGCTTCGAGCGCATGACCTACACCGACGCGATCGCGGCCCTGGAAAAGGCTGTCGCGGCAGGTGAGAAGTTTGAGTTCCCCGTCAAGTGGGGCATGGACATGCAGAGCGAACACGAGCGGTACCTGACGGAGAAGCTCGTCGGTCGGCCTGTGGTGGTGATGAACTACCCGAAGGACATCAAGGCGTTCTACATGCGTTTGAACGACGACGAGAAGACGGTTGCCGCGATGGATGTCCTCGCCCCCGGCATCGGCGAGATCATCGGCGGGTCGCAGCGCGAGGAACGACTCGACGTACTGGACAAGCGCTTAGACGAGATGCACCTCAATAAGGCCGACTACAACTGGTACCGCGACCTTCGCCGGTACGGCACCGTCCCCCACGCGGGCTTCGGACTCGGGTTCGAACGCACGATTCTCTACGCGACAGGCATGGCGAATATCCGTGATGTGATC
>JBBDXA010000060.1:0-6893 GCA_040902585.1 Phycisphaeraceae bacterium
ACGACGCCTTCGGTGGTGTGGTTTGAATCGGAAGACTCGGTGGTGGTCGGGCGCGATGCCAGGCGTGCGGGGATGGTGGAGCCTGACCGCGTGGCGGAGGATGTGAAGCGGTACATCGGCGATGAGTTTTACCCCAGGCTGGTGATGGGCAAGCGGCTTTCGCCGATCAGTCTCAGCGCGATCATTCTGAAGAAGCTCAAGCAGGATGCCGAAGCACGTCTGACGCGGGTAGACGGCGCGGTGATCACGGTGCCGGCCTACTTCGACGAGCAACGCAGACAAGCCACGGCGGCGGCGGCGGAGGCGGCGGGGCTGCCTTTGATTGACATCATCAATGAGCCGACGGCCGCGGCGCTGGCGCATGCGTTTCGCGCGATGGTTGGCGAGGATGGCGATGTGTCAGCCGGGGCTTCGCCGATTGCTGATGGTAAAACGCTGGTGGTGTACGACCTGGGCGGCGGGACGTTTGACGTGACCGTGCTCCGGGCCGAGGGAACAAACCTGACCGTGCAGGCAACGGCGGGCGATGTGCGGCTGGGCGGGCGCGACTGGGACGAGCGCGTGTACAACTATCTTGCAGACCTTTTCGTGCGCGAGCACGGCGATGACCCGCGCGATGATGCCCTCGCCCGCCAGCAACTCTACGCCACGGCTGAGGATCTGAAGAAGGATCTCACCCGCCGGGCACGCACCATGTTTGTCATCAACCACGCGGGCAGCACGATGCGCGGCGAACTCACGCGGCAGCAGTTTGATGAACTCACCGCTGATCTTCTCTTCCGCACGGAGAGCCGGCTCAACCGCGTGCTGCGCGATACGGCGCTGACGTGGGAAGAGGTGGATGAACTGCTGCTGGTGGGCGGGTCCACGCGCATGCCGCAGGTGCGCGAGATGATCAAACGCGTGACGGGCAAGGAAGCGACGGCGACGATATCGCCTGATGAAGCCGTGGCGCACGGGGCGGCGATTCACGCGGCGATCGCACTGGCGAACCTGACCGAAGGCGAAGCAAGGCCCGCGGGCAAGGTGATTCCGCCTGCGGAGGAAACGGTGCCCGCGTCATCGGGTTCGGATGAAGACATTCCGCCACAGGCCGCGGAGGCGGATCTGGCAGTACATACCCAGGGAGGTGCCGAGGCGGGAGTTGGTGACGGTTCACTGGTGAATCAGTTGGCTGCAGCGCTGGATGCGCAGCCGGGCCAGGGCAGTCCCCCGCCGATACCCAAGCGTTTTATTGATGATGGTCAGCGTCAGCGATTTCTTGCATCGCTGGCGGGACGTATTGGAAGATTGCTGGGGCTGATCCGCACGACGAATGTGAACGCGCACAGCCTGGGCGTGGTGGCGGAGGATCGCAAAGGCAGGAAGCGCGTCGTGCGATTGATCCCGCGCAACACGCGACTGCCTGCGCAGAAGGAGAAGTGTTTCGCGACGGTGACGGAGGACCAGAGCCGCGTGGTGGTGCAGATCGTCGAAGGCGAGTCGGATGTGGTGGAGGATTGCGTTCAGATCGGCACGTGCCTGATCGAGGCTCTGCCGCCGAAGCTGCCCAAGGGTTCGCCGATTGAGATCACGTTCCGCTACGACGGCAGCGGGCGTCTGTTCGTGCAGGCGGTTCACATGACCAGTGGGGCATGGGCGGAGACGGCGATCCATCGGGGCGGCGGCATCGATCCGCGGCGCGTGCATCTGAATCAGGAAATCCTCTCGAAGCTGCGCGTGTCGTGATTCGATTGTGATAATGCCCGCAGTTTGAGCGGCTGCGCTCGCTGATGTGAATGGCGCGAATCAATGGCACAGGATCGCTACACGCAATGGTTGAAGCTGCCCGTCGGCGAGCGCCCGCCGGATCATTACACATTGTTAGGCCTGCTTCATTTCTGCGAAGACAGCGAGCGCATCGAACAGGCGTCGCACGAACGGCTGGAACGGCTGGATCGGTACGCGCTGAGTCCGGATGCGGCGAGCCGGGCGGACTGCCAGCGGATGATGAACGAAGTGGCCCAGGCGCGGGTTGTATTAAAGGATGCGGGCAGGCGGTTCGCGTATGACGTGGAGCTGGCGGCGAAGCTGGGCGTCGCGCCGCCTCAGGCGGTGGTGATGCCGGCCGAGGATGAGTTTCACATCGAGCCGGAGAATGAATCGGCGAGTGAGCCGATGATGGAGCAGGTGGTCGCACCTGTGGTGAAGGCACCGCAACGTCCCGCACCGGCCGCGCCGCCTGCGCCGCCTCGAAGCAGTCCGCCGTCCAGGCCCTCGCCGGTGCCGGTGCGCGTCACGCCGGCTCTGCCGCGCTCGCCCAAAGAGAAAATGCTGATCTCCGGTGCGGCTCTTGCGATGATCGCGGTCGCCGCGCTGGTGATCATGTTCATCACGAATGAGCGGGATCCGTCGTCGCCGGCTGATCCGGACACGCCCTACCCGGCCAATCCCGGCCTGAAGTCTGACCCAGGTGCCGCATTGACCTCGTCCTCCGCCCTGGCTGGTCCGATGGTGGAGCAGGCCCGCAGCCTGTGCATAGCGCGATTGCAGGAGTGCCGGAACGAAAAGCCGATCATGGAACTCATCGACGAGTACGGGCAGCGTGACTGGCGGATCATCATGAGCGCGATCGAAGAGGCTGAGGTCGCCGATGCCGCTCCCGCCCATCGGGTGAAACAGTATGAGAAGGCGTTCGACAAGCTCGGCGAAGTCATGACCCACGCCCGCCGCAGCGTTGAGATCATCCGTTCGACGCGCGGGCCTTACGACGAGGCCGCCGCGCATTTCGATCCAGATTCCTTCCGCCTCTATCTGCCATCGGAGTATGTAGCGGTTCAGCGCAGTGTGAAAAGCGCCACAATCGCCGCGCTGAATCATCGTCCCGACCAGGCAAAGCAACACTTCGAGCAGGCGGCGAAGCTCTACCGGGAAGCAACCACCGAGGCTCGCGTGAAGGACCTTCCCGGCGTCAGCCGCGCGAACGAACCGCCCGCGCTGGCTGCCGGCCCGCATCGCATGACACCGATGAGCGAGCCGTTCAAGGGGCCCTACCATGTCCGGTACGTGCAGTTCAGTCCGGATGGCCGGCTGCTGGGGGCCGGCGGGGAGAGGGAGTTGCTGCTGTGGGATGTTGCCGCGGGCAAGCCGCATGAGACAAAGAGCCTGTTGCCTGAGCCCGCAGGCATCATCTACTTCAGCTTCACGCTCGACGGCACGGCGCTTCAACACTACACGCGTGAAGGTATTTCGACGTGGGATCTGGCGAATCTGCGGAACCCGCCGAGCAAGGGCCGGCGATGGGAAGTGGGCGGGCCTCTGGTCATGGGCGGGCCGTACGCAAGCATCCTGATGTCCGGCCGCAAGGACATCGAAATCTGGGATCGTGCGACCGGCCAGCCGGTGTCCACGTTGAAGCACGACTCGGCGGTCTCATATCACGCCGTCAGCGACGATGGAGCGATTGCCATCTCCCTGGAGCACGGAAAGTCGGACATCCATGTGTGGAACCCGAAGCCCGGCGAGAAGTTGGCGACGCGCCACAACCCTTTTGCCGGCGAACTGTCCGGCACAATCAGCCTTCGACAGGCGCTGAGCCCCGATGGCCGGATCGTGGCCTGCGGCAACCGTCAAACCGTTCGCTTCGCCGCGACGGGGGATGCGGTCGGCGCGTACAAGCCGCTGAATTGCCCCGGCAACGGAAAGATCGAACGACTTCAATTCAGCCCCGACGGGCGGCGTCTGCTCATCGGGCTGCACGACCGGAGTCTCGAACCGCCGATGCAACATTCGCTCTTGATCTACGACCCGATCGAAGGCCGGCTCATCGGCCCGCCGCTGCCATCCGGTGATGACGGCCTAGGTCGATTCCCCACGCCGACGTGGCGGTGCAGCCCCGACGGCAAGCTGCTGGGGATCGGCGGCGCGACGGGCGTGCTGCGCGTGGTGAGGCTCGACACGGGTGAGGCCATCGCCGACGACCTGAACATCGGCAGTACCATCTGGGACATCAATTTCTCTCAGAATCGCGAGATGCTTGCGGTGCTCTACGTCGACGCGCTGGTGCGCATCTATCGTCTGGTGCCGGCCGCCAAGCCCGCGCAGCAACCCTAAGCCTTGTCTGAAATCTCCGTCACGCTCGACCCCATCCAGCGACCAGTCCGCATCAGCTACAACCCGGAGGCCAAACCGTTTGAGCGACTCTGGATCGAGCGGGCGATCAGTTCGATCTACCACCGATTCATAGGCATGGCCCGCAAGCTGAAGTACGTGGACGAAGAGGTGTAGTCTGTTGCGATGAGTGCTCGAATGTACCAATGGTTCAGTATCAACTGGATGGCGGCTGGTATCATCGACCACCTTGAAATGGGGCGGCACCTGTCGCCATGCGCACCAGTTCCCTAACAACGCCGCATCGTCGCGGAGTTTCGAAACAATATGACGGCTGGCTATCATCCTTGGCGACCGACCCGATTCCTTCGACTGGAGGCTGTTTACCCGACGGGGGCCGAAGCTTCGCGAGTCGTAACGGATGGAGGCCTCGCTTATTTGAAGGCGATTGGAAATGCAGGAGGCGAGCACCTATTGGCCTGCGAACTGGTCGGTACACAGCTTGCGCGATGGTTCGGTTTGCCCACTCTGGATTGGTCGATCCTGGAGCTGACGGGCGAAGATGAGATACCCTTGAAGCGCGGGCCGGCAAAACCGGGCCCCGCGTTTGTAACTCGGGCCGTCCATCGGGTGGATTGGGGCGGAAAGGCTGACGAACTTGATCGAGTCGAAAACAGTGATGCCATCTCCATGCTTGTGGTGTTTGATACCTGGACGCTCAATTGCGATCGGCATTGCGATTTTCGACCTGCCAACTACGACAACGTCTTTCTCTCGGGTGAAGGTGCTTCTCGTGGCCACCTGAAGATGCTGGCCGCGGATCACACCCATTGTTTTACCTGTGGCCAAGACTTGACGGGGAGATTGGCTACAATCAACCGAGTCAAGGATGATCGCGTTTACGGACTCTACCCGGCCTTTCGAACGTTCCTTGACCGGGATGTAATCAAGTTGGCGGCCTCTCGCCTGCTTCAAGCGGATGAGCCGACGGTTCGCCAATTCGTTGACATGATTCCATCGCGTTGGGAAGTGTCCCATAACGCCCGTAAAGCGCTGGTCGAATTGGTTTGCGGCCGTGCGCGGCATCTCGCCGATAGGATCGTCGATATGCTGGAACCCTTTGTTTACTCCAGGAACCTGTTTGGTGACGAAAGGAAGAATGAGCCATGAGTGATCTCAAGGGGTATTACAGTCTCGTTCAGTTCTGCCCGGACCTGTCCCGTGCTGAGGCGGTTAACGTAGGCGTGCTGCTATTCTGCCCTCAGCGCGGCTTCATTGCCGCGCGCACACAGCACAGCAACGAACGCGTACGAAAGTTCTTCGGCGCAGACACCTTCGATGGCGAACGACTCAACGCCGCCAAGGAGGCACTTGAGAAGAGGCTTCAAACCGAACACGATCGGTTCAGTTCGGTCGATGACCTGAACAGATTCATTTCCACCAGAGCGAACGAACTGGTACTGACGGCTCCACGGTCGGTGAAGGTGGACGATCCCGATGAGGACATCGAACTCCTGTTCGCGGAGCTTGTGGGCGGCAGGGCAAAGCGCCGTCCCAAACCATCGTTGCTGCTGAAGCTCGACGAGGCCCTACGGCGGCCTTCGCTACTGTCAAAGGTCAAATACGGGGAAAAGGTCAATGTGCCGATCATAAACCGTGTTCTCGATATCCCGTATACGTATCGCAACGGAGAACGGCGGCTTGTAAAACCACAGCTATTCGGCCCGTCCAATGCCATTGGTTCGGCGATGCAATTGGCCATTGAAGGAGATTTGCTCCACAAGCATCCCACTGGAGAAGGTAAACGGCAACTTATTGTGGTCTCGGATACCCAAGGTGTCGAGAAGCCTGCCGACTTACGGAGGACAATCTCAACACTCTTTAGCGACTACAACGTTCGTACCATCTGGCCGGAACAGATTGCGGCGTTCGCCGATGAGGTTGAAAAGGTGGCTCATTGAACGCAACGACCGCCGATGCAATTGACGCATGGACCGCCGGCTCTAAAAGCGTGGTGCTTTCCGATGACGGCCGCATGCTGGTGACCTTCGGCAGCCCCGACGAAACAGGCAGAGGCACAGTTGGCGACGGTGCATGATCTTTCGGACATCATGGGGCCGGCGGTGGCGACGACTCTTCCAGGCGGTGCGCCATGTGGATTTGCGAAGGGCGTGGTCAGTAACCGTTGCACGCCCGACACGCTACTTCGCCTGCTCGCCACTGAGATACGACTCAAGCCCCTCCGCACGATCCATCTTCTTAGTCAACTCGTCCCACATGGCCCGGCTCTTTGTCGGGACGCCCTCTTCGCCTTCCAAGGTCTTCGTAAAGTCGCTCAGGGCCCGCTTGAACACGTCGGAGCAGCCGGCGGCGCTCGCGGTCGTCGGTAGGTACGACTGCACATAGGCGTTGATCTCGTCGCGCGTTGTTTCCTTCAACCCACCGATGTCGGCGCGCAGCAGACCCTCGACGATGATCATCTGTACGCCGAGCTTGAACTGCCCGGAACAGCGCGGGTCGCGGCGGAACGTGTCCTGAATCGCCCGGTCGGTTCGGCTGAGCAGAAGGATCCCCAGCGTCCTGGTGTCGCCCTCGGCAACTTCCGCGATGAGCGAAGGCAGATCGCCGGGCAGCCCCAACTCGGCGTGGACCTGTCGAAGCTGAGCGATCGTCTTCGCGTCGGGCGCACGTCCGGCGGCGTTGTCTTTGACCACGCGCGCCGAGAGGCGACCGAGCTGATATGACTTGGAAAGCTCGGCGGCGCTCAGGCGCGGCACATCGCGCATGCCCGGCGGAGAGGCGGA
>JBBDXA010000061.1:0-6891 GCA_040902585.1 Phycisphaeraceae bacterium
CCCCCCCCCCCCCCCCCCCCCCCCCCCCCCCCCCCCCCCCCCCCCCCCCCAGCCGACAGCCCCCAAAAACCCAGGACCCGCCGACCCGCCCTCGCCCCGAACGATCCGTTCCTGTCCGCGACTTTGGCTAGTTTGTCCAAGGTAGACAAGGGGTAGACAAACGGGTAACAGCTTGACAAAGCACAACTTACCAGCAAATTCCGCTGCTCCGGCAGCGTTTGTCTACCTACCCCCCTCCCCCCTGGTAGCCATTTGCTTTTAACGCTAGTCATTTACAACCTTTAGGTGTTTGTCTACCCCGTGTCTACCCCGTGTCTACTAGACAAACCTGACATAATGGCGGTCATGCGAGCCGACGAGGGCAACTCCTGCCGGTGTCAGCGCGGCGACAACCGGCCGCGCGAGACGATCGCGCTGGCTTCGATGGTGGCCTAACGTCTACCGTACTAGATTGATTGCCTCGGGTCTACCACTTTCCGCCGACCTTTTCTCAACGCCCTCGACGCGCACCCTCCGAACAGCCTGAAAGGCGGAGACTCCGGCTTCGCCCGATGCCCATCCTCCCTGCCCATGGTTCGTTGGCAGGTGTCCTTCGCGGTGCGGGGGCGACAGGACAAGGGGTGCACATGCAGATGTGTGCGGTTTTCGTTCAAGCTTACTTGCCCCTATCAGATCGGTTGATCTTCTCGGACGGCGCGCCTATATTCCTAGGGGGCGATATCAGCCGGATAGTTCCATGATCCAATAATTCACAATGCACGCCAAGGATGGCTCAAACATGAACTGTATCCTTTGCCAGCTTCCAAAACCCCTCCGCAAATCGCACATCATTCCCGAGTTCGCTTATCGTGGTCTCTACGATGAGAAGCATCGGATGGTATCGTTCGGGCCGCTCTCTCCCGAAAAGCACTCATCGCGGCTTCAAAAGGGGCTGCGAGATCGTTTGTTGTGTGATGGGTGTGAAGGCTTCATTAATGACAACTTCGAAAAGCCGTTCCTCAGCTATTTCATCGATGGTAATGCACTCGACGCCCTCAAAGGAAAGCGAGTGGCCACGCTCACTCGAATCAATTATTCGGCATTCAAGCTCTTTCATTTGAGCGTCTTGTTTCGCGCACATCACGCGATGATTCCGAACTTCGGCGAAGTTTACCTTGGTGCAAGCGAGTCGCCTATCCGTGAAATGTTGTTGAATAAGAATGCGGGGAAAGATTGGGAATTTCCGATTGTGTGCAGCGCCATTACACAGCCTGATGGCGAGATATGGAAGGATATCATCGCGCCGGCCCATTCCGTTGTATTGGGATCACAACAAGCTTTTCTGTTTACATTCGCCGGATGCCAATGGCTCTACTTTTTGAGTTCTGTTCTCACGCCCGAGATCGACAAACGTTGTCTCAAAGAATCCGGCGAACTACCAATTGCGAAGTCGGATTGGTTAGCTATGAGCCACTACCAATCGATGGCAGGATCGGTCTGAACTGACCGCACACCCAAATCAAGGGAAACAAGCATGTTGAAACTCGAATGTAAGTTCAACGCCAAGGACCAAGAGAAGGCGGTCATGAAGGCGGCCACGGAGGGAATTGTCAAGAGGGTGAGGAGTATTCGGTGCCCAGAGCATGGCGAGCATGCGAAGATTGTCGCAACGGGTCGTAACTCAAAGGATTTGAGTTTTAGAGTGTCTGGTTGTTGTCAGCATCTTATCGATACCGTTACCGGCAAGCTTGGTAGATAAGAACTGGACTAATTAGGAACAAATCCTGATTAATCCAAAAGGACTTGACCGTGGCATTGTGTTCACCGCGCTGATTATGCAATGTGCGTGAATCTGAGGGGTGGCTGGGCAGAGTCTGCGATGCCCCGGTTGTGGGACATGCAAATATTGAATTTCGACCCTCTCCACCCCTGCGCTCGGCCAGGCCTTCCGCAAAGCCTTCAGCCCCAGCCACACAAACCATGGCCGTGGGCAGCACGGCGGATCGGAGCCGGACTCTGTGAGTCCGGGCAAGACAGACGCCCCTGGATCGCCGCGCCATTGACGCTGTCAACATCGGCAAAATCGTTGACTCACAATTGGCCGGCTCTACCGGGGCGAATACGCCCCGGCTCGCTGACTCCGGCTCTGAAAGAGGCCGGATTGCACAGCCGACCGCTTATCAACATAATGCAGGGCTGAACCGCTTTTGCCGGCCGGTCGTGTTTGCCCTGGTTTCATCCGCCCCGACCCACAGGTTCCCATGCTCAAGTTTCTCGTATTCGAGAATGGACAACCCGCCAAACGTTGGACCGTCCGCAATGCCTATCTCATCGGCTCGGATCACAGCGCCATGCGCGGTGAAGTCCGCTTCGAAAACGGTGCCATCGTCTGCGAGAAGCGCGAGAGCGGCCCGGCCTCTTTCGCTCTCCAATACCCCGTGGGCAACTGCGGTGAACTCACCGTCCAGACCGCGCTCCTGCCCGAGCGCGAGGAGCCTTACATCCTCAGTCTCGAACTGGCGCGGCATCGGCTGATGATGCTCTACAACAAGATGGAAGACTGGAACATGTTCGACGTGGCGGAGGATCACCCCGCCTACAAACGCCTCGAACTGGCACGCAAGCTTTTCATCGAAGCCCTCTCGCACCAGGATGTGGATAACATCAAGTGCGACAAATTCGCCAGCGACTGCCTCTTCGTCAGCGTGGATGGCAGCGAGGAACTGGCCCTTTCGCATGCCGAGACTTTGCTCAACCGGCGCAAGACCTCCGGCTCCATCCCGCGCTTTCCCATGGGCTGCGGCGTCGTCCTTCCCCAGGCCCATGAGCGCGTGCGGGCGGCCTTGCTTAACAACTTCGACTTCGCCGTGATGCCCACGCCCTGGCGCGAGCTCGCGCCGGAGGAAGGCGAGTACCGCTGGCAGCGGCTGGACAACTGGGTTGAGTGGTCGCGCCAGAATCGGTTGCCCGTCGTCGCGGGGCCTGTCGTCAGTTTCGATTCCTCCGTGCTGCCGGACTGGGTCTACATCTGGGAGCACGATTACGACACCGTGCGCGATCTGCTCTACGAACACACCGAGCGCGTCATCACGCGATATAAGGATGTGGTCAAGCTCTGGAACGTCGTCTCCGGCCTGCACATCAACAGCCACTTCGGTTTCAGCTTTGATCAACTGCTCGACCTGACCCGCATGGCGACGCTGCTGACGAAAGAGATTCAGCCTGCGGCGAAGGTGCTGATCGAGATTCGCCAGCCGTTCGGCGAGTATTACGCCGCGAATCAAAGGTCCATTCCGCCCCTGATGTATGCGGATCTTCTGATCCAGGGCGCGGTCGGGTTTGATGGTCTGGCGATCAAGCTGCTCATGGGGCAGCCTTCGCCGGGGCAGTTCACGCGCGACCTGATGCAGGTGAGCAATCTGCTCGATCAGTTCGCTGGTTTTAATAAGCCGATCTATCTGACGGTCGGCGTGCCCAGTGAGGTGGTCACGTCGATGATGATGCTTTCGACGGACCCGGCCGTGCCCGTCGATCCTGAGTGCGGTCACTGGCGCAGGCCCTGGTCCAACTCCGTGCAGGCGCACTGGCTGGAGGCGGTGCTGCACGTGGCGATGGGCAAGCCTTACGTCGAAGCGGTTGCCTGGCACGAAGTGATCGATCATCCCGATGTGGAGCTGCCCTTAAGCGGACTGCTGACGGAAGACCTTTCACCCAAGCCCGCGTTCCGGCGCATGGCCGCCTTCCGCAAGGCGCTGAGCGACAAGCAGCCGATGAAGATCGGACAGATGGGCAAGGGCGAAGGCGAAAAAGAGAAGAAGCCCAGGGGCGCGGCCAGCGGGGCATGATCGAAGTCAGAGGGCGATCGAACTCAAGGAGGCATCATGAACACCTGCCGTGTCGCGATCCTGTGTCTGGTGATGGTGACGTTCTCGCTCGCCGGTTGCGGCGACCCCGAGTGGACGACATTCACAGCAAATGACGGCAAGTTCAGCGTGATGTTCCCCGGCAAACCGAAGCGCGAGAGCAGTCAAACCGCAGGCACTGCCTACACCATCAAGGCGGGCGGCAAGGAGTTTTACGCGGCATTCTTTGACATACCGCCACTTCCCCGCACGAAGGATTGGCAGATGAAGGTCCTCGAAGGTGGGCGCGATGGGTCGGTGCAAGAAGCCGGCGGCACCCTCATCTCCAGCACGCCTGGCGAGTTCCTCGAATGCACCGCGATCGACTATGTCGCCCAGGTGCCCTCGAGCAATACTGTCGTGACCAGCAAGGCTTTCATCAAAGGCAATCGCATCTATCTGATGACGGTTGTCGAGCGCAAGGAGGTGGCCGGATCGCCCGACGTCGCGAAGTTCTTCAAGTCATTCAGCTTCCAATGAAGCAGTCATGATCGAAGGCAACGGGCAAGCAAACTCAAGGAGGCATCATGAACACTTACCGTGTCGCGATCCTGTGTCTGGTGATGGTGACGTTCTCGCTCGCCGGTTGCGGCAGCGGTGAGTGGGTCCAGTTCAGCTCCATCGAAGGCATGTTCAAGGCGACCTTTCCCCACCAGCCTGATCGCCAGGTCAACAGCAAGTCCAAGGCGGTGGGCTTCAACGCCAAGTCGGATGATGTGCAGGTCGGCGTGACCATCGTCAGGCTCTCCGGCGCGCCGCTGAACGACGACCAGGCGTTGAGCATCCTGAAAAAGGCGCAGGATCTGGCCTCGCGGGAACTGGGCGCGAATGTGAGCAACCAGTCGGTCTACGATTGGTCCGAGGTGAAGGTGCTCGACTATGTGCTGATCAACACCAAGTCAGGCTTGCTGGTGCGGCACAAGACCTTCATTCGCAACCGCACACTCTACAGCGTCAGCCTCGTCGGCACGGAAGCGGGCCTGGCGTCGGCTGACGCGGTGCGCTTCATGGATTCGTTCCAGTTCAGAGGCGCGCTGGATTGAACCGGCCGGGCCTTCACTTCCTCCGAATCGCGCTATAATCCCGATCAAGTTGCCGGCCGATTGGTTTCACTTGTTCCCCGAGGTCCGCCCCGCGCCCATGATCCGACGTGCTTCCATCTTCGATGTGCCCGCGATGGCACGCATCATCAACCACGCCGCCGAGTTCGGGCAGATGCTGCACCGTTCGCATGCGTATCTCTACGAACACGTGCGCGACTTTAAGATCGCCCACGAAGGCGGCAAGGTCGTCGGCGTGTGCGGCTTGAATATCGTCTGGGCCAATCTCGCCGAGGTCTACGCGCTGGCGGTGGATCATTCCTGCCGCGGGCGCGGGCTGGGCAGCAAGCTTGTCAAGGCGGTCATGGCTGAGGCGCGGCGTTTGAAAATCGCCCGGCTCATGACGCTGACCTACGAACAGAAATTCTTCGACCGCCTCGGCTTCGTCGTCGTCGATCGCCAGACGCTGCCGATGAAGGTGTGGAGCCAGTGCGTGTACTGTTTGAAGAATCAGGCGTGCGATGAGATCGCGATGATCAAGGTGCTCGAAGGCGTGCCGGACGCGGCCAAGGAGTTCAGCGAGGAGGCGTTGCAGGAGTCTGAGGATCACGCGTACGATGTGCCGGTGACGATAAAAGGTGTGAAGTATTCGACGCGTGAGCCGCGCCCGCTACTGGACGAAGCGCCGGTCGAATCCTGAGCCGCTTGCGGCTTCGCACCGCACGAACGACAACGCTCCGCCGCTTGCGGCGTAGCAACGCCCAACGCCCAACCCGGCCTTTCACCCAAGGCCGCGGCACCCGCGCGCATTCACACCTGATCGCATCACGTTCCCATCACGCTCACATGACGCAATCCACCCCGCAACCGCACGCCTGGCTTCGCACCTTCGTGGGCTCGCAGCCCATCGCCGACCTGCTGAGCGAGCTGACCGCGCAGGGCCACGTGCTCGCCGAGGGCGCGTGGGGGTCGAGCACGACGCTCGTGGCCGGTGCCTTGGCCGCGCGGTCGCAGCGGCCTGTGCTGCTGGTCGTCGCGCATCTCGATGATGCGGACGATGCCATCGGCGATCTGGAACTCTTCGAGGCCGCGGGTTTCACCATCCGCCCGCAGCGGTTCGGAGCCCTCGAAGTATTGCCCGGTGAGTCGGCTGTCAGTCTCGAACTGCTCGCCGAGCGCCTCGCGGTTGTTGAATCGCTCGCCACGAACGCTCAAGACAATCCGCCATCCGCCATCCGCCATCCGCCATCCGTTCTCGTCGCCTCCGTCCAGGCTCTCATGCAGGCCGTGCCCGAACCTGACACGCTGGGCGAATTCTGCCTCACGCTCGAAACCGGCAAGACGCTGCCGCCCGGCGCACTGCTCGACTGGCTCGACCGCGCCGGCTACAAGCGCACCGATGCCATCGAACACCCCGGCGACTTCGCCACCCGCGGCGGCATCATCGATGTCTTCGCACCCTCGGGCCTCGCTGGCGGGGCCGCTTCAAGTGGCCCCGCCGGCGATGGCCCCGCCGCCATCCGCCTCGACTACTTCGGCGATGACATCGACAGCATCGGCCTGATCGATCTCGATTCGCTCGGCTCATCACGCAAACTTCAGCGATTTCAACTCATCGGCGCGTCCGCAGAGAAGCTGCAATCCGATGAGCGCACGACCAACCTCGTCACGCTGTTGCCCAGGGACACCATCGTGATTCTCGCCGAGGCCATGGAACTCGCCGAGCAGGCTCGCGGTTACTTCGAACGCCTCACAGATCCCCGCGGCATCTACGGCCCGCAGGCGGTGTTCAAACATCTCACCCAACGCCCGTTCATTCAGATCGATCAATACAGCAGCAGCGCTCGCGGCTCGAAGAGCTCACTCTTCAGACTCCCCGCGCGCACGCTCGCCGCATTCGACAACGACGCGAGCAAGGCGATCAAGGAAATCGCGGAACTCACGAACGCACCGGCGGGGGGGGGGGGGGG
>JBBDXA010000062.1:0-36598 GCA_040902585.1 Phycisphaeraceae bacterium
AGCGCCGGCAAAAGCATTGCTTGCGCGTCAACCCGACCGACTTGCTAAATCGTCGTAGGGGAAATTCCCTTACCGAGGGTTCGAATCCCTCCCTCTCCGCTTCCCAAATATCGCCCTTGCAATGCCTTCTAAACAAGGCATTGGCAAGGGCGATTTGTTTTGGCACAAGCGGTTGTGCCAATTCAGTGCCAAGTCCTCGCTGCCAATGGGGCTTTGAGGCAGGGGGCTCGGGGCGGGATGGATCGTTCGCGTCGCCATCTTCTTGTTTGTCACGTTTCGATCTGATGATTCAGGTTTTCGGTTGGGCGTTGGCATCTCCTAACAGCCCGTTGATCTTCTCCCAATTCTCACGTTCCGGCCGTCGCCGACCGCCACGGCGCGGCCATTGAACTTGCCGTCTCTCACGCAGGGAATCGAGGAATTGTGAGTCTTCAGTAGGCCTCTGGCGGCGCAATGACATACCGTCAACGACGGCCATTCGAGTGCCGTCCGCACCCGTTGCGACCTGCTTCGAGCCCCGTTCGGAGCGGTGGTGGGGGGTGTCGGCACCCGGCCAACGAGAGTTGATATTGCGGTGAATGGTTGGGATTCTCTTTTCAAAAACCCGCGCGGTCGATTTGCCCCCGGCTTCGCCCATTTCCTATCGGAGGAGATTGTCTGGGAATACATGGGGCAGGCATACGATAAAGAACTGTAATGCCTATACTTATAGGCAAATGACGATTTAGGGAGAGGATCCATTCACCTCTCCGAATCAATCGATCATGCGACAGGCACAGATGCGAACGGGGGATTCCACTATGGGGCCTTCAGTCCTCTGCCTGATTTCGCTTGTTCTGCAACTACCGATCATGGCGTGCCCGTCAGGCAGCGTGGTGTCCCCCGTGCCGGGCGGCTATTGATCGGTGCATGCTTCATGCCTTCATTCAGGCCTCGCATCAAGCTGCTCAACGCGCTGCGCAAGTCGCCGCATCGCTATACGCTGATTCGCGCGGCCAGTCAGGCTTTGTCGCTGGCGATTCTTCTGCTGGTGCCGCTCACCGGCCTGGCGCAAGTGGATGCCTGGCGGGGCAGGCACTGGCTGCTTGGCAACCCGGCCTCGTTTAAGCCGGCGCTGGCCGGGGTGATTGTTGCTATCGCGGCCCTGTACATCATCACGTTTCTGAGCAATGTGGTGACAGGTCGGCTTTTCTGCGGATGGGGCTGCCCGGTGGGGCAGGTCAGCCGGTTCGGTGATGAGATCGACCTGCCGGGACTCAAGCCCAGGCAACGCCTGATCGCGAAGGTGAACGGGGCGCTCTTCAGCGGAGCCTTCGTCATTGCCATGATGGCGTGGTGGGTGGATCTGCGCGTACTCATCCTGGGTGATGCGACGGCGATGGCGGTTGCCTGGAGCCTGCGCGTCGGCGGCGCGGCCGGGGCGTACGCCCACGGCCGATGGTGGCGATGGGAGTTCTGCAAGCGCGTTTGCCCCATCGGACTCTATTACTCCTTCGTCGCACCCGCTCGCTATTACGGCATCCACTACCGCAACGAGAAAGAAACCTGCCTCGATTGCGATGCATGTGATCACATCTGTCCCGTCGATCTGAAACCGCGCGACCTGATGGCACCGGCTTCGGACCGCGGCGGTATCGCCATCACCGATGCGCCGGGGCACAACCATTGCCTGGAATGCGGCGACTGCATCAAGGCATGCGAATGGATGATCGAAAAGCGCGGCCATGCGCCGGTGCCTCTGAAACTCGGCTGGTTCAAGGGACCGCAGCGCGATGAACCGCGTGATAAGGCTGAGGCGGAGCAATCACTTCGGCCGCACGACCTGATACCGCCCCTTGCGACAAACGAGAACCCCACACGCGACGACGAAGCAACGGCCCAGCGCCAGGCCGGTTGATCGGCCAACGCACGCACGCTCACTGCAACAGATGAGAATCGTCATGGAACAGAGCGAACGCGAACAGAAGATTCAGCATCACCTGGCGGAGATTCGCCGGCTTGAGGCAGCCCGGGCTGCGCAGAGCGCGCGCGAGCCTGATGCGCAGTGGCCGCCGCGAGGGTTCTACTGGCTGTTCCATATCGTCGTGGGACTGGTTCTGGGCATCATCGGTGCCGCGGTGAGCCTGACCGTCAACGTCATCGGAGCGCTGGCCGTCGGCAGGCATCCGCTCGATCTCGTTCGCGTGTATCTCACCTTTCCCATGGGCGCGGCAGCACTCAACGAAGAGCGCGGCAAAGTCCTCTTCTTCGGCTGCCTGCTCTATCTCGTGACCGGCGGCCTCTACGGCGTGCTCTTCCACCTCACTATGCGGTGGTACACGATGGACATGGACCGACGCACGCGATTCCTCATCGCCTCGGCCATCGGGCTGGGACTCTGGATCGTCAACTTCTATCTCATCCTCAGTTGGCTCCAGCCCGCGCTGCTGGGCGGAAGCTGGATCCTCACCGAGATTCCGTTCTGGGTGGCCGCGGTAACCCACCTGCTCTTCGCATGGACCATGCTGCTGGTTGAGTCGTGGGGACGGTTCGAACCCTATCGCCTCACGTCGAGCGACACTCGGGAAGCTTCAATATGAATGACCACAAGAAACATTTCGTCACCCGCGGACATCGAGGAACCGCGATTCGCGCGGCTCTGATCACATTGCCACTTCTGGTCATTTCCTTCCTCCTGGTGGGACAGGGAACCAGTAACAGTTCGCAAAGCCGCGCCGAGGGCAAGGCCGGCAAGGCAGCCGTCGTACCCGCACCGGATGTGAAACCCGCATCGAAGCAGTTGACCTCCGTCGCCCCCGGCACGCCTTACAACCAGCGCGTCCAACTGCTCGAGCGCGGCAAGCTGGTCTACCAGCGCTACTGCATCGGCTGTCACGGCGACAAAGGCGATGGCCAGGGACCGGCCTCGACGCGCTTGATCACGCAGCCACGAGACTTCACGCGAGGCATCTACAAGTTCCGCACAACGGACTCTTCCAGTCTGCCGATGGAAGCGGATCTGCACCGCACCATCACGCGCGGCCTGGCGCGGGTGAGCATGCCGGCCTTTCCGCTCATGGTCGAGCAGGACAAGGTGGCGGTCATTCAATACATCAAAGACTTCTACCCGAACTGGGAATCCGAAGCGCCCGATCGCAAGCTGGTGTTCGTGCCGAACCCCCCGCAGGATCTGGACTCGAAGGAAAGGATCAGCCGCGGCCGCGTGGTCTACCTCGCGATGGGCTGCGCCAACTGCCACGGGCAGGATGGCGCGGGCACGGGCGCGGTGCAGCACGAGTTCGTCGATGCGTGGGGACACAAGCAGCTTGCCTTCAACTTCACACGGGGCAGGCTCAAAAGCGGCGACGATCCGCAGGACATCTATCGCGTGTTTCACGCCGGCCTGCGCAGCATCATGCCTGCGTTTCCAGGTGAAACACTTGCCTTCGTGACCGGCGAGCAGGTAGGAACCGCTGAACGATTCTTCACCGAAGGCGAGCCCGCCACCCTCAAGGATGCCATCAGCCAGTTTCCCGCAGGCGCAGCGGATATCGCCGCGATGACTACTCAAGAACGACTCGATCGCGCGACAAACAACAGTTGGGACCTTGTTGCATACATTCAATCCCTCCGCGTCGGCGGCGGTAAAGCGACAGGCAAGTCTGCTTCAGCCACACCTGTAACACCGGCCACACCCGCGACGCCCGCCACGCCCAAAAAGAGCGACGAAGACCTCTTCGATTAGACGCATGACCCGGTCATTGCTACGGCTCGAACTACATACATACACTCACCAGGAACTGATCGATGAGCGCAGCTTCATCCTTGACACCAAACATTGGCTCCAGACCCGGCGAAGTCCGCTTGCCACTGGTCAGCAACGGCCTGGTCAAGTGGCACATCGCCGCCAGCTACTTCTGGCTGACCATTGCCCTGCTGGCGGGCCTGCTCTATTCCACGCAGCTCCTTCAGAACTATCACGGTGGTAACAGTGAGATCATGTCGCCCGGCCGCGTCCGCATGGTGCATACCAATCTCATCGCCTTCGCCTTCCTGACCAACGGCTTCCTCGGCATGCTCTACTGGGTCGTTCCCCGCCTCACCGGCCAGCGCGTGCTCAGTCACAAGCTCGGCTGGCTGATCTTCGCGGTCTGGCAGGCGCTGATGCTCGCCATGTGGATCGGCCTGCACCTGGGCGAGGCACAGGCTGTGGAATGGGGTGAAACGCCGGTCTGGTTGGACCCGCTCATTGTTGTCGGCGCGGCCCTTGTTTCCATTCAATTCTATACACCCATCATCCGGAGCAGGGAACGCTCCATGTATGTCTCGCTCTGGTATTTCTCCGCGGCCTTCGTCTGGCTGGCGCTGACATACATCATGGGTAACTTCTTCCCGGAATATATAGTCCCCGGTGCGGCTGCCGGTGCCATGCTCGGACTGTATATTCACGATCTGGTCGGCCTCTGGGTCACGCCCATGGGCTGGGGTCTGATGTATTTCTTCGTGCCGGTCATTCTTAAGAAACCGGTCTGGTCTCACGCGCTATCACTCGTCGGTTTCTGGGGCCTGGCGTTCTTCTATCCGCTCCAGGGCGTGCATCACTTCCTGTGGTCGCCCATTCCGATGTTCGCCCAGTACGGCGCCGTGATCAGTACCATTGCCGTCGAGATCGTCGTCACCACCGTCATCATCAACTTCTACATGACCTGGCGCGGCAGCGAATCATCACTCAAGAACAGTATGGCCATCCGCTGGTTCTGGGTTGGCGCACTGTTCTACTTCATCACCTGCCTTCAATGTGCATTCCAGGTGACGCTCACGTTTCAGACCATCATCCACTTCACCGACTGGGTCGTCGGACACGCGCACCTGGTCATGTTCGGCGTGTTCACCTTCTGGCTCTACGGCGTACTCATCCATCTCTGGCCGAAACTCACAGGCCGCGAGTGGTGGAGCCGCAAGCTCAACAGTTGGCACTTCTGGCTGACGGCGAGCGGGTTGTTCCTGATGTTTCTAGACCTCACTACCGCGGGTCTCGTGCAAGGCTTCCTCTGGCGGGCGCTGGCGCCCTGGGATGAGTCCGTCATCGCGAGCTACCCGTTCTGGTACTTCCGCGCTCTCCTGGGCACGGCGATCGTCATCGGACACGTGGCACTCGTCGTCAACATGATCATGACTGCCGCAGGCGCGAAGAAGCTGCACGTAGATGAAGACTATGCAGGTTACGAAGAGGTGGACACCGAAGAACCGGCTGCGGTCGCCGGATAAGTGGACTCACCAGGTACTGAACCTTCAGCACACGATCTACTCATTGGACTGAAACACCATGGAACGATTCGGATTTGTTTTTCTGGTTGCGGGGTTGGGTTTCTTCATCCTCGCGTTCGTCGTCAGCGCCTGGCTGCCGTGGCTGCCCTTTACGGAGGAGGAATTCTCCAAGGGGTACCAGACGGTCGCGCAGATCGCCAAGAATCCGCCGCTGGAGTTTGTCGAGCTGCGCGAGCAGTACCCCGAGGCCTTTGAGAAGGCGTTCGCGGGCAAGAGTGACAGCGAAGCGTTCGCCGAGGCGCTGGTTGTCGGGCGCAAGGTCTACGTGGGCGAAGCGTGCTGGCATTGCCACTCGCAGCAGGTGCGTCCGGTCGGCGGCGATGAAGCCCGGTTTGGTCGCGTGAGCTACCCGGAGGAGTACAACAATGAACTGAACTATCCGCCGTTGTGGGGCACGCGCCGCATCGGACCGGACCTGATTCGCCAAGCAGGCCTCAAGTCCAACGACTGGCATGTTGCCCATTTCTGGAATCCGCCGGATGTCTCGCCGACCAGTGTGATGCCGCGGTATCCGTGGTTCTTCGAGGCGGACGATCCCAAGACCCCCGTGAACGAAAGCCTGATGCCGAACAAGAAGGGCCTGTCGATCATTGCCTACGTGCAATGGCTGGGCAGTTGGCAGACGAATCCGCGCGAGACGCTGCATGGCATCGATGCGATCGAGCGGGCCTATCAGTCCGTTGAATTATCCCGATTCGGGTCGAAAAAGCGGCGTTCCTGATAGCGCCAGAGGGGTATGCCGAGCATTGTTCAACGGGCTGCTATGCCCCGCCCGTCGCGCCCAAGATGTCACCTGAACGCCCCGCCAAAGAGGAACCGCCAAAGAAAGAGCCGACCAAGGATGACGAAGAGTTGTTTTGAGTCGTTGCGGATGGAAGGCGGGCAACTCGCCACTCTTTCAAGACGCAGTTGGATGACTATATATAAGGATACGAACTGATGATTGCTCCTCGCGACATAAGCAATAGTGGTTCCTCAAAGACGCCTTTGCCTCGCCCCCCGCATTCACCGCGGGGATCAGCGGCCGCCAACCGATTTGTCTGGGGCTTCGGCATCGTCATGGTGCTCATCGCCGGTGGCGCGTTCCTGATGAAGCTCATCGAGTTCGGCGCGGTGTTGCTCTCGGATGAACCCATGCAGTTCGCGTTCCTGCCGGTCGTGACTTACCTGATGGTCGCGGCGGGCTTCGGCTGTCTCTTCATGTGGGCGTATGTGACGGGCAAGTTCAAAGACATTGAAGGCCCCAAGTATCGCATGCTTGAAATGCAGGAAGAGATCGACCGCACGGGAACGCTGTCGCAGAAGCCCGACCCAAGCGCGAACACTACGAGGCAGTGAATGCCGCGTGGAACCGACAGACTTTGAAAGTATGTAGAACGCGAACAGTCTAATGCTCGCATGGAGTGACGAATGTATAAACGCCATCGCTCATTAAGTTACCAGGGATACAGCTTTCCCTGGTTCATCACCCTCATCTGGATCGGCTTCTTCATCGGCGGCATCGCCTACCTGGTGCGGTTCCTCCTGTTGAGTTAGGTCTTCCATGACTGACACGCCCGCCAGCGAGACCGCCAGTTGCGACCACTGCGGCCTGCCCGTGCCGCGATCGCGCCTGCGCCGGGGAGGCGAAGCTTCAGCCTTCTGCTGCTTCGGCTGTCACATCGTCCAGCAGATGGTGCGGGCCGGCGAAAATGATCAGGACGGCACCGCCACCAGCCCGCTCATGCTGCGACTGGGTATGGGTGTATTCCTCGCGATGAACATCATGGCCTTCAGCGGATTCTTCTATTCGCAGCAGGTGTATGGCAATGGCGGGAGTGATTCGCCCGCGGGTTCGCTGCTGGCGTCCGTGTTCAGCTATCTCCTTCTTCTGCTGTGCACGCTGGTCATCGTATTGCTGGGCGGGCCGCTGATCGGAGAAACGCTTGGCACCATGACCGTGCGCAATCAGTCAGGCTCGCGCCGACCGTGGGCGTGGCGCATCGACGTGAACTCGCTCATACTCATGGGCGTCCTCGCCGCGTTTGTCCTTAGTGCCGTGAACACGGTGCGCGGCTCAGGCCACCTCTATTACGACACAGCCGCGATGATCCTGGTCCTGGTCACCCTGGGCGGTTACCTGGACGCCCGCGCCAAGCGGAAGGCTGCCGCATCGGGTGAATCGCTTCTGGCCTCGCTGCCTTCGGCTGTCACGGTTCGACTGGAAACAGGGGAGAGCGAAATGCAGGTCGCGGCCGTCGAGCCGGGCCGGATCGTTCGCGTCAGGCCGGGGGAAACGATCGCGATCGATGGCGACGTTGTCGAGGGCACCAGTCATGTCGATGAATCCGTACTGACCGGCGAGTCGCGTCACCGAGTGGTCAGCGAAAGCAGCCGGGTCCTTGCCGGCGCGATGAACATGGACGGTCTCCTCTGGGTGCGGGCTTCATCGAAACAGGGCGAGCGCGTGATCGATCAGGTCAAACGCCTGCTCGAAGAGGCCCGGCGAAGGCAGCCTGCGATCCAGCGGACGGCTGATCGGATTGCTTCGATGTTCGTTCCGCTGGTCATGTTGCTGGCGGGCGGCGTACTGCTCTGGCACACGCTGCGCGGCGATGCCGGCGCAGGTTTGTTCACCTCGCTGAGCGTGCTGCTGATCAGTTGTCCCTGTGCGCTGGGACTGGCTGCGCCGCTGGCGTGTTACAACGCGCTGGCGCGGGCCTCGCGTCACGGCATGCTCGTGGACTCACCTGCCACGCTTGAGAAGCTGGCGTCGATCGGGGCCATCCTTTTCGACAAGACCGGCACGTTGACGCGTGGGCGCATGACCGTTTCGCACATCGTGGTCGCTGAATACATCCTGCCTGACGATGCGATCAGCCTTGCCGCTTCGCTTGAATCAGCATCGAATCACCCGATCGCCAGCGCTATCGTGGACTTCGCTAAAGGCCGCGGGCTGAACATTCCGAGCCCGCAGCAGGCGCGCGTGTTGCCGGGGCTGGGTATCGCCGGGGTGATCAGTGACCGGATGCTGCGACTGGGCAGCCTCGCGCTCGCCCAACAGACAGGTGCGGCCGAGGATCCCCTCCTGCTGTTGACTAGCGAAGACACGGCGGTGTACCTGCTCGAAGGCAGCCGAGCCCTCGCGCGGTTCACACTGGCCGATGAGTCGCGGCCGGAAGCCGCGCAGGTTCTCTCATCGCTTCGATCAGTAGGGATGACCATCAGGGTGCTCACAGGAGATGACACCGGCCCTGCGCAACAACTCGCCGCGCTCTTGAATGTGGACGTGTTGTCAAGGCTCCTTCCCGGCGACAAAGTGGCTCATCTCGAATCCGAAAGGCGCGTCCGCAAGTGCAAGATCGCGTTCGTCGGCGATGGCATCAACGATGCCCCCGTGATGGGCGCAGCCGATGTGGGAATCGCCGTTGGCAACGCGACCGATCTCGCCCGTCAGGCCGGCCACGTCCACCTGATGGGCGAAGGCCTTGATCGATTGCCTTTCCTCTTCGCCTTGGCTCGCGATGCCGTGCGGCGCGTGCGGATGAATCTGCTTTGGGCCTTCGGCTACAACGCGATCGGCCTGACCCTGGCGACGATGGGACTATTGAGCCCGATCTTCGCGGCATCCTCGATGGTGGTATCGAGCCTGCTGATTGTCTGGACATCAAGCCGCCCGTGGCGCGAAGACAACAACAGCGACGGCGCAACCGAATTCAATACGCTCGCCGGAGTGCTGTCCCCTTCATCCTTGTACGGCGCTGCATCCGGCGCTTCATGAGTTGTTCGATCGGATTGCTCCATGACTGATTCGACGATCATCACGACCTACATCGCTCTGCTGCTTGCCGCACTGGCCGGCAGCCTGCACTGTGTCGGTATGTGCGGGCCGATTCTGATCGCGTTCTCCAACACAATCGACGCCTCCAACTCATCGAGCAGTTCATCGCAACGCACCGGCATCTCCTGGCGTTTCCTCTGGTATCACGTCGGTCGCATCTGGACCTACGGCATGCTCGGGCTGCTCGCAGGCTACGTGGGTTGCTGCATGCGGCACGGCAGTTCGCTGATGGGCTGGCAGCAGAGCCTGGGTATCGCCGCCGGCACTGTGGTTGTGCTGGTGGGCCTGGCGCTCCTGGGCGTCATTCCCGGTGTGCGCCTCGACAAGTTCGGAGCATGCGGACTGAAGAAAGTGTGGACCATGCCGCTGCTTCGCGGCCTGCTGAAGCATCGCGGCGCAACTTCCAGAGTTCTTCTCGGTGCGCTGATGGGCCTGCTCCCCTGTGGCCTGGTCTACTCCATGCTGGCCATCGTCGCCACCTTGCCGACGCCGATGCATGCGGCCCTTGGCATGATCATCTTCGGAGTTGGAACCGTTCCGTCGCTTACCGCCGCGCTGATGACTTCACATCTGATTCCCGTGCGATGGCGGTCCGCAGGCACGCGCCTCGCGGCGATCATGATCATCGCCACCGGCGTGATAATGGCGGCCAGAAGTACAATCATCATCTGCAACGGGCATGGCACCTGACCGGCCTTTCTCACATTGGAGCCATCACCAGATGGGGGAATCTCCCATGAGTCGCTCGTGGATGAATGGATTGTGTCCCGCGTTGCTACGATCGATAATCGGTGATGCGTCTTGCTCACGCTCAATGCGACAAACGATCGGATCAAGCTCGCGATTCACGATGACGGCACAGGCCTGTCCCATAAAGGCGAACCGGGCGCAGGTCGAGGGCTGGGCATCATGCAGTATCGGGCCCGCATGATCGGCGGCTCACTCGACATCCAAAGTTCGCACGACAGCGGAACGTGCGTGACGTGCCTTTTTACGCTTCTCACCGATGCCCAATAGCGAATGGAAACCAACCATGCAGAAAGCCCAACGACGAAGCCTCGATCCGGCGACCCCGCCGCGCACGATTCGAATTCTGATCGTGGATGATCATCCAATCGTTCGACGCGGCCTGGCCGCGATGATCAACCATGAATCGGACATGGAGGTTTGCGCTGAAGCGGAAGACTTTCATCGGGGCCTTGATGCGATTCGCCATCATCAGCCGGATCTGGCGATCATTGACCTCACACTGGAGAACCTCGGCGGGCTGGAACTGGTCAAGCAGGTCAAGGCGATTGATCCGGAGATGCTGATGCTGGTGCTGTCGATGCACGATGAGTCGCTCTATGCTGAACGGGTGCTTCGAGCCGGCGCTCGCGGGTACATCATGAAACAGGAGGGAACGGATAAGCTCATCGTTGCCATTCGCGTAGTCATGCGGGGGGATGTGTACGTCAGCGAGCGCATGGCCTCACGCATGCTCGGCAAGTTGGTTGATGGCCGACGTGATGGCCGGAGTTCCCCACTCGAACGTCTCAGCGACCGCGAGCTGGAAGTCTTCGAGTTGCTCGGTCGCGGCCTGGGCACGCGCGAAGTGGCCGACCGCCTGTGCGTCAGCATCAAGACGATCGAGTCTCACCGCGAGCACATCAAAGAAAAGTTGAAACTGAAAAACGCCTCTGAACTTGTGCAACACGCCACGCAATGGGTGATGAGCGAGGGAAAGGGCGCGGGTTGAACCCTGCGCGGCCGCTCTCCCACATCTGGATCAAGTGAGCCGCCGCCTGCGAAGCGTCAGGATCCCGTACCCTTCACAGGGGGTGCCGTCTCACTTCGTCTCGCCCGGCTTCTTGCCGTAGCGTTCCTCCATCGCCTTGCGGATCGCATCAGCCGCGCCTTCAGCGCCCTGCTCCAGCCACTGGTGCTCGGGCCGGGCGAGGATCGCGCTGATCACATCGTTCACCGCCTTGGCCTCAGCGGTCTTGCCCTCGGCCGCCGCGTGGGCGGTGATCTCGCGGGCTTCGGGTATCAGCTCCATGTAGAACCGTTCAGCCACTTCGTACATGCCGTGCCAGTGTGTGTAGTCCGGTGCCATCATGCTCGCGCCGTGTCGCGCACGCCGGCCTTCGTGGTGCCAGAGGTAAAACCAGGTCCACTCGATCTTCTCATCGAATTCCGTCTTGGTGCGCAGGCCGTTCTTCAGGAGCGCATCCATGATCGACTGTCCGGGCTTGGAGAATTTCTCGTTGAAGAGAATGACCAGGTCGTCGTACTGCTTGTAGAAGCCGCTGATGTAGTCGGGCGTGTGGCAGTGCGAGCAGACCTGCTGCATGCGGGCCCGCTTGGCGTCGCCGGTGTCCACGATGAGTTTCGCTCGCTTAGCGGGGTCCGTCTCACTGACGATCCCATGGTTGATGTCCGTATCCATCCACTTGCTGACGGGGGGTCGGTTGGTCCAACTGATGCGCTGACCCGGGTCGTGCGTCATCTTGCCGCCGTTGCGCAGGTGGCCTGACATGTGGCACGTCGCGCAGGTCGGCGCAGCCGAGTAATCCTTGCCGAGAATCCACGAAGGGGCATCGAGATTCATCTGGCCGATGAGATCGCGGTACGCCACGCCATGCTTGGATTCCTCGTAGATTTCCTTTTGCGGATGGTCCGGTCCCAGGTGGCACTTACCGCAGTTCTCCGGCTGCCTGGCGCGGCGGGGCGAGAAGTCGTGGCGACTGTGACACGCCGAGCACGAGCCTTTGGAACCATCCAAGTTCAATCGGCCGATGCCGGTATTCGGCCAGGTGTTCGAATCAAACAGCGGCCGACCTTCGTTGTTCTTCATGACCTTGCCGAGGATCGCCTGGTTCGTCGGCTTCCCCTTCGCATCCGGCTTCAGATCATCCACCGTGATCGTCGAGCCATCGCTGGATTGCAGGCCGACCTTCGAACCGTGACATTGCAGACAACCCGACGACGCGCTGGCCATGCCGTTGACCTTGTCCACCGATTTGCCAACGGTCGGGCTATGCGGGTTGAACGGTACGCGCGAACCTTCCACCGTCTCCGCAAGAAAGTTGTCGAGCGACGCAAGGATGTTGCCCGCCTTGGCGTGATGGCTTTGCTGAAACTCAGCCGACTCCGTCTGGTGACATCGAGCGCAGTCGAGTGGCGTGACCACCGTGGCGATCAGTGCGCCGTAATGGTTAAAGGCATCGGCATCATCCTTTTCCGCCTGGTGGCACTCGACGCAGCCGACGCCTTTGATCGCGTGCGTGCTGCCTTCCCAGTGGGCGATGATACCGGGCGTCTGTTGCTGATGGCAGGAGACGCAATTCTGACTGCTGGCGGGAATGGCGTGTACCGTCGGCCGCCGCTGGCCTTCACGCTCCTTGCGTTTCACTTCCTGATACTGCACGAGCACCAGCGAAGCGAGGAAAATCAAGGCGAGAACGGAGATGACAATTTGTTTGTGGCGTAAAGTCATTTTGAATCCAAGGGACGAAGGCAGGAGGAGGGGAAGGCACGGAGGGACGGAGGCACGAAGGAACGGAGGGGCGGAATGACAAAAGTTCAGGCCTGAAGAAGACACTTCGTTCCTTCGTGCCTCCGTCCCTTCGTCCCTTCCCCTCAATGTTCCACCATCGCCTCCCAAACAGTCAGGCCGATGATCAAGGCCGCGCCGACGATGCCGATCCACACGCTTGCTTCCGACTTGGGGAAGTACCTGCGGATCGCGCCGTCGATGAACGGCCAGATGAACATGATGAATACGATGAAGCCCATGCTCAGCACCGCGACCGTGCCGGAAAATAGCTTGAGCCAGCGGAACGTGACGTAGAAAAACCACTCGGGCTTGATCACCTCAGGCGTCGAAAGCGGATCGGCGCGCGGGCCCATCGAGACGGGGAACACCGTCGCCAGCACGCAAAGGAGAATCATCAGCGCGAGCCCGACCATGAGTTCCGTCAGAAGATGATCAGGGAAGAAATTGAAGTGCCTGGGCTTGTCCGCGGGCTCATCCTCGAAGCGGAATTCGGTGATGCCCTGCAAGCGGATCAGGCCGATGTGGACGACCAGCAGCATGATCATGATCGTGGGCATGACCGCGGCGTGAAGGATGAAAAATCGCGAGAGCGTGCGTTCGTTGTAGACATCCCCGGCGAGCATCATCTTCTTCATGAAGCCGCCGACGACGGGCACGGTGTCGCTGATGTTCGCCCCGACGGTCGCGCCCCAGTAGCTGAGCTGTTCGTAGACCAGGCTGTAGCCGGTGAAACCGATGACGAGGGTACACATCAGCAGGCAGCAGCCGATCATCCAGTTGAGCTCGCGCGGCTTGCGGTACGCGCCGGTGAAGTAGATGCGGATCTGATGCAGGATGACGGCTGCGACCATGAGCGTCGCGGCCCACTTGTGAACGCCGCGGATGAACCAGCCGAACGCGGCCTCTTCGGTGATGTATCTCACAGAGTCATACGCGGTCTTGGGCGAAGCTTCGTAGTAGAACGCCAGCAGGATGCCGGTGACGATCTGCACGATGAACAGGTACGCAGGTGTCCCGCCGAGGCAGAACCACCAGCGTTTGAGATGATTAGGCACCGGCTCGTTGGTGAGCTCGGCGATCTGCACGCCGGAAACGGGGATACGCTCGGCGAACCAGGCACGGAGGGCCTTCATGCGACACCTCCATCGCTCTCGCCCTGTTCCATCGGTTCACGCTGATGAACCGCCGCCAGCGACTGCGTTTCCACTTCGATGAACAGCAGCCCGTTCTCAAGCTTCAACGGAAACTGCGGCAGTGACTGGCCGGCGTCAGCGGGTGGCCCCGAGGTCGCCTTGCCCTGCGGATCGAACGCTCCGTTGTGACACGGGCAGAAGAAGCGATTGTTCTGGCCTTCCCAGTGGACCTGGCAGCCCAGGTGCGGGCAAGTTGATGACAGCGCGATGAAGTCGGACACCGCGCCCGTGTCGTTCTGTCTTGCGATCGCCACGCGAGCGCCGCTGGGGGCAATGAATGAAAGCGAATCGCCCGCCTTCATGCGCACGGCATCGATGACGAACATCCATGCCTTGGGCGTGGGATTGGCGGGATAGAGGAACTGACCCGCGTAGGAGAAGAGCGTGCCATAGCTGACCGCCATCGTGCCGATCATCGTGATCCCGCACGCCTTGCCGAAGAAGGAACGTCGCGTGTCATCGGCACCCGTTGCGGGTGACCCATGTTCGGCTGACTTTTCAGGAACCATAACGCAATCCGATCCATTCGTTTGCAGCTCATTGCAGAAGCGTTCAGATGATCGGGATCACCGCACGATAGCGTAATCGAGAAAACCACGGAAGGCAGCCAGGGGTTCCCCCGATCACAGGTCTGCATCTTCTTCAAACCGGATCAGTCTTGTGATTCTCATGGATCCAGCGTGTCTTTCAGGAATTTCCGTATGGCTCCGCCGTGGCCTGTTGTTCCGCCGTGGCCTCGCCTTCAGTATCCTGACGAACCCGTTGCAGGCATACAATTACACCCAGATCGAGATCGCCGGGCACTTCGACGTGAATCACCCTGCGAGATTCAAACACCGAACCCATCGACGCGGCAGTGCGTCGACAGCCATCAGAGTCATCGGCATGAATCAGAAGTTGACACCAATCGATATCCAACAAATCGACGCCTACTGGCGGGCGGCCAACTACCTGTCGGTCGGCCAGATCTATCTCTTCGACAACCCTCTGCTCAAGCAACCCCTGACCGGTTCGCACATCAAGCCGCGTCTGCTCGGGCACTGGGGGACGACGCCGGGGTTGAACTTCATCTATGCCCACCTCAACCGCGTTATCAAACGCGATGACCTGGACATGATCTACATCGCCGGCCCCGGTCACGGCGGACCGGCGGTGGTGGCCAACACCTACCTCGAAGGCACCTACTCCGAGTATTACCCCGACATCACCGAGGATGAAGAAGGCCTTCGCAAACTCTTCAAACAGTTCTCATTCCCCGGGGGGATTCCCAGCCATGCCGCGCCGGAAACGCCCGGCTCGATTCACGAAGGCGGCGAACTGGGCTATGCCCTGGCACATGCGTTCGGAGCCGTGCTCGACAATCCCGATCTGATCGCGGCCTGTGTCATCGGTGACGGCGAAGCGGAGACCGGCCCGCTGGCGGCCTCGTGGCATTGCAACAAGTTCCTCAATCCGATTCACGACGGCACAGTGCTGCCGATTCTTCACTTGAACGGCTACAAGATCGCCAACCCGACGTTGCTGGCGCGCATCAGCCACGAGGAACTGGAGCAGCTCCTCCGAGGCTACGGCTACGAGCCGCACTTCGTGGAAGGTGATGAGCCGATGGCCATGCACGAACGGATGGCGGCCACGCTGGACACGGTCGTCGCCCAGATCAAGGCGATTCATCAACGAGCGCGGGAGGGGAACGATGCCCAGCGTCCGCGCTGGCCGATGATCGTGCTGCGCTCGCCCAAGGGCTGGACCGGTCCCAAGGAAGTGGACGGCAAGCCGGCCGAAGGCTCCTGGCGATCGCACCAGGTTCCGTTCAGCGACATGGCGGAAAAGTCTGGCCACATTCAACTGCTCGAATCATGGATGAAGAGCTATCGACCGGAGGAACTCTTCGACGCGTCTGGTCGGCTCCTTCCAGAACTGCGGGCGCTGGCACCGCAAGGCAAACGCCGCATGGGAGACAACCCGCACGCCAACGGCGGGCTGCTGCTCAAGGCGCTGCACATGCCGGACTTCCGCGACTACGCTGTCGATGTTTCTCAGCCGGGAAAGACAAACGCCGAGTCCACGAAGATCATGGGCAACTTTCTCCGGGATGTGATGAAGCGCAACGCGGACCATCGCAACTTCCGCGTCTTCGGCCCCGACGAGACCGCCTCCAACAGGCTCAGCCCGCTGTTCGAGGAAACGGATCGCACCTGGCTGGATGACATTCGGCCGGAGGATGATCATCTCGCGCCCGATGGCCGCGTGATGGAGATTCTCAGTGAGCATGTTTGTCAGGGTTGGCTGGAGGGCTATCTTCTCACCGGCCGCCACGGACTGTTCTCCTGTTACGAGGCATTCATTCACATCGTCGATTCGATGTTCAACCAGCACGCCAAGTGGCTGAAAGTCACGCGCAATGAAATTCCCTGGCGCAAGCCGATCGCGTCGCTGAACTACCTGCTCACATCGCACGTCTGGCGACAGGATCACAACGGGTTCAGCCATCAGGATCCGGGATTCATTGATCACGTCGTCAACAAGAAGGCGGATGTGGTGCGCGTGTACTTTCCGCCTGATGCCAACACGCTGTTGTCTGTGACCGATCATTGCCTTCGCAGCCGCAACTACGTGAACGTGATCGTCGCGGGCAAACAACCGCAGCCACAGTGGCTCAACATGGATCAGGCGATCAAGCACTGCACGGCCGGCATCGGCATCTGGGACTGGGCCAGCAGCGATCAGGGCGGCGAGCCGGATGTCGTCCTTGCCTGTTGCGGCGATGTGCCTACGCTTGAAGCGCTGGCGGCGGCGGATTTGATCCGTCAGCATCTGCCCGCGCTCAAAGTACGCCTGATCAACGTTGTCGATCTGATGACCATTCAGCCCCGCGAAGAACATCCGCATGGCCTCACCGATCGCGAGTTCGACGCACTGTTCACCACCGACAAGCCGATCATCTTCGCTTATCACGGCTACCCATCGTTGATTCACCAGCTCACCTATCGCCGAACCAATCACAAAAGCCTGCACGTGCGCGGCTACAAGGAAGAAGGCACCACCACCACGCCGTTCGACATGCTGGTCCGCAACGATCTTGATCGCTTTCATCTCGTTTCGGATGTGATCCACCGCGTGCCCGGTCTCGCTGCTACTGCGGCCCATGTGAAGCAGATGCTCCATGACAAGCGCACGGAGCATCGCCAGTACATTCGCAAACACGGGCAGGACATGCCCGAAATCCGCAACTGGACCTGGCCGGGGAAGGAGTGAGACGAGATGCGCAGTGTCCTCTGTCTCAACGCCGGTTCGTCGTCGCTGAAGTTCGCCCTCTACGAACAGGTCGGCCAGGAACTGACGCGCCGGATCAAAGGCGCGGTGGAGAATATCGCCTCCGATCGATGCCGCGCCTGGTATGAGGTGGACGATGCGAATGACCGCCGCGAGGTGAGCATCGCTACGAATCTTGTCGAACATGAAGCGGCAGTCGTCGCGGTGTTCAAGATGCTGGACGATCTGGGCACACCGACTCCGCAGTGCATAGGCCATCGCGTCGTCCACGGCGGTTTGCATTACACCGCCCCGACGCGCATCGACGAAACCGTGCTCAGCGATTTGCGGGAGTTGATTCCGCTCGCCCCTTTGCATCAGCCTTCCGCCATCGCCGTGATCGAAACGGTTACGCAGCGACTGCCCGATACCCCGCAGGTCGCCTGCTTCGATACCGCCATTCACCGCCGCATGCCGGAGGTTGCCCAGCGATTGGCCCTGCCGAGGTGGCTGTGGGACGAAGGCGTTCGTCGTTACGGATTTCACGGGTTGTCGTATGAGTTTCTTCTCCATCAGCATCCGATGCTTCGACGCGGACGAACGGTGATCGCGCACCTGGGCCACGGCGCGAGCCTCGCGGCCTTCCTCGATGGTCAGTCGCAGGACACGACGATGGGATTCACACCAGCCGGTGGTCTGATGATGGGAACCCGCTGCGGCGACCTGGACCCGGGCGTCTTTCTCTATCTGATGGATCATCACGGATACGGGCGAGACGAGATCGATCGCCTGGTCAACGCCGAGTCCGGACTGCTGGGTGTGTCAGGATTGTCAAGTGACATGCAGACGCTGGAACGAGCGTCCGCCACGAACAGCGATGCGGCTCAGGCCATCGAGATGTTCTGTCGTACGGTGTGCAAACATGTCAGCGCCATGGCGTGCATGCTCGGCGGGCTGGATCAGTTGGTGTTCACAGCCGGCATCGGCGAGAACTCGGCGCGCGTTCGAGGACTCGTCATCAGACCACTCGGATTCCTGGGCCTCCAGCTTGATGACAAGCAGAATCAGATCCACGCCCCGATCATCACCGCCCCCGCCAGCCGCTGCACCGTGTACGTCTTGCCCACGGACGAGGAGCTGATGATCGCACGGCACGCGCTGGCTGCATTCTGAGCCACTAGATTCCGCGACCTGTTCCGCATGACGGTAAGGCCCATGCGTTCCGTCACACAAGAGGATTCTACCTATGTCCCAACCCGATGAATCACCTGCGGTGGATTCAACCCAATGGCACGCGCTCGACGAGCCGCAGGTCCTGCGTCAACTCGATACGCACGCCGATACAGGACTTTCCGTTGCCGAAGCCGAACAACGGTTCACTCGGTTCGGGCCTAATCGGCTCACCGCTCGCAAAGGCCTGGGGCCGCTCGTTCGCCTGCTTCGGCAATTTCATCAACCGCTGATCTACATTCTGATCGTCGCCGGGGCGATCACCGCGGCCCTGGGCGAATGGGTGGATAGCAGCGTGATTTTCGCGGTTGTGATGCTCAACTCCATCGTTGGATTCATGCAGGAATCCAAGGCACTGAAAGCCATCGAAGCCCTGGCGCGAACGCTTTCAGCTTCATGTACCGTCATCCGTGATGGCGAATCGCGACGCCTTGATTCGACGCAGGTTGTTCAGGGCGATGTCGTCCTGCTGCAATCGGGCGACAAGGTGCCGGCCGATCTGCGCCTGATTCACAGCCGGGATTTACAGATTGATGAATCGGCGCTGACCGGCGAATCCGTCCCCGTGCAGAAAGTGTCAGACCCGCTTGATGCCCAGATCGGCATGGCGGATCGCCGCAACATGGCCTTCGCTTCCGCCCTGGTGACTTATGGCCAGGGCAAGGGTGTTGTGGTGGCGACCGGCGACAGCACCGAGGTCGGCCGCATCTCTGAACTGATCGCCACTGCCGACGATATCAAGACGCCGCTGACGGGGAAGATCGCCGCCTTCAGCCACTTGCTCCTTTACGTGATCATTGGTCTGTCGGCGGTGACCTTTGCGATCGGGCTGATTCGAGGCGAGACCGCAACGGACATGTTCATGGCGTCGATCGCGCTGGCCGTGGGCACCATCCCCGAGGGGTTGCCGGCCGCGATGACCGTGATCCTTGCCATCGGCGTCGCGCGCATGGCGCGCCGCCGCGCCATTATCCGCAAACTGCCCGCCGTCGAAACGCTCGGCTCCACCTCCATCATCTGCAGCGACAAGACCGGCACCCTCACCCAGAACGAGATGACTGTCCGCCAGATCTTTGATGGCCGCGATTTCTACCAGACGACCGGCGTCGGATACGACCCGGCCGGTGGAGACCTCCGGCTCGATGATCAATCCGTTGGACTGAGCCATTCGATCGCCCTGACCGAATGCCTTCGCTGCGGCGTCCTGTGCAATGATGCAAGGCTGGTTCAACAGAACGGACGATGGGGCATTGAAGGCGATCCTACCGAAGGTGCCCTCATCGCTGTAGCGCACAAGATCGGCATGGCACATGAGGCCGAGTGTGACAAACTTCAGCGCATCGAGTCCATCCCGTTTGAGTCCCAGCATCAATACATGGCGACTCTGCATGACGCGGGGCCAGGGCAGCCGCGGCTCATCTATGCCAAAGGCGCGGTCGAAGTCATTCTCGAACGGTGCGCGGGAGCAATGACGCCCGAAGGGGCTGACGGGCCTGTTGACAGGGATGCCGTCCTGCGTGCGGTCGAGTCCATGGCGGCGCGAGGTCAGCGCGTTCTCGCCTTTGCACGCAAACAGGTGCCTGCCGAGACGGATGACCTGGATCACCGGACTGTGGCGGGTGAACTTCAATTTCTCGGGCTTCAGGCCATGATCGATCCCCCGCGCCCTGAGGCCATTTCAGCGGTGCGCCGCTGCCGCAGCGCGGGCATCACAGTCAAGATGATCACGGGCGACCACGCCATCACCGCCGCGGCGATTGCCCGCGAGATCGGAATCATCGATGGGGATGCGACAGGCACTCTTTCTGATCACGTACTGGCAGGTAAAGACCTGACGCAACTGTCTGATGTCGAGTTGGTCGAAGCGGCCGCCGCCTTGAATGTGTTCGCCCGCGTTACGCCTGAGCAGAAGCTGCGACTGGTCAGAGCGCTTCAATCAACGGGGCATGTCGTGGCGATGACGGGAGACGGCGTCAACGACGCACCGGCACTCAAACAGGCCAACATCGGCATCGCGATGGGCATGGCGGGGACCGAGGTCGCCAAGGAGGCGGCCGACATGGTTTTGACTGACGACAACTTCGCCACCATCGAAGCGGCCGTCGAAGAAGGACGCAGCGTCTTCAACAACCTCACCAAGTTCATCGTGTGGACCCTGCCGACCAATGCCGGCGAAGGCCTGGTCATCCTTGCCTCCGTGGCCACCGGCGCGGCCTTGCCGCTCCTGCCTGTTCACATTCTCTGGATCAACATGGCCACCGCCGTGCTGTTGGGCATGACGCTGGCATTCGAGCCGCTCGAAGAGGACATCATGTCCAGGCCGCCACGCGATCCGAAGGTGCCTCTGCTCAACCGGGATCTGGGTATGCGCATCGGTCTGGTCAGTCTGCTGATGCTCATCGGCGCGTTCGGGCTCTTCAAGTTGGAACGCATCAACGGAGCGTCGATAGAGATGGCGCGAACGGTCGCTGTCAACGCCTTCGTCATCATCGAAGTGTTTTACCTGCTCAATTGCCGCTCCTTGTCACACTCCATGTTTCACATCGGCGTATTCTCCAACCGCCTGCTCCTCTGCGGAATTGTGGCCATGCTGGCGCTGCAACTCGTCTTCACGTACGCACCCTTCATGAACCAGCATCTTCAAACCGCGCCAATCACTCTGGCTGCGTGGCTGCGTATCACGGCCGTGGGCGCGGCGGCGTATCTGATTGTCGGATTCGAAAAATGGGTGCGTCGCCGGGTGGGCAATCTGTAGCGTCTTACGGCCGAGTCGAGGATGATCTGACAGCGTCATCGCCGACGCTCATGCCTGCAAGCAATAGATCGGTATCTGTGGCAAGCACCCAGAGACTGCCCCGGGTTCGCCGCGTTCCTCGTGGAACAGGGCATCGACAGCATCCCGCTGAATCCGGACGCTGCGCTCAAGACGACCCTGACGATCCTGGAAGCGGGAAAGCGTCTGCCCCTGGCGACCAGTTGATGGAGTCGGCAGGAACACCGGTAGGACTGCTATGCTGAACACTGTGGAATATGAGTCGCCGATTAACGTCGAGAAACTGGCAGCGTATCTGGCACGCGTGCTGGGCGCCGACGTGCGCGTGAACGCGGTGCGTCGCCTGGGTGGCAGCAAGGATGCGGGCGATGAAAAGGTCTTCGGTTACGGTGTCCCGTTACGGATTGATTACGAAGCCCGCGGAATACACCAGTGTGCGGTTCTGCACACGATGAAGTCCAATGTGTTTGGGCACCAGCACCGCTCCGACCGCGCCGCCATCTTGCTTTGGAGCCACGAAACATTCAACCGGCTCCCTCGACATGTACGTTCGATCAATGTTGGAGCCTTCGACAACCTCGGGGATCTCATTCCTCTGCACGAGATTGACGAGGTGTTTCTTCTGACAGACTACGTTGAAGGTCGCGAATACGGCCATGACCTGGTGCGCCTGCGCGAAGGTGGCGAACCTTCCCGGCTCGACCTGGAACGCTGCGATGTGCTCGCGGACTACCTGCTTGAGATTCATGCGAAGCGCGGCGGCGAACCCTCTCTCTACACACGCCGCATTCGCGACCTCGTCGGCCACGGCGAATGCATCATGGGCCTGATCGACAGCTACCCGCGGGACCACCCGTGGATCGCGCCGCCGCTGCTGCAACACATTGAAGAACTCGCGGTGAAGTGGCGATGGCGTCTGCGCGATCGCGTGCATCGAATCGCGCAGGTGCATGGCGATTTTCACCCGTGGAACATTCTGTTCGACGAAGGTACGTCCCTTCATGTACTCGACCGCTCCAGAGGCGAATGGGGCGACCCCGCCGACGATGTCAGTTCCCTTGCGATCAACTACGTCTTTGAGTCCGTACAGTTGCACGGTAACCTTGGCGGCGTGTTCGCTTCCCTGTTCGAGCGATTCTGGGGACGATACCGCGCGGGTCTGTCTGCTCGTGAAGCGGAAGAGTTGCTCGAGGTCGCCCCTCCCTTCATCGCCTGGCGAACCCTGGTGCTGGCCAGCCCCGTCTGGTACCCGCAGATCAGTGACGACAACCGCCGGGCGCTTTTCAGGCTGATCGAGAACGTGCTTCAAGTCGAACGGTTTGAACCGGAGCGGATCAATGAGTACCTCGGCGCGTAAGAATCCGCAGGCTTTTGCGGTATGGCTGACGGGCCTGCCCGGTTCGGGCAAGTCAACGATCACCCGAGAACTCGTGTTGCAACTGCAAGAACACGAGATCGACTCGGCAGTCCTGGAGTCGGACGTCCTGCGCCGTGTGTTGACCCCCACCCCGACCTATAGCGAAGAGGAACGTGACACGTTTTACGGTGCGTTGTTGCACATGGGGCGACTCCTTGTGAACCACGGCGTGCCGGTGATCTTCGACGCCACCGCCAATCGCAGGCGATATCGCGACGCCGCTCGAGAGCACATCAGTCGTTTCCTGGAGGTATACGTCGCCACGCCGATCGAACTGTGTGCCCGTCGCGATCCGAAAGGTCTTTACCGCCAAGCGAGCGACGGTGACCCGAGCCCGCAGTCGAGAACGCTGCCGGGAGTGGGCGCAGAATACGAGCCGCCCATGCACGCAGATCTGGTGATCGACACGAAAACCACGGACGCAAACACGGCGGCAGCAGGCATCGTGACGCGCCTCCAGGAGCGCGGCTGGATCGATTGACGGGACTCGGCGATCGGGGATTCCCGGTCGCATTTCTCGATCATCGCGTTCTAACATGCCTGCCGGGAAACTCGTACACCGACGAGAAGATCAAACCCATGCAAGATGCGGAATCACTCGACGCCCTGCTGCCCGCGCAGATCGCCCGCAAGGCCGAGGACATCGGCGTTGCCAAGGGCAACATGGATGCCCTGTCCATGTTCCTGCTGGCGGTGCTCGCCGGCGCGTTCATCGCGATGGGGGCCGTCTTTTCAACCACGGCGATCACCGGGGCGGAGGGGCTGCCCTGGGGGGTGACGCGTGTGCTTGCGGGGCTTACGTTTTGTCTTGGCCTGATTCTTGTGGTCGTCGCCGGTGCGGAGCTTTTCACCGGGAACAACCTTCTGGTCATGGCGTTTGTCAGCGGCAAGCTCAGCGGGAGGAAGCTGCTGCGCAACTGGACGATTGTCTACCTCGGCAACTTCTGCGGAGCGATGGCGACGGCTGCCCTCATTTTCGCGAGCGGGCAGTACAAGATGTTGGGCGGCGAACTGGGTCTCACCGCACTGAAGATTGCGCAGAGCAAGTGCATGCTCACGCCGATGGAAGCACTCGTGAGAGGCATCTATTGCAACGCGCTGGTATGTCTGGCGATATGGCTCTGCTTCTCGGCCCGAACCACCACGGGCAAGATTGCGGCGATCCTGTTTCCAATCACTGCCTTCGTGGCCGCCGGCTTCGAGCACTCAATCGCCAACATGTATTTCGTTCCGATCGGCTTGTTCATCAAGTCCGGCGCGCCGGACTGGTTCTGGCAGACGCCGGGCGCATCCCATCTCGCCTTCGATCAGCCCACCTGGGCAGGCTTCATGTTGGGCAACCTGCTGCCCGTTACGATCGGGAACATCATCGGAGGCTCGGGCTTTGTTGGCGTCATCTACTGGACCATCTATGCTCGTAAGAACAGTCATGAGGTAACGCGATGACTGAGGGTCCCCGCGGCGATGGAGAACCGTGTCTGATCGATCACCCGCAAGAGGACTCATGCGGACCCTCGAAAACAAAAGCTGACCTGCCTGGATACCGGCAGGTCAGCCATAAGGCTTCAGCATCATTTGGCGCAGTCCCGCCGCGCCGGTCTGGCAGGAGCCCTTCGCTTCACCTTGCGTCGGATTGACGCGCCACGGTCCCGGAGAATCCATTTCGCACTGCGGGATCAAGGTCGAATCGATCCAGATTCATCACCTTGGTCCAGGCCGCGACGAAGTCATGGACAAACTTCTGCTTCGAGTCGTCGGAGGCGTAAACCTCCGCGATGGCGCGCAGTTGCGAGTGCGAACCAAACACGAGATCGACGCGGGTCGCGGTCCACTTGACCTTCCCTGTGATGCGGTCGCGTCCTTCGAAGACGCCCTCGCGCTGCGGTGCGGCTTTCCACTGCGTGCTCATGTCCAGCAGGTTCACGAAGAAGTCATTGGTCAACATTCCAGGTCGCGTGGTGAACACGCCGTGCCGGGCATCGCCGTGGTTCGCATTCAGGACCCGCAATCCGCCGACCAGCACCGTCATCTCGGGAGCGGTCAGCTCCAGCAACTGGGCCCGATCCACGAGCAACTCTTCCGCTCGTCGAGGTTGACCCTCGGCCAGGTAGTTGCGGAAGCCATCCGCGGTCGGTTCGAGCGCTGCAAACGAATCCACATCCGTCATCGCCTGCGACGCGTCGGTGCGCCCGGGCTGGAAGGGAACCTGGACTTCATGCCCGGCCTTCTTCGCCGCAGCCTCGACAGCCGCGCCGCCGCCCAGAACAATCACATCAGCGAACGAGACCTTCTTGCCTCCGGACTGGGCGGCGTTGAAATCCTTTTGGATCGTCTCGAGCTTCGCAAGAACCTTGGCCAGTTCGGCCGGCTCGTTGGCTTGCCAATCCTTCTGCGGTGCCAGGCGGATGCGGGCGCCGTTGCCGCCGCCGCGCATGTCCGAGCCTCGATAGGTGGAGGCTGACGCCCACGCGGTTGAAACCAGATCGGAGTGGGACAGGCCTGATGCGAGGATCTTCGCCTTGAGGCCGGCGATATCTTTCTCGTTGATCCGTTCATGATCGGCCGCGGGAAGCGGATCCTGCCACAGCCTTGCCTTGGGGACCTTGGCGCCCAGCAGGCGCGAGTGGGGGCCCATGTCGCGGTGCGTGAGCTTGTACCACGCCTCGGCGAAGGCTTTTTCGAACTCCTTCGGGTTCTCGTGGAAGCGCCTGGAGATCTTCCCGTAGGCCGGGTCCATTCTTAGGGCCAGGTCGGTGGTGAACATCATCGGAGCGTGAGACTTCTTGGGATCGTGGGCATCGGGCACGGTGCCGGCGGCGGCCGGGTCTGTCGGAACCCACTGCCACGCCCCGGCAGGACTCTTGACCAGATCCCAGTCGTAGCGAAACAGATGATCGAAGTAATCGTTGGACCACTTGGTCGGGGTGGACGTCCACGCCCCTTCCAGGCCGCTGGTGATCGTGTCGCCGGCATGTCCTTTGCCGAAAGCATTCTTCCAGCCGAGGCCCTGTTCTTCGAGGGTTGCCGCCTCAGGGTCGGGTCCGACATTCTTGGCGCTGGCCGCGCCGTGGGCCTTGCCGAAGGTGTGACCGCCGGCAATCAGGGCCACGGTTTCCTCATCGTTCATCGCCATGCGACCGAACGTCACGCGAATGTCCCTGGCCGCGGCCAGGGCACTGGGCTTGCCGTTGGGCCCTTCCGGATTGACGTAGATCAGCCCCATCTGCACGGCGGCGAGAGGATTCTCCAGATCGCGATCGCCTTTGTAACGCTTGTCGGCCAGCCACTCCTTCTCAGGGCCCCAGTTGATGTCCATCTGCGGCTCCCAGACATCTTCGCGACCGCCGGCGAAGCCGAGCGTCTGGAAACCCATCGACTCCAGGGCGCAGTTGCCGGTGAAGACCATCAGGTCCGCCCAGGAAATCCTGTTGCCGTACTTCTGCTTGATCGGCCAGAGCAGGCGACGGGCCTTGTCCAGGTTGGCGTTGTCGGGCCAACTGTTGAGCGGCGCGAAGCGCTGTGTGCCATCGGACGCGCCGCCGCGACCGTCGGCGACCCGGTAGGTGCCGGCACTGTGCCAGGCCATGCGGATGAACAACGGCCCGTAGTGTCCGTAGTCAGCCGGCCACCAGTCCTGCGAGGTCGTCATCAGCTTCACGATGTCTTTCTTCAGCTCATCGAGGTCGAGCTTCTTGAACTCCTGAGCGTAGTTGAACGCTTCACCCATCGGGTTGCTCTTGCGCGAGTTCTGGTGAAGCACGCGCAGATCGAGTTGATTCGGCCACCAGTCCTGGTTCGACATGGGCGAAGTCGGCACCGCCATCAATGCGTGGGCGGCGTGGGCGGCGTGCGCATCGGCCGAGACGTTGACTGTCAGGCCCGTCACGGGGCACTTGGCCACGGCCGGGGCATCAGGCCCCGGCGTTTGCGAAGGCTGCGGCGGCTGCGCCAGGGATGCCGTGGTCCACAGCATTGCAAGGGTGAGCATCAGGCTGGTCATGCGAGTCCTGGTCATCATGGAATTCCTCCAGATCGAGATAAGAGAAACGAAAAGTGTGTGGACACGGGTTGACGGGTAAACACTAGTAGGTGTGGTACGATCAATCCAATGCATTTCACGGATATCATTGATGCATGGCGTGCATAGATAAAATCGGCCCTGTCCCGCGGAGAATCTCATGGACTTCGACCAGTTGCGTTATTTCCTGCAAGTCGCCGAGCGCGGCAACTTCACGCGTGCGGCCGAGGACCTGCGGATTTCCCAGCCGGCGCTGAGCCGGTCGATTCAGAAGCTGGAAGACGAACTCGGGCAGCCCGTCTTCGAACGAAGGACGCGCTCCGTCTCGCTGACGGAAGCCGGCACCCTGATGCAGGCACGGGCACAGCAGGTGCTGGCGATCCTCGAAGACGCAAGAGCCGAGATCACCGATGACGGCCAAAGCGGTCGCGTCCGAGTCGGCGCGATCCCGACGATCGCGCCCTATTTCTTGCCGAAGATTCTCCAGCGCTTCTCGGCCGCGTTCCCCAGGGCATCGCTCCTCGTGCAGGAGAGCACGACCGATCTGCTGCTCAAGAGCTGCACGCAGGGCGAGATCGATCTGGCGATCGTCGCGCTGCCGGTTCCGGCCAAGTATCTGGAAATCGAACCGCTGTTCGAGGAAGAGCTGTTGCTCGTCATGCCGCCGAATCATCCTCTGGCGGATAAATCGAGAATCCGTCTGGGCGATGTGAAGCCTTTCCCTTTTGTATTGCTCGACGAAGCGCATTGCCTTTCGGACAACATCGTGTCCTTCTGTCGCCAGCAATCGTTCAACCCTGTGGCCGTGGAACGCATCAGCCAGTTGACGATGGTGCAGGAACTGGTGTCGCTATCGCACGGCGTTTCCATGATCCCCGCCATGGCGCGGCAATGCGACGAAAGCGATCGTCGAGTTTATCGATCCCTGGCGAATCCGAAACCGATGCGCACGATCGCGGTCGTGTGGAACCCGTACCGTTTTCAAAGCCGGCTGTTGAAAGCTTTTCGAGCGCATCTTCGCCAATCAACCTGCTCCCACGGTGGATGACGTTCATCCACACGACGTGGCGACAGTCCTTGATCGGCAGGGCGCGGCAATGCGTGCGGGGCATCATTGCGCCCAACCTGATCTGTACGGAGTGAAGACGGTGCGTGCGAGGCCCCTTGCAATCGGACGAAAACACACTATAATCGTATAAATATGTCCGAATATCGTTTTCAACGAGGAAGCCCGAATGATCTCCCAGACTTCTGAGTACGCCCTGCGCGCAATCGTGCATCTGGCGGACCAGGCGGAATCTTCGCTCACCACGCCGCAGATCGCCGAGACCACGCGCGTTCCGGTCGGCTACCTCGCCAAAGTCCTCGGCCAGCTCGCCAAGGCCGGCCTGGTTCGATCCCAGCGCGGACTGCATGGCGGATTCTCCATCGCCCGGGCGCCCCAGGACATCACCGTCCTCGACGTGATCAATGCCGTCGACCCGGTCCAGCGCATCCACACTTGCCCGCTCGGCCTGAAGGCTCACGGCAAGAAGCTCTGCCCGCTTCACCGCCAACTTGACGACGCGATGGCCTCCATCGAACGCGCCTTCGGCTCCAGCACCATCGCCGACCTGCTCGCGGATCCCTCCTCCAGCAAGCCGCTGTGCGATGTCGCCGGTGGACGCAGACGCTGATATTCAATCCTTCGAATCATCCTCAGAAGAGAAACGCGAATCATGATCCGCCAGGTGTTTTGGCATGTCATGCTTCGATATCACCGACACCGCTCCAGAGTTGAGCGGACCCATAGCGGCCACCGGCCGCGGAAAGGAAAACGAACATGGCGAGTCTTTACGAACAACTGGGAGGGTCTGCCGCGGTCGATGCGGCTGTGGACATCTTCTACCGCAAGATGCTCAGCGATGATCGCGTCGCGCATTTCTTCGACGACATCGACATGGATGAACAGGCCGCCAAGCAGAAGGGATTTCTCACGATGGTCCTCGGCGGTCCGCACAACTACACCGGCAAGAGCATGCGCGAAGGGCATGCCCACTTGATCGCCCGCGGCCTGAACGATTCCCATGTGGACATCGTCATCGAACATCTCGGCGCCACGTTGAGCGAACTCGGCGTTGGCGCAGAACAGATCGCCCAGGTCGCGGCCCTCGCCAACTCGGTGCGCGATGACGTCCTCAACCGCGATCCCATTCCCGCGAAGTGAGGTCATCACCCCCATTGACCCGCTCGCAGATCGCGGCCTGGTGGGGGTCGCGATCTGCGGACAAGCGGTCACTCGTCATCCACACATCGGTCCTTACAGAGTTCGTTATGGCAACTGTGACATTCAACGAAAACGACTATGCCCTTGCTCCCGGCGAAACGGTACTTGACGCCTTGCTGCGGCACGGTGTGGCCGCGCCCTACTCGTGCAAGTCCGGCACCTGCCAGTCCTGTCTGATGCGCGTCACGCAAGGCACGCCGCCGAGCGCATCGCAAATCGGATTGAAGGATTCGCTGAGGGCACGCGGCTTCTTCCTGCCTTGCGTCTGCGTGCCTGAAGCGGACCTCGCCATTGCCTCGCCTGACGGGGCTGACGTCGCCGCGATCGCCTACGTCGTCGGCACGCATCGACTCAGTCATGATGTCGTTCGCCTGCTGCTGCGACCCGAGACGCCCTTCGAATACCGCGCGGGACAGTTCATCAACCTCGTGCGGGAAGATGGCCTGATCCGCAGCTACTCCATCGCCAGCCTTCCGCAAGGCGATGAACACCTGGAACTGCACGTCCGTCGCATCCCCGGCGGGCGCATGAGCAACTGGATTCACGATGACATTCAGCCCGGCGATCAGGTCCAGGTGCGCGGCCCTTCGGGTGATTGCTTCTACCTGCCTGACAACCCGAGACAGGATCTGCTGCTCGTGGGCACCGGCACCGGACTCGCGCCGCTCTACGGCATCATCCGCGATGCCCTGGAACACCATCACGAAGGTCGCATCGCCCTGTATCAGGGCGCGCTGGACGCAACGGGGCTTTATCTGGTTGATGAGCTTGAAGAACTCGCGCGGTTCAGTCCGCGGATCACTTACACGCGCTGTCTCGTTCGCGGCGAGCCGGGGCCGGGCGTGGAGGTGGGATCGCTGGATCAGATCGTGCTGAGTCAGATGGCGAAGCTGAAGGGCTGGCGCGTGTACCTGTGCGGCAATCCCGAGCTCGTCCAGATGCTCCGCAAGAAAGCCTTCCTCGCAGGGGCGGCGATGAAGGAAATCCACAGCGATGCGTTCATCATGGCCAAGTCGTAGCAGATCGAATTGTGAGGGCACTGCGTCGCGTGGCTCTTGAAGTGATGATGCAGCCAACTGAACCGGAATCATCTGCCCCAGTCAAACCAGCGGCCCCGATCGAGCCAACTGGCTCGGAGCCGGTCATCGTCCGTTGGCTTGAGGCGATCCATCTCTTCATGCGCCAGATCGATTCGCGGGCGCTCGAAGTACTTTGCCTTTGCGTCAACGGCGAACGGCGCGTGCTTCGACGCGGTCGGCATCCGCGGCGTTCTCGAAGTGACTGCGCTGGTCTGGAGGGGTTTGCATCTGATGGCGCTGCGCGCGGCATTCCTGGCAGCGAGGTCACGCCGCGCGACGGGTGAGCCAGAGTTTTGCGATGGCGTGAGGAAGCTGGTTTGATCAACGGGCCGCTCGGGGCAGCGTCACTGACTGCGATCGCCTTGTAGCGGTTTTGTAGCGATCGCCCACAATTGATCCTGTGCGCACCTTGTTGAGGATCAGTTGACACTGGGCAACAAACCGCTGAAAATGGAGTTATCAATCGGCGTCTCAAGCGACAAGACGCACGAACAGAGAATCCCTCCCTTTCCGTTGGTTCACAACGTGCTCCGCGATGGGTTGCCTTGCAGCCTGACGCGGAGCATGTTTGATTTGGTGGGGAAGTTGGCGCGATGATTGCGAACGGAGAAGTGTCTGATGCGGGCTTGAGTACATGGACGAATCCACACCACCGCCGCCGCCGCCGCCGCGGTCCCTGCTGCGGGCCCTGGGCGATGCCCTGCGCGGCACGGAGATGGACTACACGCAGGGCAGCATGGCGCGGGCGATTCTGCTGCTGGCGGTGCCGATGATGCTTGAGATAGCGATGGAGTCAGTCTTCGCGGTGGAGGATGTGTTTTTCGTCTCGTCGCTCGGAGCGTCGGCAGTCGCGACGGTGGGACTGACGGAAGCAGTGCTCACACTGGTGTATGCCGTGGCAATCGGGTTCTCGATGGGCACCACGGCTCTGGTCGCGCGGCGCATCGGTGAGAAGAATCCGGTGCAGGCCGCGGAAACGGCGGGGGAAGTAGAAGTTGCAGCAGGTGTGAGTGTGAAGGGAGAGGTGATCTGAGTTGAACTCCCCTCCCTCTCAGGGAGGGGCTGGGGGAGGGTCGGTCGAACAGATTCCGCTGATCGCCGTGGCAAGTTGCGTCAACGTATGCCGTGCGCTCGTCCCTCCCCTGACCTCTCCGTGTCCCCCGGTGGCGGGAGGGGAATCGGAACAGTCTCAAGTCGCCCGGCATGCATTTGCATGACGCAATCGGCCGCGGCTGCGCTGCGGTCATCGTGCGTCACCAGCAGCACCGCGCCGCCTTCATCCGCAAAACCGCGCAGGGCGTCGAGCACGACCTGTGCGTTCTCCGGATCGAGGTTCCCCGTCGGCTCATCAGCGAGCAGGAGCTTCGGTTGATTCAGCAGAGCGCGGGCCAGGGCAGTGCGCTGGCGTTCGCCGGTGGAAAGCTCGGCAGGCACGTGCGCGGCGCGATGGGTCATGTTGAAGCGAGCAAGCAATTCATCCGCCCGGCTCGGGGCGTTGGCTGAAGGGGCGGCGATCGACGCGGCCAGCACATTGTCGCGCACACTCAGGTAAGGCACCAGATGAAACTGTTGAAAGACGAAGCCGAGGGTCGTCGCGCGAAGCCTGGCGCGATCCTCCGCTGAGCCTGCGTAAAGGTCTTTGCCTTGAAGTGAAATCGTGCCGCGGGTGGGGCGGAGCAGCGCGCCGCCTGTAAGCAGGAGAGTGGATTTACCGCAGCCGCTGGGGCCGCGCACGGCGATGAAGTCGCCTGCTCCAAGCGTGAAGGTGACATCATCCAGCGCGCGTACCTCGCCGGTTCCAGATGGGTAAGTCTTGCTGACGCTCTTGAAATCGAGCATGGATCGTTGTCTCGTTGCAGCTAGGTCATGTCGATTGTCGCAAACCCGCCAGAGAGAAGCACTTCACTGATCATACGAAACACGGTCTGCGGATACGGCACGTCACGCTCGTCAGGCATCCAGATGGTTAGTGGTGGCTGCGTGAAGAACGTCACCATTGGCAGAGGCACCGCGAGTATGTCTCGCTCGCCAACCATGAGCCCGCCAGATCGCCAACCTCGGCGATAGAGCCATCGCCCGAAGCTCGCTGCCGGCACCCACCACGGCCACTTTTCAACGAGGTAGAGCCAGCTATGTTCGCCGAGTTCCTTGCCGCATTGCAACGCCAGGCGATCAGGATAAGCCGTCACCTCGTCCACTCCGTCCAACCCGTCCACTCGTGTCGGCACGAATCGGATGGATGTTTGAGGTTTCGCGTCGGTCATCACTTCGCGCGCTTCTGCTTGAGCAACCATTCATACAACTCTTTGCTGTTGTACGCGCGGACCCACGAGTCGTGCCCGACGTTTTCGTAGATGGTGAAGGTCACCTCGCCGCCGGCTTCCTTCAGGGCATCGACCATGCTCTGTGACTGTTCGAGTTTGACGGCCGTATCCTTGTCGCCGTGAAAGACCCACGTGGGCACGCCTTTCATCGCCTTGACGGTCTGCGGGTTGCCGCCGCCGCAGATGGGCACCGCCGCGGCGAACAGTTGCGGATATTTCGTACAGAGTGCCCACGTTCCAAAGCCGCCCATCGACAGGCCGGTGCAGTAGAGGCGATCCGTGTCCACGCGATGACTCTTGCTGACATCCTCAATGAGCGCCTTGAGCACATCCGAATCCCAGCGCTGGTCCTTGGGGCACTGCGGCGAGACGATGATGAACGGCATGTCCTTGCCCTTATCCACGAGCATGGGCGGGCCGTGCTTCTTGAGGACTTCGATGTTGTCGCCGCGCTCGCCTGAGCCGTGAAGGAAGAGCAAGAGGGGAACCTTCGCGTCCTTCTTAGCTTCATAATCGTTGGGCAGGTAGAGCAGGTAGCCCAGCGTCGCTTCCTTTCCGTTCACGGTGCTGTTGAAAGTCTTGGCGGTCTGATCCGCCGAGGCATTGGGTGTGATGAAGAGGATCGCGGCGAGAATCAGGCCGAGGGCGATTCGCGATGGATGCATGGAAGGGCTCCTTAAGGGAGCGATTATGGTAACAGGCGTCGCGTTCGCGGCGAAGGCGGAGGCAGACATTGTTCGACGGAGTATCGAGCGTCGTTAGAATTGGAGGCAGGGAAGGGCAACACGAACGATGCGATGTAGAATCCCTCATCATTCATGTGTGATCTGTCGATGTCCGGGACGAACAGAGCAATGAACTTCCATCAGGTGATTAAACCCATGTCAGCCGGGCCTCATCGTCGAACAGGCGCGATCCGTCCGCATGTCCGGGGGTTGCGGTTCCTGATCATCACCCTCGTGTTCGCTTCATTTGTTAGGGGCCACGCGATGGCTGAAGGTGTTCCCGCGCCTGAAACGGGTGCGGATGTGGCCGCGACGGTATTGGATCAGACGGCGTTCGTGGAAGATCGCGAACTCATCACCGCTTTTCTGGCTGTGGCGGGACTGCTGGCCGTGGTCTTGAAGCGACAGCGGATCGGACTGATTGCCCACGCTCGCTGGCTGGTGGCGGCTTATGTCGCGATGGCGCTCGGTTGCGTGTTCACGGTGGCTGAAACCTATTTTCTCCCGCAGGTTCTCAACGCGCTGGAGCACATTTCCTATTTACTGTGTACGGTCTCACTCGGCCTCTTTTGCTGGCGCGCGGGCTGTCGGCGGGAGGTGGCGCTGCCTTGACGCTGATCAGCGTGATCCATGTGGCCGGTGTTGGGGTGGCTCTGGCGACGCTGGCGATTCTGCTCGTGCATCGCCGCGCCGCCGATGCGCGGTTGCCGCTTCCGGTCATCGTCATTCTTCTGGGAGCCGTGATGCTGCATCACGCCGTGGTGGCCTTCGAATGGTCGGGCCATTCCGAATCCGATGACTTGGCGGATTTCGTCCGCGTGACTCTCCCGCTGGCTTTGCTCTTTGTCGTTTACACGCTCTTGCAACGGGGGGACGAAAGGCGAAGCCGGCAGCGGGACCTGGCGCATCAGGAAGTGGTCGCCCGGAACGAGCGCCGTTACCGCCTGCTCTTTGACGCCAACCCCGCGCCGGTATTTGTCGTGGACCGTGAATCGCTGCGATTCCTTGCGGTGAACAAGGCAGCGATCAGCATCTATGGCTACTCGCGGGAAGAATTCCTGGCGATGACCATATTGGATATCCACCCAGCCGACGACGCGGGCGCGGTCACTCGGTCACTTGCCCGCAGCGACAGCATCATCGTGAATCAGGGTATCTGGCGGCATCGACGCAAGGACGGAACCACCTTCAAAGTGTCGATCCATGCGGACGAGATGATCTGGGAAGGCCGCCCCGCGCGACTGGCGACGGCCATCAACGTGGATGATCTGATCGAAACGCAGACGCGACTTCAGGACACGCAATACCTGTTTGAAACCGCGCAGAAGGCCGCCAACATTGGCTGGTGGTACCACGTGATTCCGGAAGATCGACTGGTCTGGTCCAGCCAGACCTTTGAGATCTTCGGTGTGACCCCGGCTCAGTTCAGCGGCCGGAGCGAGGACTTCTATCGCCGGCTGCACCCCGACGATCTGGCCGGGATTCGCGTGGCGGCGCAGGCGTCGATCGATCGCAATGAACCGTACGACGTCGAGTACCGGGTGGTCCGCCCCGACGGAAAAGTGCGCTGGGTTCACTGCCAGGCCAGCATGCTGCGCGATCCCAGCGATGCGCCCCAGCGGATGGTCGGTGTCTGCCAGGACATCACCCAGCGCAAGCGCTACGAACAGGCGCTGTGGCGCGTGGCCGAGGGCGTGAGCACCGATTCGGGCGAGAGCTTCCTTCGCTCACTCGTAGGTCAGCTCGCCAAGGCCTTGGAAGTGGAGTTCGCATTTCTCGGAGAACTGAGCGATACGGATGGCGATTCCATCCGCACGCTGGCGGTCTGCAATGACGGCAGCGTCATCGACAACTTCCAGTACAAGCTCGCGGGCACCCCTTGCGCAAACGTGCTCAAGAGCGGGCTCTGTATCCATCCGCGCGGTGTGGCGGATGAGTTTCCGGCGGACCCCATGCTGCGCGAGATGGCGATTCAGGGCTACGCCGGCATCCCGCTCGCCCGGCCGGATGGCTCGGTCATCGGCCTGCTCGTGGTGCTGCATCGCCAGCCCTTTGATGACTCCATGCCCATCGGCGAAATCCTGCGCGTCTTCGCCAACCGCGCCACCGCCGAGCTCCAGCGCCTGCGCATGGAACAGGCCTTGCGCGAAAGCGAGCACCGGCTGGACCTGGCGATGCGCACCACCGAACTGGGCGTCTGGGACTGGAACCTGCACACGGGTGAGATGTATTTCGATGCGCGATGGTGCGCCATGCTCGGGTACAGCCGCGATGAGATCGAGCCGCGAGTCGAGTCGTGGGAACGACTGGTGCATCCGGACGACGCGGCCGACGTGCAGGCCGCGCTGAAGGATCATCTTGCGGGGCGGACCGACTTCTACAGGACAGAACATCGCGTTCGCACCCGCAACGGAAAATGGAAGTGGATTCTCGATCAGGGCCAGGTCGTCGAACGCAATCACCTCGGCAAGCCTCTGCGCGCCACCGGAACGCACAGGGACATCGACGACCGCAAGCTCGCGGAGCTGGCGACGGCTGAGTGGAAGAGCCGATATGAAGCCGCGATCCACGCCAGCGGTCGCCTGCTCTACGACTGGAACTCCGCGACGAATGAAGTCGCCTGGGCCGGCGATGCGCTGTCATCGATCGGTTACGAGATCGAAGAGCTGGGCGATCTGCATCACTGGGAATCGCTGATTCATCCGGAAGATGTGCTCAACTTCCGCCGGGAAGTCGAACGGGCTGCCCGCGAGCGATCGCCCTTCATGCTCGACTACAGGCTTCGCCACAAGGACGGGCACTGGGTCGATGTCGAAGACAGCGGCTACCTCATCGACACCCCCACGAGCGATACCGTCCGCGTGATCGGCTTCGTCACCGATGTCACCCGGCGCAATGCCGACGAACGCGAGCGCCTCAAGCTCGGCTCCATGTTGCTCCAGGTGCAGAAGCTTGAAGCCATTGGCAAACTTTCCGCCAGCGTCGCGCATGACTTCAACAATCTTCTCACCGCCATTCGCGGCCACCTCGCCCTGGTGCGGCGGCAGCTCCCGCCCGCCAGCCTCGTCGAGCCTTCGCTGGCGATGATCGAAAAGGCCACCCAGCAGGGCGTTGACATAACGCATGCGCTGCTCTCTTTCGCTCACCAGACGCCGACGAAGATGGTGAAGGTCGATCTCGCGCAGGTCGTCGCCGAGGCCGCGGTCCTGTTCGAGAGCCTGCTGCCCGCTTCGGTCCGGATCGCGAGTGACGTGAAGGTGACCAACCCCGTCTGGATTCTGGGCGATCGCAGTCAGATCCACCAGGTGCTGCTGAACCTGGTCATCAACGCCCGCGACGCCATGCCTGACGGCGGCGTGATTCGCATCGCCCTTGCCGCCGGCGCGACGCGCGAGGGGGCGGGGCAGGTTGCAGTGCTGACGATCAGCGATCAGGGCGTCGGCATGGATGAAGGCGTCATGCGCCACATGTTCGAGCCGTTCTACACCACCAAGGGCCGCGGCAAAGGCACGGGCCTGGGCCTGGCGATCGTGCATGGCATCGTGACGCAGCACCGCGGGCAGGTTGATGTGCGCTCTTCGCCGGGTGAGGGAACTACTTTTCAGATCGAGCTGCCGATCGTGAAGGACGAACCGGTGAACGCCGTCGCCGCGCCG
>JBBDXA010000062.1:36608-41934 GCA_040902585.1 Phycisphaeraceae bacterium
TACGGAACGATCACCGCGATGACGAAGGGGTAGAACGCCGTCGCCGCGCCGGTGGAGGAAGGCCCGCCCGTGGCGCCGGAGCTGCGCGGGGAGCACACGGTCCTGGTCGCCAACCGCGATGAATTCCTTCGCGAGATTGTGGTGACCACGCTTGAGTCAGTGGGCTACCGCGTCGCATCGGTGCCGGACGTGGCGCAGCTGGGCGGGCACATTCCCGATGAAGGCCCAGTCAACTGCACAGCGATCATCGAAGTCGATCGTGACGAGTCCGCGACCGATCTGATCGCCCGGGTTCGCGCGAAGGTTCCGCGGATGGCCGTCGTTCTTCTCACGCCGCAGGGCCTGGAGCCGGGCTTCGACGGCACCGAACGCGTCGAGCTTCTGAGCAAGCCGTTCCAGATGAATGATTTGGTTAAAATGGTTGACAGGGCGTCCGGCCTTGAACGAACAGGGGTTTTGTCATGAGCGAAAAGATCCGGATTCTTCTGGTGGATGATCACACCTTGTTCCGCGAATCGCTGGGGCAACTGCTCGCCGCCGAGGCGGACATGGTGGTCGTGCGCAGCGTGGGCGACGCGGACGCGGCCATCCGCTCGGCATTGGAGCTGAATCCCGATGTCATCCTGATGGACATCGACATGCCGGGCCTGATCTGCTTCGACGCAGCCGACCAGATCCTGCGCATGAAGGAACAGTCCCGCATCATTTTCCTCTCCGCCTTCTTCCACGATCACTACATCGAGCAGGCCCTTCGCGTCAAGGCCCGCGGCTACCTCACCAAGAGCGAGCCTTCGCACAAAGTCATCGAGGCGATCCGCCAGGTCGCCGCGGGCAGAGTCTATTTCTCCCCGCAAGTCGCTTCCAGAATCATCGCCGACGAAACCGGCGTCCACCTTCAGGACAAGAAGACCCGGGCCGCGATGCTCACCGAACGCGAGGTCGAAGTCCTGCGCTATCTCGCGCGCGGCATGGCCAAAAAGGAAATCGCCGCCACCATGCACGTCAGCGTCAAAACCGTCGAAGGCCACGCTCAGAAACTCATGGACAAGCTGGACATCCACGACCGCGTCGAGCTGGCCCGCTATGCCATCCGCGAAGGCCTCGCCGAGGCCTGAGGCTGGAGCACCGTCCCGGCAGGGCGGTGTCGGCGGCATGCGGTGATCCGCCATGCACCACCCTGCCGGGATGGTGCTCCAGATTTCTCGCCCGCGTTCCAAGAGAAGCATGGCACGAAGCACGAAGAATTGCCTTTCACTTCACTTCAAACACCAGCGCCCTGTCCCGCAGTTCCTGCCGCGGCCCCGCATTCAGATCCACCTCGAACGGCCGACCCACGCTGTTGCCCGCGCAATCTTCCAGCGTGTGCGGCACGTTGATCGTGTGAAGCCCCGCGCGCCACGCCTCATCCGGAATGAAAGTCCACTGCGTCTCACTTTCGCCGATGCTGACTTTTCCGCGGACCCTTTGACCGTCAGCGTTCACGATTTTGATCACGTGCTCCAGCATACCATGATCGAGCCCATCAGGAAAACGAATCTCCAGCGCCCTTCGCAAGCCCGTTGGCGGAACCTTCACTTCCCACTTGTCCGGATCAGGCTGCGTCACGTCCGCCGCCGTCGCCTTGAACGCCTTCCAGTGGCTCGCCTTCAGCGGTCTTCCGCTGGCATCCCGCCAGTCCGCATCGATCATCAGCTTGTACTGCTTGCCCGCCTCCAGCACCGCGCCGTCCTCCTCGCGCGGCTTCAGGCCCTGCTTCACGCGACCGGGGTCAAACAGAATCGTCAGCCGCGTCCCGTCATCGTTCCACAGTTCCTCCGGCAGTTCGAGAAAGGGCAACTCGATCTTCTGGCCGCGCTCGTTGAGGATGTGAATGTGCCCATACGAGTCGCCCTGACTCATCGGCGCGCTGAAGTGAATGTATAGGCGAAGCAGATTCTCGGGCAGCGCATCAGACGTGGGATACACCGCCTTCACCGTTGCCCGCGGCGAAGGCGGAGCGGGTTCGGTCGCGATGCTCAATCGATAAACACCGAGGTTTCCTTCCACGCCTGGCAGCCGGCTCTGATCCAGCATCGCCTCATACGTCGCGCCCGGTTCCAGCGGAAAACGAGGCTCAAACAGAACCGCCGCCTCCGTCACGCGATAGGTGCCCAGCAGCGCCGGTGTATCACTGGAACGCTCCTTGCTGCGGACGATCACGCGAAACGCCTCCGCCAGCGCAGGCTCATCAGCGGACATGGACTTCAATAGCACCACCGCCTCCGGCGTCAGCGGTCGCGCCGAAAAAACCGCCCGGTCGTTCTCCACCGCGAGATATCCGAGGCTGAACATCGGCTTCGACTCGCAGCCGACCATCACCAGCGCGACAAACCCGATCAGCCATTGCATCCGGTTCATGATCAACCTCATCGATCAAAAGAAACACGCCGGCCCTCATCGGAAGACCGGCGTGATGATTGTTGTCTTCTTCATCGCTTGCGCCTTCGCATCACGGCAGCGCAATCGTCTTCAACTCCGCGCCGCCGTTCGCTTCGATCAAAATCACCGCGTGCGTGTCGTTGAGCTTGTCGAGCTGCGTCACATCCTTCAGATCGCCCACCGTGTCATACGTCTGGCCGGCTTTGTCGCTGACCTTCTCGTTGATGCCTTCCTTGGGATAGAGCTGATCCGTGCCGATCTTCATCACGCCGCGGGCGCTGTTGGCCATCAGCAGGTAGTGCTTGCCGCCCTTGGTGTAGGCGACGATATCGAGCGGGCGGTTGCGGTTGCCAAGCTCGGCGATCGTCGTGCCGCGCACCTTCGCGCCGGGCTTCAGTTCCGAGAGCGGAATGCGGACCAGGGGCGTGCAGGTGTAGGCCGCGATGATCTGCGGCTCGGTACCGAAGTTGATCGGCACAAACGTCCGCACCGGTGAACGCGTCTCCAGCTTGCCATGCGCGCCGTGGTAAATTTCGATGCCCGCGCCGTCGTTCACATCCTTGAACGGAAACGGAATCGCCCGCAGGTTCGACGCGAAGTCTTCATTGGAAAGGCCCGCCACGATCACCTGGTTCTCGATGAACGCCATGTCGGTGATCGATTCGTTCCGCGCGTTGGATTGCCGTGTGCCTGTGCCGGTGACTTTGTCTTCCGGCGCGTTGGGCAATGAAGCCCGGGCGAATTTCACTTTGTCGAGCTTGAGCTCTTCGATTTTACCTGCTGACGTGACGCGCAGGATCACGGGCAGGGCATCAGGACCGCGACCGCGCGAAACGGAAAGATACACATTCCCGCTGGCGGGATTGGCGGCGATGTCGTTGATCTGCACCTGGTCGGCCTTGGTGCCGAGCATCGCGGCCACCTTCTCGCCGAGCTTGTCGACGTTGACCTTGGCGCTGCTCGCGTCGCCGCTGATGTCGCCGGTGTCGATCGCGAAGATCGCCGCGCCTTTGGTGTCGGCGACAAAAAGAATGCCCGTCGGCCCGAACGTGAGCGAACCGGCGGATTTCAGGCCCGGCGCGCCCTCCTTCAGCCCGTTGTCGGCAAAGGCCGGGCCCGAGGCGGCAAGCAGAATAGCGATGGAAAGGATGGTTGCGGTGCGAATCATGGAAGCCTCCATTGGTGGGGTGAGTGGATTCTATTGTAACAGTTCGCGGGGACCTTCTATTTCGAATCGCCCGGCAATGTCAACAATAAAATGTTGAATCGCGAGATTCGGTCGGGCGTGCCACCCGGAATAGGACTACGCGCTGGGCACCAGAATCGTCTCGCCCGCTTTGAAGTCGCGCGCGCCTGTGATGCAATCGACGATCACCCTCGCCACGTCATCCGGCCAAAGCGCGTGGCCTTTGGGGATCATCGCTTCATCGAACATCGAACGCAGCATCGGCGTCTCCACCGCGCCCGGCGCGACGGCCACGGCTTTGATGTTGACCTCCGCGCCTTCCCGGGCCGTGCATTGCGTGAACATGTTCACCGCCGCCTTGGCCGCGGCATACATCGCGAAGCTGGGAAAGGGATCGACGCTCGCCATCGACGAGACATTGACGATCACGCCGCCCGCCTTCTTCAAGTGCGGCCAGGCGAAGTGCGTCGCGGCGACGATGGCGGCGAGATTGATATCGATCGTGTCGCGCCAGGTCAGTTCATCGATGTGATCGATGGGCGTGATGGAGGCGAAGCCCGCGACGTTGGCCAGGGCATTGATTCGGCCGAAGGCGGCGAGGGTGTTTTCGATGAGCGAAGGCCATGCATCGAAGCGCGAGACATCGGCGGCAAGCGTGAGGATTGATTCTGCCGTCGCGCCGGCATCGCGCGCCATCGCGGCGGTTTCTTCCAGCTTCGACGCGGTTCGGCCGACCAGCGCGACGCGGGAGCACGCCTTGCTCAGTTGCAACGCCACACACCGGCCGATGCCGCTGCCCGCGCCGGTGATGAGAGCGGTTCTGGTTTCATTCATGACGTTTCCTTTTCATGTCTTCAGTGGCACCCCACATCACCCACCATACCCGCCTATACTCTGCCGATGCTTCCTCAGCAGCAAGGCTCATTCCCGTTCTTCCGTGCGTTCGGCGTCCAGGTGCTCGTTCACTGGTCGTGGTTCATCCTGCCCGTGCTCGTGTACCAGGGCGGCCATCATCGCCAGTTCTCCTCGCCCATCTGGCCTTTCATTTCACTGTTCACCGTGTTCGCGATCGTCCTGATGCACGAATTCGGCCACGCGCTGGCGTGTCGCAGTGTCGGCGGAAAGGCCGACAAAATCGTGCTCTGGCCTTTGGGCGGCGTCGCCTATGTGCAGCCGCCCGCCAGGCCCGGCGCGGTGCTGTGGTCCATCGTCGCCGGTCCGCTGGTGAATTTGGCTCTCGTGCCGATCACCATTCTCGCCATCTACGCGGTGCATGACTGGATACCTGGTGCGAGCCCGGATGTGATCCGTTACGTCGAGTGGATCTACATGTTGAACCTGGTGCTGCTCATTTTCAACATGCTGCCGGTGTATCCGCTCGACGGCGGGCAGACGTTGCAGGCGATCCTGTGGTACTTCATCGGCCGGGCGCGGAGTCTTCAGATCGTGGCGTTCATCGGCATCGTCGTCGCCATCGGCGCGGGGGCATGGGCCGCGTACGTCGGCGATCCGTGGTTTGTCATCATGGCGCTCTTCGTGGGCATGCAGGCGTACCAGGGCTGGCGCGTGGCGCAGATCATGGTGCAGGTCGAGCGCCAGCAGCGCGAGCAACAGGAACGCTGGTCGTAAGCGCGATGCGGTCAGTATGAATCGAGTGGCTGCTTGAGCGGGCGTGCTCATCTTCTGTGGCGGGCGCCATCGGGTGCCATGGGTAAGCGGAGT
>JBBDXA010000063.1:0-27129 GCA_040902585.1 Phycisphaeraceae bacterium
CTTCGCCGAGCCTCAGCCCCAGCCACCCGACGCCGACTATCACCGATTAGGCGTTGGTGCCCTGACTGGTTCGCTACAATGCAAACGGTTCATGGCGAAGCGAGGGCTCGGAGCAGGACTTTGATGCGAAGGCAATCAACTACAACCAATCGCGGGTTCACGATGATCGAGATGCTGGTGGTCATCTCCATGATCGTGCTGCTGATTTCGATTCTGCTGCCTTCGATGCAGAAGTCCAAGTACGAAGCCCGCGTGGTGACCTGCCTGGCGAATTTTCATCAGTGGGGCATTGCGATGACCGCCTATGCCGGCGAGCACGGCGGCGATGCGCTGCCGCGGCAGGATGAACCGTTCACCACCGGCGTGAACACGTGGGATGTGAGCAATCGCTTCCCGGAGCAGATGGGCAGGTATGGCGTCAACATGGCGAAGATGTGGGACTGCCCGGTTTCGCCGCTGGTCCCACAGTCCGTTTCCAGCTTTGATGATGCCAAGGCCTATTTCAAGTCGGCCTACGGATACTTTTCGATCATCCCGTTCAACCTGTGGGTACCGCGGAAGTTCGGCGCGGTGTTTTTCCCTTCGCCGGCCTACGACGCGCTGGCGGACCCGAAGGGTTGGCCGGAGCGGATCAGTTCGAGAAACGCGGGGACGCAGCCGGTCCTTTCCGATCGCGTCTCCAAGTCCACGGCCCACGATGACACGCCCGAGACGGCCAGCGGCGGACACCAGTGGGTCGGCAAGCTCGAATCCACTACGCTGCTCTTCGCCGACAGCCACGCCGAGCGCCGCCCGGTCGCCGAGGTCAAGCGGCGGTACTCGGGGAACCTGAAGAATTTTTACTAAGTCGGTCGTTGTGTCACGTGTCGCGGAAGGCTGGCTCGGGTGCCATGGGCAAACGAGTCTTCGAGTTTGCCCGTGAGGGAGGCTGCGGTCGTTCGCACGGGTAAGCTCCGCGGACTTCGCTTACCCATGGCACCCTCCCAACGGCATTCTTCCAACGGGAACACCCTCCCAACTACCCGGTTATCACACCCTTCATCGAACCGCAGCGAAGAACCAGCCGATGTAACCATTCAGACGCGGTCACGGCCACTGAGGCTAACCGCCGACCTCCTGCGAGTCGGCTGTGCTATTCAACTCGGTCACATTCGTCATCTTCTTCCTGATCACGTACGTCCTGTACGTGCTCCTGCGGCACCGCGCGCAGAACCGGATGCTGCTCATCGCCAGCTACGTCTTCTACGGCTGGTGGGACTGGCGCTTCCTCTCGCTCATCTTCCTCTCCAGCGTGATGGACTACTTCCTCTCGCATGCCATGCACCGCAGCGAGAACGCCCGGGTTCGCCGCCGGCTGCTCTTGGTGAGTATCGCGGTCAACATGGGCATTCTCTGTGCCTTCAAATACATGGGCTTCTTCGCCGACTCGATGGCGCAGCTCCTGGCGAACTTCGGCGTCGAGACGCCCAGCTTCACGTTCCTGCACCTGGTCCTGCCGGTGGGCATTTCGTTCTACACGTTCCAGACGATGAGCTACACCATCGACGTGTACCGCAGGCAGCTCGCGCCGGCCCGGTCGCTGTCCAACTATCTGCTTTACATTTCGTTTTTCCCGCAGCTTGTCGCAGGACCGATCGAGCGCGCCAGCCGGCTGCTCCCGCAGATCGAAAACCCGAGGCGCGTCACCTATGACATGATCCGCACCGGGTGCTGGTTGATCCTCCTGGGCTACTTCAAAAAGGTCGTGCTCGCCGACAACCTCGCGCCCTTCACGCGCGAACTCTTCGCCCATCCTGATCAGCATCACGGTCTGGAAATCCTCCTGGGCATCTATGCCTTCGCCTGGCAGATCTACGGCGACTTCTCCGGCTACTCCGACATCGCCCGCGGCATCGCCCGACTGCTGGGCGTCGATCTCATGGAAAATTTCCGCATGCCTTACCTCGCCATCAGTCCCAGCGACTTCTGGCGCAGGTGGCACATCGCCCTGTCCACCTGGCTGCGCGATTACCTGTACATCCCCCTGGGCGGCAACCGCGGCGGGCCCTGGCGCACCCATCGCAATCTCTTCCTCACCATGCTGCTGGGCGGCCTGTGGCACGGGGCACGCTGGAACTTCATCGCCTGGGGCGCGTTCCACGGCCTCATCCTCATCCTCCAACGATTCGTCGAACCCTCCATCACACGCTTCAACGAACGCCTGGGCCCGCGCGGCAAAAAACTGTTCCGCGCCCTGGGGATCGTCCTCTTCTTCCAGGTCACGTGCATCGGCTGGCTGCTGTTTGGCGTCATCGAGATCAAGGATGCCGCGACGCTGGCGATGAATCTCTTCAGTCCGTTCGCGCTGACAGGCAAGGTCATCGCGCTCACGTTGCTGTGCTTTGCCCTGCCCATGTTCGCGCTCAACGTGCTCAAGGAACGCGCCGGCGGCGATCTGCTGGCGGTCAAGAAGTGGCCGCCGGTCGTTCGCCTGTGCGTGTACCTGATCCTGTTCATCACCATCCTCGTCTTCGGAGTGGCCGGCGGAAATGAGTTCATCTATTTTCAATTCTGATGCGGTCGCCTGGTTCGGGCAGATGACGCGGCGCGATCGCCTGTGGGCAGCGCTCGTGCTGCTGTGCGGTCTGGTCGCGGTGTTCGTCGTGGCGCTGGCGCTGCGCGACTATGTGAAGCCGGACAACGAACACACCCGCGCGTTGGCGACCATCACCCCCAGGACGCAGGTGGTTTTCCTCGGCTCATCCCACGTGCTGGCGGGCGTCGATGCGGCTTCGATGCAGACGCCCGCGGTGAACCTGTCGGGCGCTGCTCACGACCCGACCTGCATGCGGGCCGTGTTCGCGGGCAATCTGCCGCGACTGCCCGGCCTCAAGACGGTGTTTGTCGAAGTCGATCCCTATTTCCTCCAGGCCAACAGCGTGCATCACTTCAACGGCGACTATCGCCGCATCTTCGATCTGGATGCGGAGGTCAGCGCTTTGAACGTGGAACGGGCTGATCGACTTCGCGTGGTCTACCATCACGGATGGTATCGCAGCATGTTCTGGCCGCTGGTGGCCTTTCAGAAGCCTTCGCCGCGCCGGCTGGTGTGGGGGACTGAAGAAGGGGAAATGCTGCCCGGCTTCATGCGGCGGGACCTGCGCGAAGACCTCGCCGCCCATGCCGCAGCCCGGTTCAAGGAACACGGAGGCAACGCGGAGCTCGCCAACGTGCCGCGCAATCGCGAAGCCCTGCAACTGCTCGTGCATGATGCGAAGGCCGCGGGGGCTCGCATTATTCTCCTGCGCATGCCGATTCACATCAGCTATCGCAGGCTGGTGCCTGACGCGTGGAATCAACTGACGGAGGACACGCTCGCCCAGCTTCGCAGCGAACTTGGGGCTGACAGTTTCGAGTGGTGGGACTTCAACGCGCTGATCGAGTGGAGCGATGAGGACTTTTCCGATTCGGATCACCTGCACATCACCGGCGCGGCGAAGCTGACGCGGTACATCGACGAGCGCCTCAAACAGGGCGCGGCTCCATCGCCTGGCCCCGCGGACTGAAGCCCGCCCTTTTCACTCCGCTTTATCGAGCCGCTTCAGGTCGCGCGTCCGCCTGTCATCGGCATGCTCGCGCGTCCATCGTTTGGGACAAGGCATCGCGATCGGGTGAACAGAACCCGCCTCGCGGATCCCGCCTTCGTTGTCCGAGACCGCCCCATCGGGCACACCCATCGCACCCGCAAAAAGCAGGGCTCCGTAAATCGCCACGCTGTATGCGATCACCGTGCGCATGGTCAATCCCTTTCCGCGCCGAAGGGCTCCGGCCGGCGCTGCGTCAGGACCGCGGAGACTCCATTGCTCCGCCTGAGTGAAATATGGAAAACAGGGAAGGTGAATGCAACGGATAATTCCCGATCCGATAACGCAAAGCCGGCGCGCGATTCGGTCTGTACGGTCTGGTGAACGCGGGTGATGTGCGAGTCTGGTCCGGGTGGCTGGGGCTGGAGTCCGCCCAAGCCCCGGCCTGGCGAACCTTGTGCGCGCCGCTGCCGGGGCTTCCGGGGCTTCACCGAGCCTCAGCCCCAGCCACTCAAATCCAGTCGCCCTATAATCGCCCCGTGGTTGAACTGACCCGCACCGTGCGCTTCTGTTTGAACGCTGACGATGGCATCGCTGGCGCGGAGCGTTCCAACACCTTCGCCGCCTGGCCTGCGATGCGCGGGCTGGGGCGGTACTACGAGCTGCAAGTGCGCTGCCGGGGCGAGGTCGATCCCGTCACCGGTTACTTCATCAACATCAAGGCCATTGACTCTGCCGTGCGCGGACAGGTGCTTACCGACCTGGAGCGCATCGCCCGCGAGCAGCACACCACCAGCGCCCCGCTGGGCCACGTGATGCGAACCATCATGCGTGGCCTCCAGCCCGCGCTGGACCACACCGTCATCGAAGCCCGCCTGCAACTGACGCCTATGCTCAGCTTTTCCATAGGGAGTACGGACATGGATCACGTTCTGATCCGCCAGCAATACGAATTTTCCGCCGCCCATCGCCTGCATGTGCCGAGCCTGTCGGACCAGGAGAACAGGGAAATCTTCGGCAAGTGCAACAACCCATCGGGCCACGGGCACAACTACCGCATCGAAGTGTGCGTGCGCGCTCCCATCGATCCGGCAGGCGGCACCTGCGATGTCGCCCTGCTCGATTCGGTGGTGAACGCGACCGCGGTCATGAAGCTCGATCACAAGCACCTGAATATTGATGTGCCCGAGTTCGCCGCGATGAACCCTTCGGTGGAACATATCGCGAAGGTGATCCACGGCTGGCTCGCGCCGGCGCTGAAGGATATTGATGTGGAGCTCGATGAAATCAGCGTGTGGGAGACGGGTAAGACGGTGTGTACGTATCGGGGGTAGGCCGGTGCGTTCGGGTGTGCCCATCTTCTGTGGCGGGCGCCATCGGGTGCCATGGGTAAGCGAGTCCGCGAGCTTACCCGTGCTGTGCGCCGAGCGACGAGGGTGATCCGCACGGGCAAGCTCCGAAGACTTCGCTTGCCCATGGCACCCAACCTGACCCAAACTGATCATGCCACAAAATAGGGTCACGCCGGTGCGTTCCATCTCGCGGAGCGGGATGACTACGGATAAACTTCTCATACATGCCCGCACCCACGCCGGATCAGAAAAAGGATCTGTACACCCTCATCCTGCTGGTGGCGATCATCGGCATCATCCTGATCGTCACCGTGGTGCTCCTGTTCCGCGCCTGGCGTCGCAACGTGCTTCGCGCCAAACGGAAGCACCAGCAGGAGATGATGCCCGACATCTGGCGGGCCGGGGCGGACCGCCTGCCCTCGCCGGAAGAAGATGACGAAAGGCGTGAGGATCCGCCTCAGTTTCACGGGTGATGCTGGCCTGCCACAATCGATCCGTCGAACCATCAAAGACAAATCAGTTAGCTTGATGTCATGGCTTCCAACCAGCCCCGCAATCCGCGCGATGACCGAACCGGTCCTGATGAAGACCGGCCGCGCAAGCCGCGCACCCAGCGCAAGGGGCACGACCGCATCGTTCGCCCTTCGGCGCAGGAACCGCCCGTCGAGCCGCTCAAAGGCAAAGTCGCACTGGTCACCGGCGGCTCGCGTCGCGTGGGCAAGGCCATTGCCCTCGCCCTGGCGCAGGCGGGCATGGATGTGGCGATCACCTACCAGCGCAGCGGCGGCGATGCGGGCGAAGTCGTCCGCCGAATCGAACGCCTCGGTCGCAGGGCCCTGGCGATTCCCGCGGACCTCGCGGAAGCGAACGCCGCCGACTTCATCCACGACGCCTTCATCGCGCACTTTGATCGCTGTGATGCCCTGATCAACAACGCCTCCATCTTCGACCGCACGCCGATCGGTTCGATCACGCTGGAAGCGATCGAGCAGCAGTTCGCCGTCAACGCCCGCGCTCCGGTGATGCTGATGCAAAAGTTCGCGCCGATGCTGGCTGCGCATGCGGTGGTGGATACGAAGGCGGATCCGAGCAGGCGCAAGCCGGTACAGGACGCGGGGCGCATCGTGAACTTCATTGACATTCACGTGATGGGCCAGCCGCTGCGCGGGTACATGGCTTACAACATGAGTAAGGCCGCCTTGCAGGAAGCAACGATGACAGCCGCGATGGAGCTGGCGCCGAAGGTGACGGTGAACGCGATCGCCCCGGGCGTGGTGGCGTGGGCCGAGTCCTACAAGCCGGCCCAGCGCAAGGCGTACATGAAGCGCGTCCCGCTGGGCAGGCCGGGCACGCCGGAGGATGCGGCGGCGGCGGTGCTGTTTCTCGTGCGCGATGCGGACTACTGCACGGGGCAGATCATCCGCCTCGACGGCGGCAGACTTTACACGTGATTAGTCCTGAAGGTGCAAGGCCATGACCCGACGCACACTGCTTGCCATCCTGCTCTTCGCCCTTATTCCCTTTGGCTGCTCGTCGCCGCAGCACCTGATCGTCTGCGGCATGGAGGAAGTCTTCATCATCGACGCTGCCCGCGCCGAGCGCGGCGACCTGACCAAGATCTGGAGCTGGCGCGCGAAGGATCGCCCCGAACTACCCGCCGAGCTTCACGCCGCCTTCCGCACGACCGACGACTGCAAGCCTGTTGCAGGCGGCACGCGCATTCTCATCTCTTCATCCAGCGGGGCCTGCGCCCTGGTTGAGCATCCGAGCGGCAAAGTCCTGTGGTATGCCCGTGTTCCCAATGCGCATTCGATCGAACTCCTGCCAAACGATCGCATCGTTGCCGCGGCTTCGACCCACGCGAAGGGCAACAGGCTGATGCTCTTTGACATCACCCGCCCGGACGCTCCCCTTTTCGAAACGCCGCTGCCCTCAGCGCACGGCGTCGTGTGGGACAACGCGCGGCAACACCTGTGGGCGCTGGGCTACGATCAACTCCAGTGTTACGACCTGGGCGACTGGCAAAGCGATCACCCTTCACTGAAACTTCGCGCCAGTCATCCGCTGCCTGATGCGGGCGGACACGATCTGCTGGCGGTGCCCGAGAGCGATGACCTCGTGCTCTCCGTGCATAAGCATGTGTACCTGTTCGATCGCAAGACGCTCACTTTTCGCCCGCATCCGGAGCTGGGTGATCTTGTGAATGTGAAGTGCGTCAGCCCACATCCAACCACCGGCCGGGTCGCGCACCTGCGCGGCGAAGGCAAGGAATGGTGGTCCACGCGCATCCACCTGCTCGCGCCGCAAGGCGAGATACAACTGCCTGATGAACGCATGTACAAGGCAAGGTGGATGGAAGCACCATCCCGACAGGGTGGTGCTATGAGCACACGATGATCTGAACGCTCATTGGCACAAGCGGGCGCGACTCGTCACGCCTCGGTCGCCGCAGATGATCGTGCGCAATGAGCACCACCCTATCGGGATGGTGCTCCAATCCCGCTGACCTTCAGCCAGTCCGCCGCCCGCTGCGGCCAGGTATCGATGACGGTGTCCTTGACCGGGCGCATGCCGTAGCCGTGGCCGCCTTTCAGATAGACGTGCAGCTCGCCCGGCACCTTGTTCCGCTTCAATTCCGCGTAGAAGAGCACGCTGTTGAGCGCGGTGGCGCTGTCATCACTGGACTGCACGAGAAACGTCGGCGGCGTTCGCGGCGTGACCTTCACTTCATCGACCAGCGCATCGCCCTTCGCGCTCGCGATCATCCACGGATAAATGAGCATGCCGAAGTCCGCGCGGCAGGGTGTCTCGTCGATCTTGTCGATCGCTTCATACGCCCGCTCCTCATCGCGCGTCAGGGCATAAGTCGCCAGGTTGCCGCCGGCGGAGAAGCCCAGGATGCCGATGCGCTTGGCGTCGAGTTTCCATTCCTGTGCATGGGCACGGACCAGGCTCAGCGCCCGCTGGGCATCCTGCAACGGTCGAAGCCAGTGCGGGTTCGACTTGCCATCCTTGGTGCGATAGCGAAGGACGAACGCGGTGATGCCCAGTCCGTTGAGCCATCGCGCCGGTTCGACGCCTTCCTTGTCGCGCACGACATAGTTGTACGCCCCGCCCGGGCAGATCACGACCGCCACGCCGTTCTTCTTGTCCGCGGCGGGCTCGTAAACTTCGAGCATCGGCTGCGTGATGTCCTTGATGCGCGTGGTGCGCGGGTTTTCACTCTCCCTCCGCGGCAACGCTTCGCCGGGCGACTTCGTCGTCTCACCCGGCGCCAGGTCCGGCCAGAGGACGATCACGCGATCCGCCTTGTCGATGTCGGAGAAGTCCGCAGCCCGCGCGACTGTACAGATGATTAGAGCCATCACGAAGGCCGCGGGTTTCGTCGTTTGCATCATCGGGGGTCCGTCCTTTCAAAGTCGGTCTCACGATCATAGCGTCGGGTAGCTGGGGCTGAGGCTCGGCGAAGCCCCGGCCGTGAGGCGCACAAGGTTCTTCGGGCCGGGGCTTGCGCGGACTCCAGCCCCAGCCACCCATGCGGACTCCAGCCCCAGCCAGGTTGCTGACTCGTGGCTCTCTCCTGAGCGTTTTCCGCTATCGTTTCTTCATGGGTCTATTCGATGGCACATCGCTCCAGCGGCCGATTACGTGTCCCGCGTGCGGCAAGGCGCTGGCGGAATGCAAGTGCCCGCGCGATGCGGTTGGCGAGGTCTGCCTGCCCAAGGATCAGGACGCGCGCGTCCGCCGCGAACAGCGGCGCGGCAAGTTCGTCACCGTCGTCACCGGGCTGGACCCGAAAGCCACGGACCTTGCCGCCCTGCTGAAACAGTGCCGAAAACAATACGCAACCGGCGGCGGCCTGCGCGAGGATGGCTTCGAGCTTCAGGGTGATCATCGCGAACGCATGGTTGAATCCCTGCGCGCCATGGGCTACCCCGCAAAGGCTGCGGGCGGGTGATGCGTTTGATTCCCCTCCCTCTCAGGGAGGGGTTAGGGGAGGGTCGAGGGCACGCACGCCGGTGACTCCGCTTGCAACCCAGCATGGCCGCCATCGGTTGACCCCGACCCTCCCCCTGCCCCTCCCTAAGAGGGAGGGGAGTTAATCGCTCTTCCCCTATAATCACGGGTCGTCCCTTCGCTTGAGTTCTGTCCTTCACCAGTGAGAAGGCCGTGTATTTCAGATTCGATTGCCCGCATTGCAGTCACAGCCTCAAGGTCCGCGAGGAACACTCCGGCCGGAAGGTTCGCTGTCCGCATTGCCACAACCAGTCGGTCATCCCCGCGCCGCCGGCCGAGGCTGCCGGTGCTGACACCGATGCCTCGCACGGTTCAAACATCTCGATCGATCCTTCGACGATTCCTGTCGCCCGCACGCGCCGCCGGGAAGTTGCCTCGTCTACACCCCGCGGCTCCACCGAGGGCCTCAGCGCCACCAGTGGTACCAATGTCTCCATGCTCCTGACCGCGGGCGTCGCGCTCGTCGCCACGGCCGTCTTCCTGCTCGCCATGCTGCCGCTGAAGGGCTACTACTTTTCCGACCTGTTCCTCGCGCGTGGCTGGGTGCCTTTCGCAGAGACGTACCTGCTTTTCTGGTCGGTCGCGATTCTCGTTTTCAAGACTCGCAAAATTCGTCGTCAGCGCGAGACGATGCTCTTCGATCTTCTGCCCAGCGATCGCGGCGAGGAGATCAACGAGAACAACGTCGATGAAATGATCCGCCACGTGCATGCGATGCCCACCAGCCCTTCGCAGAGCTTTCTTGTGAATCGCGTGCAGCGCGGGCTGGAGCACTATCGCGTTCGCCGCAGCTCCAGCGAAGTCGCCAACATGATGTCTTCGCAGTCGGATATCGACTCCAACGGCGTCGAATCCAGCTACACGCTCATCAAGGTTTTCATCTGGGCGATTCCCATCCTCGGCTTCATCGGCACGGTATTGGGCATCAGCGATGCCGTCGGCTCCTTCGATGCATCCATCAACACCAAAGGCGTCACCACCGATCAACTCACCAGCTCTCTCTCAGGCATCACCGGCGGCCTGGCGATGGCGTTTGATACCACGCTCGTGGCCCTGGTCATGAGCCTGATCATCATGTTCCCCGCCAGCTCGCTACAAAAATCTGAAGAAGATCTTCTCAACTGGGTGGACGAATATTGCAATGAGAACCTTTTGAAGCGCCTGGCGGATTCAGGGCCGCGCGCCAAGCCGCTGGGCGAGGTGAGCGAGCACATTCGCGCCGCCATGAACGATGCGCTGGCGGGCAACTACGGGGCGATGCTGCGCGATATTGATGAGATCAGCCGGCGCATGGCGGACTTGCAGACCAAGCAGATTGACCGATTTGATAGAGCTGTGACCGAGATGAGCGAGCGCGCGGAGGATGCCCAGCACGAGATCGCCGCGGCCATGCTTCAGGCCACGCAGGCGACGCAGAAGTATTTCGAGCAGCTCGATCGCGGGCTGGGATCGTTGAGCGAAGTGCTGCGCGAACTGGGCGGCAAGCAGATCGTGGTGCAGACGCAGCAGCAGCCGAAGCGCGGGTGGTGGCCGTTTGGGCGGAAGAATCAGGGCAACGGCGAATAGCTCTCACGTGTGAGATCACCATGGCACGACGCAAACCCCGACAAGGCGCGACCGTCAACCTCTTCCCCTTCCTGAGCATCCTCGCCTGCGTCATCGGCGTGCTCACGCTGCTCATCACGGGCCTTGCCCTCCAGGCCATGCAGGACACCGGCGATGACACGCCCGAAGTCCAACGCGCTCAGGAATACCTCGCCCTTCAAAAGGAGCAGGAGAAGAATGATGTCACGTTGAAACAGATGCACGATGACATTCAGCTTCGCCTGCGCCAGGGTGGTCGGCAGTACGACCTTCAGGCGAAACTCGTGGAACTCGAAAAGCAGAAGAAGGCGCTCGATGAGAACCAGGCGCGGGCCGCGAAACTCAACGAAGAGCTGAAGGAACTCAATGAGAAATCGCGCGAACTGACGGAAGCGATCAAGCTGGATGAAACGCAGCTCGCGCGGAAGAAGGATGAGCTCAAGGAACGCAAGGAGACCATCGAGGCTGCGCCGGGTGTGATCGTGCGTCCCGGCGGGTCAGGGGTCGATCTCGTGCCCACCTTCGTCGAGTGCGATGCGAAAGGCATTGTGATGCATGACACCGCTGAGCCGCGGCGCGTCCTGCGGGCGGCGATGTCCACGAATCTGGATTACATCGCCCTGCTCGATCGCGTGGCGCTGGACGACAAGGGCACGGTGATTTTCCTCGTCAGGCCTGATGGCGTGAACAACTATTACCTGGGCCGGAGCATTGCCCTTTCGCGCTACGCCCGCAACGGCAAGCTGCCGGTGCCGGGTGAAGGCGCGCTGGATCTGACCCTGTTCCGCGAACTGCTGAAAAAGAATGATGGAGCACCGTCCCGGAAGGGCGGTGCCTGAGTGGTACCTGAATCCGTGATGCACCACCCTGCCGGGATGGTGCTCCAATCATGCACCTGTTAACCATGCGAAGACGACGCAGACAATCCGAAGGCAGCCTTGACTCGCTGCTGGACACGATGACGAATGTGGTGGGCATTCTGGTCATCGTGCTGGTAATCACGCGGCTGAGCGTCAGCGGCGCGGTGCAGCGCATTCGCCAGAATCTGCCGGATGTCTCGCAGGCCATGCTGGATGAAACGAAGGCCGCCCACGCGAAGGCGAGTGCGGAACTCGCCGATGCCCGCAAGACGCTGGCGCTGGTGGATCAGCCGATGGATGCGGAAGCAATCGACGCGATGGCGGCGAAGGTCGATGCCCTGACCAAGGCGCTGGCCGAGGCGAAACTCGCGGACCTGGCCGCGCTGGAAGCCGATGCGCTGGCGAAGAAGAAGGTGGTGGCGACGATGACGCCGCAGGCGGCGCTCTTGCGTAAGCAACTTGATGTCACGACGGAGCAGCTCGCGCTGCTGGAGCAGAAGAAGCCGCAGGCACTGAAGGTGGTGAATCTCCCTAATCCGCGGGCTGCGCCGCAGGGTTCGCTGGAGGAGCATTTTCTCGTGCGGAAGAATCGCGTGCTGCACGTGCCGCAGGAAGCACTGATGCGACTGGCGGAGTCGCGCTTGAAGCAGTTGCAGTTGAAGACAGATGACAAAGGCCGGGTGGATTGTGCCCAGGCGGTGGAGCTTTTTAATCGCGCGAACGTGGGCAACAAAGATTTCAAACTCATCGCCAAGCTGGTGAGCAATCGTTTGTACCTGGTGATCGAACCGCGCGATGAGAACGCCGGCGAGACGGCTGATGAAATCGCCCAGCGCACTTCGCTGATGCAGCGCATGGTGCGCTCGATGGCCAATCGCAAGGCCCACGCGCGGTTCGTTGTGTGGTCGGACAGTTTTGATGCCTACGTCGCGGCTCGTGCGCAGACCGATGCGCTGGAGGTGCCCGCGGGCTGGCAGCCGGTGGTTCCGAATTATGAATGGCGTGAGTTGATTGCCGGCGCGCTGCCCTGCATTCCGCCGGAGCCGCCGAAGGTTGTTCCGCCGCCGCCGCCGCCGCCTGTGACCACGCCGCCGCCGAAGCCTCTCATTCCGCCACCGCCTGCGCCGCCGAAGCGGATCCCGAATGATGACATCGATTGAGCATGGGTGTGTCGAAGGAAATCGCGCCTTGGCGGGAGTCTCGTCCTACCCTCGGAGCCCTCTCCTCAGCGTTCGATCCAAAGGCGGACAGGCCCTGTCAAAAACCCCTCGTGCTGATAGGAAAAACGATTCATTCGTATTGGCGTCACTTGGAAATCAAGTATGATGCTTCGCGGTCACCCTGCCTTCCGCAGAGCCCGTATTCCCGTTTCCCAACCTTTTTCAGGAGTAGAAGTCATGAAGCGATTTACACGAATGTCATTCCTCGCCGCCGGCCTTGCTGTCGCCCTCACCGCGACGAGCGCTCAGGCCATCCTCATCAGCGCGACGTCCACCGTGACCGGCAACGACCGCGTCCTCAACACGGTCACCACGACGCAGGGCACGTTCACGCAGGAGCAGATGATCAACATCGAGGTCACGCACTACCGCGGCACGAGTACCACCTGGGCCATCCGCGGCGACGGCGGCGCGGTCCCCGCCGCCGGTAACCGGGCCGCGCTGCTGGAAGATTTTTCACTGAGCACCGGCCTGCCCAATCCGGGCGGCAGTGCGGTGAACGGCATTACATCACCCGCCGTGATCAACGCGTCCCCCGCCACGGGCAACACCCAGGGCCTGGCGTTCAACTTCCTCACGCCCGTCGAGAACGGCAACGGCGTCGACGTCATCTTCTGGGAGATCGGCACCAGCGACGGCCAGGCGACCGATCCCTTCGCCCTCAGCCTGCTGGATGGTTCGGCGCAGAAGGCTTACACCGCGGCGGACTTCACGCTCGTTCTGGCCGGCCTGAACCTTCGCACCGCCACCGGCACCGCGCCCAATTCGCTTGCCGAACTGGAGAGCAATGCCCTCGCCAACGGTGCCCTCGGCAACTTCAGCTTCCGCGGCATCGGCATCGATCTCTCTGACCTGGGCATCGCGCCCGGCGCGACCGTCACCGGCCTGTTCCTCACCGGTGGCGCGATCGACCCGGTGCTGATCGTCGGCCTCATCCAGGTTCCCGAGCCGGCCACCCTCTCGCTGCTGGCGCTGAGCGCGGGCGCGCTGGTTCGCCGGTCGCGTCGGCGTGTGGCATGATGTGATTGAAATGAACTGAACTTGACTCGATCAAACCCGCCTTGCTCTGCGAGGCGGGTTTTTATTCGTTGAAGGGGAGAAGGCACATCGGCGATCGCCGTGTGCCTGAGATTGCCCTCACCCCAGCTCCCTCTCATCGCCCGGTGGTGGAGATGGGGCCGCAGTCACAGCCGACTCGCCTCCCGCTTGGCCATATCCATCAGGTATTTATGCGTGCCGAGGCGGGACTCGGGCTTCTCCGGGTCCGGCTGGCGCTGAATGTACCTGCCATCGGACATCATGTCCCACGCCTGGCGCTGGTCGTTGAGCATCACTTCAAGGATCGCCTTGAGCCGCGCGTGCATTGCAGGATCGGTGATCGGCGTGATCGCCTCCACCCGCGTGTTGAGGTTGCGGTACATCCAGTCGGCTGAGCCGATGTAGTACTCGCCCTTGCCCTGGTTGTGGAAGTAGTAGATGCGCGAGTGTTCGAGAAACCGCCCGATCACGCTCATCACCGTGATGTTGTCGCTCAGGACCGGCACGCCCGGGCGCAGGCAGCAGAACCCGCGCACGATCAGCTTGATGCGCACGCCGCACTGGCTCGCTTCGTACAGCTTCTGGCAGACTTTCTTGTCCTCCAGGCTGTTCATCTTGGCGATGATCATCGGGCGCAGCGGATCGTTCGGATTAGCGCCGCGCTCTTTCCATGCGTCGGTGTGCTCGATCTCGCGGTCGATCAGTTCCATGAACCGGGCTCGCATGTTGATCGGGGCGATCAGCAGCGTTTTGAAATCCCTCTTGCGGCTGCGGCCGGTGAGGAAGTGGAACAGCTCGATCAGCTCGCCGGTGATGGCCGTGTTACAGGTGAACAGGCCCAGGTCGGTGTACAGGCTTGCTGTCTTGGGGTTGTAGTTGCCCGTGCCGATGTGCGCGTAGGTGCGCATGCCTTCGGATTCCTGGCGCACGACGACGGTGATCTTGGTGTGCGTCTTGAGGCCCATCACGCCATAGACCACGTGAACGCCCGCCTTTTCCAGGGTCTGAGCGACCTGGATGTTGCGCTCCTCATCGAAGCGGGCCTTCAGCTCGACCAGGGCGACGACCTGCTTGCCCGCCTCGGCGGCGCGGATGAGCTCGGCGATGAACGGCGAGTGCGCGCCGGTACGGTAAAGCGTCAGCTTGATCGCCATGACCTTCGGGTCTTTCACAGCCGCGCGGATGAACCGTTCCACGCTGGCGTTGAACGACTCGTAGGGGTGATGCACCATCACATCGCCCGCGCGGATGATGCTGAAGATATCCGCGTCGTCATCGGCAAGCCGGGGCGGCATGGTCGGCGTCCAGGGCTCGAACTTGATCTGCGGCAGGTTCAATTCGTGAATCGCCAGGAGCGTGGTGTAGTCCAGCACATCGGGCATGTGGTACACGTCATCATCATCCAGCGCGAGCTCTTCTTTCAAGAGCTCGATCATCTGCGGGTTCGGATTCAGGCCGATGTCCAGGCGCACGGCCTTGGCGAACTTGCGGTCGCGCAGCTCCTGCTCGACGGATTCGAGAAGGTCATCGGACTCCTCCTCATCCTTTTCCGCGTCGGCGTTGCGGGTGACGCGAAAGGGCATGACCTGCTCGATGATCATGCCGGGGAAAAGGTCATCGAGGTTGTACTGAATCAGATCGCGAAGCTTGACGAAGCGGAACGGCCCGCTGTCGCCCTTGCTTCCGCCGAGGCGGACCCATTGCGGCAACAGGTGCGGGACCTTGACGCGGGCGAAGTGAATCTCGCCTTCGCCCATGGAGGCATCGGCATCATCGGCGAGACGGAAGACATTGCCCTCGCTGTGCATCTCCGCCGGCGGATGCCGCAGGATGATGCCCAGCGACATGCTCAGGTTGCTGATGAAGGGAAAAGGATGGCCCGGATCGACCGCCAGGGGCGTGAGAATGGCGAAGAGATTCTGCTGGTAATACTGCTGGGCGAACGCGCGGTCTTCGTCGGTAAGTTCATCCCAAGAGAGCAGATAGACGCCATGATCCGTCAGGGACGCACGGATGGTGTTGGCGTAGCAGTCGCGCTGGATGCGGAGCATCTCCATAATGCAGTTGCGGACGCGCGTGAGCTGTTCGCGGGCGCTCAGGCCATCTGGCGAAGGCACGGTGATCCCGGCCGCGGCCTGACGCTTGAGGTTGCCGACGCGCTTCTGAAAAAATTCATCCAGGTTCGAGCTGAAGATCGAAAGGAAAGCAACGCGCTCCAGGAGCGGCGTGCGTTCGTCGAGCGCTTCGTGCAGAACCCGGCGATTGAACTCCAGCCAGGAGAGATCGCGGTTGAGGAACTCGGCGGGCTGGTCCGTCGGCGGCGAAGGGCGAATCGTGGCAAGCACATCATTCATAGCAGCGTCTATTCTAAGCGCCGTTACGGGAGAGGCCAGCGAGGCCGAGGCGGAGCGACCTTCGCCTGTTCTTTCCATCGGCGTGACCGCCGGCCGGTCCGCCGTGATCTTCGCCAATTCCCGGGGAAAGGCACGATAACACGCAGGCCGACCCGATGCCGGACCTTCATACGTGAGAAAGCCATGAGCAGAGGGCCAACCAATCTCGGCCATCCCCGCCCGCACCACTTGATCAGACCGAACAGACTGAACCGCCTACGGGGCGTCCGTCCGCCGCTCTAACGGCCCCCGCCCGACTTACCGATAAGCACAAGGTCAGCATCCAAGTGGATGGGGGGTTCGATGTCCATGATGAACGATTCAGAAGATGGTGCGCGCCTGGAGCAGCCGCCGACGATCGTCCAGCCTCGTGTTGCCGCGCCCGATTCCTTCGAACAGACCGCCGGCCAAATCACCTGGCTTCTTTCCGGCCTGATGAAGGCACCGGCTGCGGGTCTGACTCTCTTTGATTTCAATCGCACCTGGCTTCGTCAGGGCGAGCGATTTGAAGTCATCGATCACATTCCCGAAGTTGATCCCACCGGCACGACCCGCTGGCATCGCTTCATGCAGCCCATGCGCGGGCCTGAAGGCCATTCCATCGGGATGCTCTTTTTCCTGGACGATGCGCGGCGCGAGCTGACCCATCAGGACCATCGCAGTCTCGTGGAGATGACTTGCGTCGCCCAGCAGCAGATGCACGCCGCGATCATGCAGGCCGTGCAGAGCGATCTGATCGTGCAGATACGCAGCGAACAAAAACAGGCTCTGATCGATCCGCTCACCGGCATCTGGAACCGCACAGGCGTTCGCCGGCATATTGAACAGGATTGGCCGCGCCTCACGAAAACGGGCGGCACCGCGGTTATCGCCATGGCGGATATCGATCGCTTCAAACGCATCAACGACCGCTGGGGCCATCAGGCGGGCGACGAAGTCCTCAAGCGCGTGGCCGGGGCCCTGCGCGACACCATGTCGCCGAACGGCGCGATCGGGCGCTACGGCGGCGAGGAGTTCATGATGATGCTCGCCGCGGACGATCCAGCCCAACCGCCGCAGGCCACTCTTGAAAGACTTCGACAGAACATCGCCCTGCTCCCGGCCCGCTACCGAGGCGAAGAAATCCGCGCGACGATCAGCATCGGCGCGGTCAGCGTGGAAGTCCGATCGAACACTTCGATCGACGATCTGGTCCGGCTGGCGGATGAATCCCTCTACTGCGCCAAGGCCCAGGGCCGCAACCGTGTTGTGCTTCAACAATGTGCGTAGCGGCGCATTCGATTTGACTTGGCCGCGGAAGAACGCGGCTGGCGATTCAAAATACCCTCCGCGTTCTTCCACGCTCATCCGCGCTCATCCGCGGTCACTTCTGCTTCCGCCTCCGCCGCAACCATCGACGGCTCATCGAGCGGTTCCTCGCTCAAGACATGCTGCCCGCGTCCCCAGCGGTAGAGCACGTGGAACACGGCGTTCATCGCCAGCACGCCGGCCAGCGCCGCGACCAGCGCGAGCCCCGACACCTGCTCGCGCGCGAGCGTCCAGATGAACTGCCCGACGCAGAGAATGGAAACGACCACGAGCGTCGGCGTGCGCGAGATGAGGTTGACGATGATCGCGCCGAACGGCGCGCCCAGCGCGACGATGGGCGCAGCCGCGAGCCAGTTGGCGAAGACTTCCGGATCGACGTGGTAGAGCGAAGGGTTCACGCGCGAGAGCAGCACGTTGGAGGTGATGCCGATGACGGAGGAAACCGCCATGAGCACGACGGAAGTGGGGATGGCGATTTTCAGGTCCGCGCGGTAGAGCAGCACGAGCACGGCATAGATGATCATGTCGATGCCGACACCGGTGATGGAGGCGACGATGCCGCCGGTGATGCCGATGATCAGGCCCACGGGGCGATCGTAGGATTGCCAGCGAGCTGATTCGCCCTGTTGGGCGACGAGTTCGCGCATCTTGATCAGGTGCATGACGCCGAAGCTGCACCAGACGACGGCGAAGATAAGCTTCACCGCCAGGTCCGGCACGAAGGGCGCGACGAAGGCGGCACCGAGCGGCGTGCCGATGAGCGCGCCCAGGATCGCGGGGCGGAGCAGTTGCCAATCGAGCGGCCTTCGCGCGGAGAGGATGAAGACGCTGGCGGAGACCATGCCGATGGATTGCACGGCCAGTCCGAAGTTGCGGCCGAGGGATCCGGGCATGTCAAAGAGAAGGACGAGCACGGGGAACCCGACGGTCCCGCCGCCCATGGGCGTGGAGCCGGCGACGTAGGAGCCCAGCGCCATGGCCAGCGCGATCGGCCAGTGTGATGTGACGGTGTTCCAGTGTCCGCCGGCGAAGACGATGAGGGACCAGACGGTATAGAAGGCGAGCAACCAGAGCGCGAACGGCCAGAGCCGGCGCAGAGGGGGCAGCGAGGATTTTGTGGGCATACGTACTATTATACTGACGCGCGTGGCACAAGCGAGTGACCTGGCCCGCCATGCGTTCTGCTATTCATCCTCATCCGGATCCGGCAGCGGTGTCATCACAACGAGATAAATCAGTCCGCCTACGTTGAGAATAATACAGGAGACGAAATATCGCGAGGGACCATCGAGAACAAAATCGTACGAGGCGCGATCAGCGACAAAATGTTCCTCGTGCACCGGCTCACCCACGACACTTTGAATCTGCTCAAGATTCAGGCCCCGCCGAAGAGGAAGTTCGATCGCGCTGAGTACCTGCTCCGCCGTATTCGCTGGGAACTCGTCAAAATCGATCGCCAGCGAGCGCAGAGAATCCGAGTCGGATTCGAGACGCAGCCATTCGGAGAATCGGATCGCTTCGCCGACCCAAATGTGATCCATGAACTCCCAGTCCTCGAGTTGAGCGATCTCATCGTCCGGCCGGAACTGAACTAGCCGGAGCTTCGCGAATTCCTCGTGTGAGATCATGATTCACCCCGCGGCTGCTGATTCTCGTCACTGCAACTCCCTTACATACACATTCGCAAACTGAATCGGGTTCCCGTGATTCTGCAAGGCGATCTTCCCCTTCTTCGCCACGCCGGGGAGCTGCGCGTTTTCGATCACGGTCTTGCCGTTGAGAACCACCGTCAGCCGATCGCCTTTCATCGTGATGTGGAAGCGGTTCCACGAACCGATCTTCGCATCCGCGTTCACCTTCGGCGTCACGCCCGCGCGGACCTCCGGCGACATGCTTGCGTCCGTGCGGTAGCCGTACACTTCGCCCGAACCCACCGGCCAGCACCACATGTTTACCTGGCTTTTGCTCGACCCGCGCAGGTAAACGCCGCTGTCGCCCGCTTCATCAACCTCCACCGTCTTCTGTTTGCCTTCCGCATCCATCGCGTACTCGCCGCTCGGCAGAATCACCGGCCGCTGCTGCTTCGTGGGCTTATCGCTCCAGCGCCAGTCCACGATCATTTCAAAGTCGCCGTATTCCTTCTCGCTCCACAGGTCGCCGCCCTTGCCGTTGTAATCGATCACCCAATCCTTGGCTTTCCAGTGGTCCTTCTCTTTTTCGCCGTGCTGCCAGTTGGTGAAGTCGATGCCGTTGTAAAGGCTCTTGAAGCCGACATCTTTGTCGGCGATCTGCTCGGGCTTGAGTTCGCCCGATGATGGCAGTTCCTTGATGCGCAGGTTGCGGAAGAGAACGGGGCCGCCTTCGCTTTCCAGGCAGATGTAGCCTTTGCGCGGGTTGACGTCGTACCCGCCGGAGACTTCCTTGCCGTTGACGTGGAGCTTGATGGTGCCGTTGTTGCAGATCACCTTGTAATGGTTCCACTCGCCGGCCGGCTTGGTTCGCTTCTCACTGGGCAGGCAGCGCATGGAGCCGGCGGGGTGCGGACGATCGGGCGTCATCCGCGCGCCGTGAATCGCGAAGACATCGCCATCGCTCGTGTAGTTTTTGCTTTCCATGCCGGTGAGCACCTGCACTTCGATCGCGCGGATGAACGGCTGGCCGCGCGCGGTGATGGCGTCGGACCAGACGAACAGGCCCGCGTTGCCTGGGGATTTCTGATGGTTCCACTCCATCTCCATGATGAAGTTCTCGTACATCTTCTCGGTGCGCAGCTCGCCGATGGGCTTGCCGGTGCAGACGATCACGCCGTCCTTGACGGTCCACGTGGACGGCGCGGTGTTGACATTCACCCAGCCGGTGAGGTCTTTACCATTGAATAGATCGACGAAGCCATCCTCGGCGCGACAAGGTGCGATGAGGACGAAGACGATCATTGCGAAAGAGAAGCGCATAGGTGATTCCTCCAAATGGGTGCCACGGGTCGGCGAGGTCCGCCGAGCAGACCCGTGCGGTGTACCGTGAGTCTACTCGATGGGATCGCGACCTCAGCATACGACTACTGCTTCGCGTTCACGACATAAAGACCCCAAGGCGTCCCCTCCCGCCACTCTTCCGCTTCAAAATCAAACCAGCGCCCGGGCACTTGCCAATAGCCGCCGGTATCTGGCCAGCCGAAAAAGGCGACGATTGCGGGCATTTTCTCCGCGGGTTTGATGCCGAGGAGCATGTCCTCGATGTCGTAGCTCGCACCGACGACGCGCATGGAAAAGGCGAGCCAATTGACATCGTCACCGGGCACCGCATCGAAGCTGAACATCACCTCCTGGCCGCGGCTGTATTCTTCCGGCACGCCGGACAACGGCATTGCACCACCAAGGGCCCAATCCGTTCGGACGCCCAGCTTTTTCGCAATGATCCACTCGCGCACGACTGGCCCGACACGCGCGCAGAAGTCGTCCGGCAAACCGTGATCACGCACATCGAGCTCGACGAGCATGCGCACGGCTATGGCCTTGTCGATGGGTGAGGCATCGGGCCGCGCGAGCGTTGCACGAAGCTCGCGCGAGGCGTCTTCATAGGTCTTGTGCGCAAAGTCGGCACGCATTGAAATGAATCGCTGATGATCAGGCTGCGGCGTATCTGCGCAGCCGACACAAAACAAGGCCATAACGAGAGCGGCGTAGCGGATCATGCTGTACCTCGACCAAAAATGGGTGCCACGGGTCGGCGAGGTCCGCCGAGCAGACCCGTGCGGTGGGGGGGGCGTCGAGTGGTTTGCCGCGTGGTCGCCCGCAGGCACGGGTCCCGTCGGCAGACCTCCGTGACCCGTGGCACCGAGCTTACGGGCTACGGAAGAGTCTACTCGATGGGATCGATCTCGAGCTTCGACTCCTCAAGGCCGGCGAAGAATCGCGCCGAGGACCAAATCCATTCGGTCGCCCGCAACACCAATCCGCGTTCAATCGGATTGCCATGAATGTAGTCGATCTTCTCCCACAGTTCGTCCGTGGTGTAGAGATTGCGATCGTATCCGCCGCCCGGCTGCCAGAAGCGACAGACGCCGTCTTCGCCGCGGATGTCGTCAAGGATCGAAGCCTTCATTTCGCGCCAACGGGCGATCACTTTCGATGCGACGATGCGCTTGATCCGATGCAGCACTCGGCTGACTGGCGCTTCGGGCAAGTTCGGTAGAAGAATCAGATGCACGTGTTCAGGCATCAAGACCCATGCCCAGAGTTTGAAATCCAACGCATCGCGCGCGGCTTTCAGTTCATCCACAAAGGGCTGTTTGATCTTGTCGTTGTTGAAGAAAGGTAGTCGCTGATAGCAGGAGAAGGTGAGGAAGCGAGCTTCGCCTTTTCTCTCGTATCGATGCATTTGCTTGCGATGCGGCATGAGGGTCTCGGTGTTTTTCAAATGCCTTGGGTTCGCCGCACGGGTCTGCTCGGCGGACCTCGCCGACTCGTGGCACCCTTTCTAATGTTTCCTTCACACCACCGCCTCTTCCTCCTGCGGCATCACCAGAAAGAACCGGCCGATCTTCACTTCAAAAGTCCCGCCATCGTCGCGGCGGAACTTGTACTCGCCTTCCATCGTGCCCCAGTTGGTCTTCAGCGGGCAGAAGCTCTGGTACTTGAACGCCTGCCCCGGATCGAGGCGAGGCGTCTGGCCGATGACGCCGGCGCCGCGCACATCCTCGCGCCGGCCGTGGGCATCGATGATCAACCAGTGCCGCGACACCAGCTGCGCCGACCGGTCGCCCGTGTTGGCGATCACGATGTTGTACCCGAACACGAACTGATGTCCGTCCGGGTCCGACTGCTCGGGCAGGAAGAACGCAGCCGCGCCAACGCGGATCCCTTCAGTGGTCAGGTCTGACATCTTCGGCGTGTTCATGATGAATTATCATACCCCCACCGCTGCCGACATTGAACCCCTGATTTTTTTCTTCGAGCCCTTCCTGTTCGGATTCATCGTCCGATGCACTACAATAGATCGTTCGTGCTTTTCTGGGCCACGTGATTTTCTTCGCCGAGCCAACCATGACGCGCGATCCCATCACGCGAGGCTTCACACTCGTCGAGATGCTGCTGGTCATCAGCCTCATCGCGCTGCTCATCGCGCTGCTGCTGCCAGCGCTACAGAAATCCAAGAGCTCCGCCCGCGCCGCCGTCTGCCTGGTCAACCTGCGCCAGCTTCACACCGCTCAGCAGCTCTACGCCGATGAATACTTCGGCAAGGTCAAGCCGCTGTCGCACGCGCTGGGCGGCTACTGGCATCACGCCCTGGCGCGATACCTGGGCGATTCCAACTATCACCTGAATCCGAATCAGGGTCAGTGGAAGCAGGAGCCGCTGAAAGTCTTCGCGTGTCCCGAGGCTCTCAACGATCCCGTCGGCGGCTTCGGCACCGCCGACCGCGTCTGGCACTGGGGCGGCGGCGGACAGGGCGGGTACGGCGCGAACCTGTGGCTCTTCACGCGCTACAACGAGTACGACTTCGACTTCCGCTTCCCGCGCAAACATTTCTTCAGCTCGTTCATGGATGTCGATCGCACCTCCAGCGTCCCGCTCTTTGGCGATTCCAACTGGGTCGGATCATGGCCTGATTCCGTCGATACCGTACCGCCCAGTCTTCATCTGGGCTGGGCTGTGCATGAGATCGGCTACTTCATGGGACGGTTCTCGATCACGCGCCACGATCGCTCCGTGCAACTCGTCTTCGTCGATTCCAGCGCCCGACGCGTGCCCCTGGCGGAACTCTGGCAGCAGCGCTGGCATCGCGGGTTCGCGCCGGTGGAAAAGACGGTGCCGTGAGGGGACAGGGGACAGGGGACAGGAGTCAGGAGACAGAAAGAGGGACAGGCGGCGACGCCGTTTCTTACTCCCCTCCCTCTTAGGGAGGGGTTGGGGGAGGGTCGGGCGAACGAACATCGTGCTCCAATTTCGCCACCCGCATCTCACCGCCCCGCTTCCTCCGTCGTGAACTCCCACTCATACGCAAACACCTTCGCCTCCCCTTGCGTCGCCGCACTCTTCGGTAGCACCATTACCACCCGTGCCCGATGCAGCGTCCGCGGCGCGAGGAACTGCTTGGGAATCACCGCTACATGGCCCAGGTAACTCCCCGGCACCCCAGCCGACCGCGGCGTCTGGCCGGGATAGTAAAGATCGCACTTCACTTCATGCCACTGTCCGCCGCGCGGCCGCGCCGCCAGCGTCAACGTCGGCGGCGAAGGCAGACTTCGCGCATAGTAGAGCTGCGCGAAACGTACGCCGATCGCCGTGCCTCTCCTGTTGTTCGCCGCTTCGCCCTCAAACGGCAGCGGCGATTCGCCGGCAATGTTGAACTCGCAAGGCACCTCCGTCATGCCATGCGCGGGATACACCAGCGGACTGCCACGCAATGGGCCCTGCACGTGCATCTTCGTGCTGCACATGAAATGCGTTCGGTCCAGCACCATCGCGCTGGTCTCCAGCTCCGGGCCGAGGCACGAGGAGCGATGAAAGAGGGAAGTGAGCTGACTGCCGATGCCATCGACGTGCGACTTCTTCAGCTTGCCGATGACGCTGGCGAGCCCCGCGCGGGCACCCTCTTCGCTGTAGCCGGGCAGACGCGGGTCCTGGTAATGGCTGTAGCGGTTGTTGCGGACGAGGTAGTCGATGTGCAGCTTCATGCCGCGCTCGAGGGCTTCGTCGTATTTCAGGGGAAGCAGCCCGCTCGCCTGTCGGTGCCACTGAAGCAGACGCCACGCGCTGCTGTGATCGCGTTCCTTGGGGCGCGGCATCGCCAGCTCGGCCATCTGCCAGCCGTCGCGCTCATGCCTGCGCAGGGCGATCGACTCTACAGGTGAATAGATCGGCATCACCTGCTGCAAAGGCCCAATCGTGCGCGAGCCGGGGACGACGACGCCATCACCCTTGCTGCCGAGGGTCCCGTCCATATCGCTGTCGACGATGTAAGCTGACCGCGTACCGACGGGAATCGCCAGGCCCGTCGCGCTGCTGGCATGCACCATCTTCCCGTCCGCGCTCAATCGAAGTGAGAGGGCATACGACCCGCCGAAGGCTTCGATCACATACCAGGAGGGCGGCTCCACCGTGCTCTTCACCGCAGTCGTCGCACCGGGCGCGGTGTGTGACACGATGAGCCGCTCGCCATCGAGCGTGAACACGAATGCGTGATCGGCGAACTTCCACGCCTCACCCGGCTTCACCTCTCGTTCATGTGCCACAATCGGACTTCGACAATCGATCAGTTCCCGCTGCGGCTCACCCTTGCCCGTCACCGGCCGCCAATCCAGCGCCGCGTCATCCTGCGCCGCCGCTGTCGCGGCGAAAAGGCAGGCCATAACGCCGCAAAATATGAAGGAACGCGAAATCATCATTGACCGATTCTAACCCGACGCGGTAGGATCAGTGCGTGAAATCCCACCATTAGTCTTACGCCCAGCCGGAGCCGCCCATGCCTACCCCGCCTCGCCTCCGCGCCGTTTCTTTTGCCCTTTTCTTCGCACTCGCCGCCGCTCCTGCCGCGCTCGCGCAGAACACCTTCGGCTTCGACCCCACCGGCGTCTACCTCGATCCTTCCGGCGTCCTTCGCGCTCGCAAGATCGACGATGGCGGCAAGTTCATCGCCCTGCTCAACCGCGCCGCCGCGAAAGATGAAGACAAACAGCTTCGCTACATCTCCCTTCCCAAACTCTTTGCCGAGGTGCGCAAACACATCGACGCGGGCACGCCGATTCCGGATGACCTCAAGTACCTCGGCGGCATGACAAAGCTGAAATACCTCTTCGTCCGCCCTGATGAGAAGGACCTGATCCTCGCAGGCCTCGCTGAGCCTTACGACACGAAGTCAGCGGATCGCCCGCTGGGTCTGCACACAGGTCGTCCGGTGCTGCAACTCGATGACCTTGTCCTCGCCCTGCGCACCACCGGCCCCGGCCGCGCGGGACAGGCGTTCGGCTGCAAGATCGATATGCCCAAGGAGAACATGCAGAAGATGATGCAGAAACTCGCGGGCATGACCGGCGTCGTCAAACAGTTCCCCGATCAGGATGGCCAGGTCGCCAAGGCGATGGCGCAGGCCGCGGGCGAACAGCAGATTGATTTTCTGAACCTCAAGGCTGACTCGCGACTCGCCTATGTCGCCGTCGAGGCGGATTACCTTTTGAAGCGCATGGTCATCGGCCTTGACAAGCCGCCGATCAAAGGTGTGGTCACGTACCTTTCAACGCAGACGACGCCTGATCCGGTGAGCAATCGCTTCTGGTTTGAAGTGAGCTACGAACCGCTGATTGCTTCAGCGGATGGCAACGCCTTCGAGATTCGCGGACAGTCGCTCAAGATCAACACCAGACAACACTTCACCTATGCGCCGGGTGAGGATAAGGAAGCAACACCCTCGGCGAAACAGTACGCAGCCCACGTGACCAAACATTTCGAGCGGCTTTCACAGGCAATTCCCGCCTTCGCGGACCTGGCGAATCTTTCTGATCTGAGCCTGGCGGCTGCACTCATCGGCAGCGACAAGCTGCACGACAAAGCCCAATGGGACATGACGTGGGTGCTCGATGAGAAGGGTTACGAGGTCGCGAAAGTGAAGGTGCCGACCACGGCCGAGACGCTCGTGAACTCCAAGCGCACGACGCGAATGGTGATCTTCGTCGGCGGCGGCGTGCTGCTGAGTTATGGCGAAGTGACGGGCAAGCGCGAGAAGGATGAAGGGAAACTCGCGGCGAGCAATAAGGGCACGGGCGGCGAGGTGAGTGTGCTGGTGAAGCCGTGACCTTACTTATCAAACGCCCGCTTCCATCCCGGCTCTGAAACTGAAGCCGTGCCCGGCGGCAGCGGTTCGCTCAGCTTGCCGTACAACTCCGGCCTACGGGCGCGGAGGTACCGCCGGCCTGACGCCTGTTCGATTTTCACTGCGGTACACAGGCCGACGACCACATCGTCACTCAAGGCGTGTGACTCGACAAGGACTTCGCCGAAGGGGTCGAGGATCATCGCGCCGCCGGGCTTGATGGTGTCGCCGTCGACGCCGATGGGGTTGGAGTAGACGGCGTAGATGCCGTTCTCCCAGGCGCGGGCGGGCATCCAGCGGTGGAGCCACTGGCGGGCCTTGGGGCCTTCGAACTCTTTTCGCAGGCGGGCGGGGTCGGCCTCGCGGTTGTGCCAGAGTTGCGGATCAACGGAGCCCCGGCCGGGCATCACCGAAGGCAGGCAGCCGGTGACATGGGGCATGAAGATGACTTCCGCGCCGAGCAGCGTGGTCATGCGCACGTTCTCGGGCAGGTTGTTGTCGTAGCAGATGAGGAAGCCGCACTGGATGCCCAGGATGTTGGCGACGGTGAATTGATCGCCTGGCGTGAGATCGGGATGGATGAAGGTGTGCAGCTTGCGATGGCGGGTGATGAAGCCATCAGGGCCGACAGCGATGTAGGTGTTGTGAAGTTTGCCCGCGCACTCTTCGACCAGGCCGGCCATGACGACGAGGTTGTTGGCCTTGGCGATGTCGATCAAGGCCCGCGTGGAAGGGCCATCGGGCACGGGCTCGGACAAGGCGCGCATTTCTTCGAGCGAAAGACTTTGCAGGAACGTGTAACCGCTGATGCAGCACTCGTGAAAGCTGACAATCTCCGCGCCTTGAGCGGCGGCCTGCTTTGAAAGTTCGTGCATGCGCGCGAGGTTGTAAGCCTTGTCGTTGTCGCGATGCTCGAACTGGGCGGTGGCGATGCGGATGTCGCGCATGCAGATCAGTATAGGTCACGCGCCCAGGCGTGGGGGGGG
>JBBDXA010000063.1:27139-41812 GCA_040902585.1 Phycisphaeraceae bacterium
CCCCCCCCCCCCCCCCCCCCCCCCCCCGGGCCCGCGCCGGGGCGTTATTTCGCGTATGCTATGCACGCTATGAGCGGAAACATTCAAGAGCGGATTGAGCAGTGGGAAAAGATGACGCGCGAGGTGCCGGACGACATGTCCTGGTACAGCCTGGCGGAGGCTTACCGCGAGGCGGATCGGCTGGCGGATGCCGAGCGCGCCTATGGCGAAGCGATCGCCTGCAATGCGAATCTCTCCAAGGCTTACCAGGTGCGTGGGCAGGTGCTGATCCAGCTCGGCAAGAACGATGAGGCGGCGAAGGTGCTGACCGCTGGCTTCACGATCGCCGCCCAGCGCGGTGACGGCATGCCGATGCGGGCCATGGAAGAGCTGCTCAAGTCGATCAACGCCCCGCTGCCGCAGGTGGCGCAGAAGGGCCCGGTTGCGCCGGCTGTGGATCCGAAGGATCCGAATACGATCGTCGATCGCCGGTCCGGCAAGCCGGGCACGCGTTTCGATCGTCCGCCGATGCGCGGCCCTGTGGGCGAGTTCATTGCGGCCCACTATTCGAAGGAGACCTGGCAGGAGTGGATTCGCCAGGGGACGAAGGTGATCAACGAGCTTCGCCTGGACTTCAGCAGGGCCGACCATCAGCGCGTGTACGACAACTACATGATGGAATGGCTGGGCTTCACGCAGGCGGATGCGGATGCGATGGGGAAGAAGTGAGAAAGGCTCAACCGCGTGGGCGAAACACGCCTGTCAAGGCATTTATAAGGAAATGAGGAAATGAGGAATCGATCCGGAGTTCTCAAATCTCAGATCTCTGTTCCTCATTTCCTTATAAAAATGCCTTAAGAGTTTTGCGAGCAGTGCGGCACTGCATGACGCTGTTCGTCGCTTCCTTCTGACGTCTTGATTCCTTCTTTGTTCTTTCCATGGAACCCGATCACGTCGAACGCCGCGTGCAGACGGTTTGCCTGCTGATCATCAGCGCGGTGGCGGCGGCGTTCGCGCTTTTCTTTCTTCAGAGCGTGCTCATCCCGGTGGTGCTGGCGTTCATGCTGACCATGGTGCTCACGCCGGTGGTTTCGTTTCAGGTGGAGCGGCTGCGGTTTCCCCATGCCCTGGCGGTAACCGCGACGATGCTGCTCGGGTTCGCCGCGATCTTCGGCCTGTACCTGGTCGTCTACATTTCCCTTTCCCAACTGGCGGGCAACGGCAACATCTCGGAATATCAGGCTCACCTGGAAACGCTGTCGCAGCGCGTCATGCGAAGCCTGCCGTTGGAATCGTGGGGCATCGACCCGGAAGTTCAAAACAATCCGCTATCCATCTGGCCCACCCAGTCTGTGGGCGACCTGCTCAAGAGCCTGCTCCAATCCGTGTTCAACATCGTCTCGCAGGGCGTGCTGATGTTGATCTTCCTCTTCTTCCTGCTCATGGGTCACACCGGCCGGCCCGCGAAGGCCAACAAGACCTGGGCGGAGATCGATTTCCACGTCAAGAAATATCTCGTCGCCAAAACATTTCTCTCGGTGGTCGCGGGCATCCTGGTCTGGGCCATCCTGCGCATCCTGGGCCTCGAACTGGCGATCGTGTTCGGGCTGATGGCGTTCCTGCTCAACTTCATTCCGAGCATCGGCTCCATCATCGCGACGCTGCTGCCCCTGCCGCTGGTGCTGCTGAATCCGGACATCTCCACGACCACCGCCGTGCTGGCGATCGCGCTGCCCGGAGCGCTCCAGATTGTGCTGGGCAGTTTCGTTGAGCCACGCGTGCTGGGCGATTCGCTGGACCTGCATCCGGTGACCGTGCTGCTGGCTTTGATCTTCTGGGGCACGATGTGGGGCCTCGTGGGCATGCTGCTGGCGGCACCGATGACGGCGATCCTGCGCATCTTGATGGAGAAACTGGAAATCACCGCGCCGATCGGCAGGCTGCTGGCGGGAAGGTTGGGGGAGACGATGGCGGCGAAGCCTTCCAGTCCCCCGGGGGAACAGCCCTGACCCTCCAAGACGCGCGAATTACTCCCTGATTTGATAAAAGGGGCTTGGTTACAGGCCCCAGAGGTGTTAGATTGGCGGTGTCGTCTGTGGGAGTCCTCATCTTTCTCTAACTGCCTTGAAGGAGTCGGATCATGTTGAATTTCGCTTCGCGTTCCGCCGTGCTGTTGGCGGGGGTTTTCGCAACCGTGTCCCTGTTTGCCGTGACGCCCTCGGCCGAGGCGGGGCTCGTCGGCAATGATCTCTCGCCGCGTGTCGCCGCTGCCGACGGCGCGACGACTGTGCTGTACTCCAACTGGTTCTCAGCACCCATCGCCGACACCATCGACTCCGTGGACATCTTCTTCCAGGGCAACACCACGACGTTCAACTTCTACGTCCTTCGGCCAACGGGAACGAAGAACAGTTATGACGTGATTTACGACAGCGGCACGATCGCGCCGTCGGGTCCACTGAACACGGCGGTGTCATTGGCACTGCCCAACGGTCCCGTCGCGGTGCAGGCGGGCGATGTCTTCGCGCACTACGGCCGCGGCATTCCTTACACCGACGCCAACGGCGCCGGGGCCGTGAACCCGCAGAACATTTACTTCTCCTCGCCCAGCGCCCCGGTCCAGGGCAACACCATCGCCTTGAGCACCGCCGCGTTCCCGCTCTCCTCCATCATTCGCGACTACGCCTCGGCGGTGAACCTGCCCAACGTGCTCGAACAGCAAGGCTGGGGCACGTTCGACGGCACGAATGTTGACGGCGCGGTGGGCGTGCTCGGCGTGCTCGATGATGCCGCCTTCTCCCAGCGCGGCCAACTCACGACCTGGCACTTCTTCTCCGATTCCTCCGCCGTCGGCCGATTCGTCACGCCCCTGATCCTCAAAGACAACGGGGCCGGCGCGTTTGAAATCGTCGGCATCGGCACACCCCGCGCCAATACCAACACCGGCCTTCAAATGAACGACTTCGACCTCATCGCCGGCAGTGATATCGTCGAAGCCGGCTTCTTCGCCGGCTGGTGGGACGGCAATGCCCTGACCGGCGTCGCCAACGCAGGTGTCGTCGAGTGGAAGAACGCCATCGGCACCGGCACCCTGCCCCTGTTCCCCGATGGCGACGGCGTCCTGCTGGGTGAACTCTACGGCACCGGCGGCCTCGCGCCCTTCGGCGGCTCGCCCTTCCAGCGCGCCTACGCCATCAACTTCACCACCCAGGCCATCCCCGAACCGGCAACGCTCTCGCTGCTCGCTTTTGCGGGCTTCGGTCTGCTGAGACGGCGACGCACGGCTTAACCAGCCGCGCCGGTATTCGCCACGCGTACGACTACAAACGCCCCCTCCGCAGGGACAAGCAGCTCCGTCCCCTCCAGATGTTTGCCCCACTTGATAGTGGCCAGCGCGATCGCCACGTTGCCGCCCAAGGGTGAGAGGGTCGAACTGGTGATCGCACCGATGACCGCGCCGGGTTTCTCCTTGGCCGCGCCATCGCCCTTTTCGAAGACCTGCGAGCCGGCGATGGGCAGGCGATCATCCGAGCCGCGAAGGGCGACGACTTTTCGCTTGGGGTGACCCAGGTGCTGCATGCGGGCGACGACTTCCTGCCCGAGGTAGCAGCCCTTGGTGAAGCTGACGGTTTCGTCGAGCAGGCCGGTCTCCGCGGGCAGGCTGTCGGGTCCGAAGTCGATGTGAAAGAGCGGGCGGCCGGCCTCGACGCGGGCCGTGTTGAACGCCAGCCAGCCGATGCCGCGACCGACGATCGATCGCTTGGGATCAACCTGAGGCGTCTGCTCTGCGCCCTTTCCATCGACATCACCTTGCACACCCGGCACCAGTCCGCCCACGGCATCGGCCATCGCCTGATACAGCGAAGCCGCGTGACCGACCGGCGCGATCACGTGCAGGCCGATCGATCCGGTCTCATCGAAGCGCGAGACGATGCAGGGCTCGCCGTTCAGCGTAACGGTTGCGTGATGCAGGTTCTCCAGCGCGGGCACTTCACTCTTCGCCAGATGCACAAGCAGCGCACCGGCCTTCGGGCCGTGAAGCGCGATCTGCAAGTAGTCATCGCTCGCATCGCGCAGCTTGACGTCTTCCGTGAAGAGGTATTTATCCAGCTCCTTCAGCAGCCCCGCCACATCGACGCGATCGAGCAGAAGCCAGGTGCGCTCCGCCTGATGCAGGATGATCATGTCCATCATGATCCGCCCCTGCTTGCTCAGCAGAAGCGCCCGGCGAGACTGTCCCGGCTGGAGCTGGCGCGTGTCGTTCGTCAGCATGCGATGCAGAAACTCGATGCGATCCTTCCCGCTCACTTCCACCAGCCCGCGCTGGGCGGCGACGAAGATACCCACGCCTTTTCGGATCGCCGCGTACTCCGCTTCGTACTCGCCGAAGGTCTCGACAAGCTCGGCTGGGGTGGCTGCGCTGATCGAGCCCGTAGCACCTGGCTCGGGCGCGGGGCCATAGGAAAGGAAGCTCGCGCCCGCGCGCTGCTGCATATTTCGAAGGGTTTCAGTCACGTTCATGGGGCCTTTTGCCGGTAAAAGCTGGGGAATGGAACGATTCGCCGCGGCTCAGGCGATTGCCACGGGCCGGGCGGACCATCATAGTGCCGATAATCACGCCCATCGTGCTCTTGGGACGAACGGTTGCCGCAAGGGCAGAATGGTCTTACTATCTCCCCTCTCTATTTCCCCAAAGACCACAATCCTAGGAGTGTCTCACGATGTTTCGAACATGTCTCTGTATGGCATTACTCATGATCGCAGCCCCCGCGCCGGCGGATGAGGTGTACCTGCTCGACGGCAGCAAGCTCGTCGGCACGGTCACGCAGATCGCCGGCGGCAAGCTCACGATCAAAACCGAGTTCGCCGCCGACCCGATCACCCTCGACATGGCCAAGGTTAAAGGCATCACCTCGGCTGCCCCGATCAACGTGCAGGTCGAGTCCGGCGAACGCGCCATCGGCAAGCTGCAATACGACGCAGCCAACAATCAGCAACAGGTCACCGGCGACCTTGTCGGCGTCAAGGCGATCGAAGTCGGCAAAGTCACCAGCGTCTGGCCGCAGGGCGCGGAAGACCCCGCGCTCCTCGCCGCCCGCGCCGAGACCGAAGCCCAGAAGCCCAAGTGGTCCGTCCGCGTCGAGGCCGGCCTCAACGGGCAGACCGGCAACTCCGAAAAATTCGCCCTCAACGGCGGCTTCACCGTGAAACGCACCTCGCCCACCGACCGCTTCAGCGTCTACGGCACCGCGCGATACAGCATCGATAACGGCGTACGCACTTCCAACGAGTTCATCGGCGGAACGCTCTTCGAAACGGACCTCACTCCCAATCTCTTCTGGTTCGTCCGCGGTGAACTCGAAACCGACGAATTCGAAAGCCTCGACCTGCGCGCCACCGCCCTCACCGGTATCGGTCTGTTCGTCATCCGCGAGAAGGAAACCGAGTTCAAGCTCCGCGCCGGTGTCGGTATCAAGCACGAGTCTTTTGACAACGGAACCAACCAGACGCAAGGCCTCCTCGAACTGGGCGAAGAGTTCCGCAAGGAAATCACGCCCTGGCTCCTGTTCACCCATTCGATCACCTACTACCCGACCCTCGATGACGCGGGCGACTTCCGCATCGTCATGGTCAACGCTGCCGAGATTCCGCTGACCAACGACAAGGCGTGGAAGCTGCGCCTGGGCATCAAGAACGAGTTCGACAATCAGCCGCAGCCCGGCGTGAGCCGACTGGATACGTACTACTTCGCCAACATCGTCGTTGACTATTGAACCAGCCGCGAGACGGATCAGGATTACACGATCACCCGCGCGGCCGCCTTTCCAGGCGGCCGCTTTTTTTACCTTGACCATCGCTTGCCGCCGACACGGCCATGCGACACCATCCAAGTCGTCGCCGCGTTTCCTACTCACAGGTACACCATGCCGTTCTGCGCCAATGGCCTTCCTGCTGCCTTGGCGGATCCTCATGCAATCACCGACTGATATCGGACCCGGATCATGCCGATAAGGCCAAGGGGTAGATCCCCACCCAGGAGCTTCATCATGGTCTCAGGCCTCATCTTCGTCGGCCACGCTCAACAGGCCGCCCGGCAAGCCGAATTCGAACGCGCGGAACATGAGAAGGAAGTGCGCCAGCGCGACCTGCGCCATATGTACGGCAAGAAGGGCCACCTCACGGAAGATGAAAAGGCGATGCTCTCCCAGATCGATCATCAGCTTCACCAGCACAACCTGGTCGAATCCTCGCGCCTTTGTCCCGAGTGTCACCGGCCATTCGTGATCGTGCGCGTGCTGAGTATTGATGTCGACTTCTGCCGGCACTGCAAGGGCTGCTGGTTCGATCCCGGTGAACTCGGCCAACTCACCGGCCAGGCCAGCGATGTGCCCGGCGCCACGGCCGGCCACCGCACCTCGCAATATAAATGCCCGATCTGCGGCGAAACCATGTGGGAATCCAACTTCCGCAAGCCCTACAACCTGATGGTCGATCGCTGCCCGAAGGGACACGGTGTGTACCTGGAACAGGGCGAGCTGGAACGAGCGCTGCGCGTGACGTGAGGCCGACCGTGCTTAGGCGGATGTCGCCGTGACGCAATCGCAAGTCGGCGTCGGACGACTGTGCCACTCGTGTTCGATCTGGCGCATGAGCAACGCGTTATCAAACACGGCTGAGCCCGGCGGAAACTTCCCTTCATCCGAAAAGAAGCTCGACTCAATGCGCTGCACGTGCAGCGGCGTGACCTTCCAGTTGAAGCTCTTCAGCTCCATGCCGTCGAAGCGCGCCGCTTCACGCGTGGCGGAGTAGCCCAGCGAGCCGCGCTCGAAAAACGACGACACTTCCTCGACGCTCGAAAACACCGAGCCTTCCGGCAACGCCTCCGCCACCGTCGCGTCCACCGTGATGCGCACCTGCCCGTCATCGCTGCGCAGGGCAATATGGAAATCCTTCTCCGTTTCTTTCACGTCAAACGCGGCATGATGCTGCACGCCCGGAAACAGGCGTCCGCCGAAGCACGCATTGAATCGACTGCTGGTATCGCGTCGCGGCACATAGACGCCCTCCTTCCGCGTGCCGCCTTCATCCCACTCGACGGCGATACGATGAGCCGCGTTCTCCGATCGCATGCCCATCCAGGCCGGGAAACCGCGCGGCCGCACCTTGGTCAGACGAATCAGACAGACCCCCGCAACACCGAACCCCTGCACGAGCTTCGGCCGAAACGGCGCAGGCAGCAGGCACACAAGGGCAGCCGGAGCCACGCGGAAGTTCGCGAGGATGCGCCGATCGATCAGACCTCGAATCACGGGTAACCGCATGTTGCTCGATTCTATCCGCGTGAGACAGTCATGGAGCGAGGACCGCCCCACAGTCTTTACAATGCATGAAACCGGAGAATCACCCTATGTTCACCATCAGGTTTCTCATTGCTTTGCTCACCGTCGCGTGCTCTGTGCCTTCCCCTGCTCACGCCGCCGATCGCCCCAACGTCATCTTCGTTCTCGCTGACGACCTCGGCTGGTCCGAACTCGGCTGCTACGGCAACACCTTCAACGAGACGCCGAATATCGACAAGCTGGCGAAACAGGGCCTGCGCTTCACCGACGCCTACGCCGCCGCCCCGGTGTGCAGCCCCACGCGCGGAGCCTTCATGACCGGGCAGTGGCCTGCGCGCGTCGGCATCACCGATTACCTGCGGCCCAACGCGGACGACCATTTGAGCACCGAACACCTCACCCTCGCCGAGCGCTTCAAGGAACAGGGCTACGCGACGGGCATCATCGGCAAGTGGCACCTGACCGGTTACGCCAGCGCCGGGGCCAAGGAGGTGCCGCCTTCGCGGCATGGGTTCGATGAGACGATCATCAGCGAATCGCGCGGCATCGCCGGCGGAAGCTACTTTCATCCCTATCATTTCAACCCCGACATCAAGGCCCGCCTCAAGGATGAACACCTCGTCGATCGCGTGAACGTGGAAGCGGTCGAATTCATCCAGCGAAACAAGGCCAAGCCATTCTTTCTGTTCGTCAGTCATTACGCGGTACACACGCGCCTCGCAGGCCGGCCGGACCTCGTCGAGAAGTATGCCGCGAAGAAGGGCGCGGGCAAAGCATTCAATGCAAAGCAGAACAATGTGCATCTCGCGGCTCAACTCGAGTTGATCGACACCGGCGTCGGCATGTTGCTTCAGAAGCTCGATGACCTGAAACTCGCGGACAACACACTCTTCATTTTCACCAGCGACAACGGCGGCGAGGACAAGGTCACCAGCAACGCGCCGCTACGGGCAGGCAAGAGCACGCTGTACGAAGGCGGCATCCGCGAACCATTGATCGTGCGCTGGCCGGGGACCACGTCAGCCGGCAGCGTCTGCGCCGAGCCGGTGAGCACCGTGGACTTTTATCCGACGTTCGTCCATGCCAGCGGCGGTAAGCCGGACGGGAAGCAGCAGCTCGACGGCGTTTCACTGGTGCCCCTGCTGCGCGATCCCAAGGCGACTCTCAAACGCGAGGCGCTGTACTGGCATTACCCGCTGGACAACCCGCACTTTCTGGGTGGCCGCAGCAGCGGAGCGGTGCGCGCCGGTGACTGGAAACTCATCGAGGATTTCACCACCGACAAGGTCGAACTCTTCAACCTGCGCGAAGACCTCGGCGAGAAGAGAGATGTGAGCGAAACGAATGCAAAGAAGGCTGCGGAGTTGAAAGAGATGCTGGTGCGCTGGCGCGAAGCCGTGGGCGCGAAGATCACCAAACACGCCGGCGGCAAGTAACCGATCAGGCGAGGTCCGAACTCCCCTCCCTCTCAGGGAGGGGCCGGGGGAGGGTCGCGTCAACCGCAACAATTCGACCCGAAAGGTCTTCAACAACCGCCACGCCCTGCCGCGATTCGCCCCCCGACTCATTCATCCCCCTGCTCACCGGCACAATCGCAAACATCCCCGCCGCCATCGCCACCGCAATGTACCGCGGCTTGCTCGGCGGCTGCGGACGACTGATTTTTCGTTCTCTGCGAAACATGGCTTGCTCCAGATACCTGTCTTGCTTCTACGATTGTCGCTGTGTCACGAGTCCGTCACGTCAGCACAGACGCCTGACTCGGTTGTAGGGTTCCCCTAGACTGTCACGTGCGTGTCACGCCTGTTTCGCGCGACCACTCAGGAGTCCCTTCATGAAACAACTACCGCTGACCTTCCTGCTCGGTTGCATGCTCGCCGGTCCGGTGCAGATGGTGCAGGCCGCGGATCGTGACGCCGATCGATCCGGATTCACCGATGATGACTTCGCCGCGCACGTCGCGGCCCTCAAGAAACGGCTGCCTTCCGACGACTTCACCATCATCATCGAGAAACCCTTCGTCGTCATCGGCGATGAGAAGGCGGATGTCGTGAAGCTTCGCGCGATCCAGACCGTGCGCTGGGCCGCCAAGCGGCTCAAGGAACGCTACTTCGATAAGGACCCGCATCACATCCTCGACGTCTGGCTTTTCAAAGACAAAACCAGTTACGAAAAGCACGTCGATCAGCTCTGGAACACCAAGCCCACCACGCCGTATGGCTACTACTCCTCGCACCACCGCGCCCTGGTCATGAACATCTCCACGGGCGGCGGCACGCTCGTCCATGAAATTGTTCATCCTTTTATCGAAAGCAATTTCCCTCGCTGTCCCGCCTGGCTCAACGAAGGCCTCGGCTCGCTCTACGAACAGTGTGCCGACCGGAACGACATCATCACCGGCCTGACCAACTGGCGCCTCGCCGGTCTGCAGAAGGCGATCAAGGCGGAAACCGTGCCGAGCTTCAAGGACCTGTGCGGCTCCAACTCGATCGCGTTCTATTCAAGAGATAGAGGCACCAACTACGCCCAGGCGCGGTACCTGTGCATGTATCTCCAGGAGAAAGGCCTGCTCCAGAAGTTCTACAAGGATTTCAAAGAGCAACACGCGAAAGACCCGGGCGGCTACGACACGCTCAAGGCCGTGCTGAAGGCGGATGACATGGAGGCGTTTCAGAAGGAGTGGGAAGCGTGGGTGATGAAGCTGAAGTTTCCGTGATGCTCCTGTGACGATTCACTTCACCCCAATGACATACGCCACCCAGTCTTCGCGTTCGTTCATTCTCGCCAGCGGGCGATACACACCATCGCTCGTTCCCTTTTTCGCGTCGTACTGATCGCACCACACCTGGGCCTGCGCGAAGCCCGCTTCGCGCATCAGCTCCACAAGCTCAGGCAGCGTCCACAAGCGCCAGTCGTAGCGGAAGGCGCTCTTCATCGTGCTGCCATCATCGAACGCGAAGTGAATTCGGCAATCGACGCGGGCATCGATGGCATTGCAGGACACCTGCTCCCACACATACTCGCAGGGCAAACCTTCGACGCGGCGTCGCTGCGCGGCGACCTTCATCGCGCCGGGGCCGCCGTAGGCATCGATGACCAGCAGGCCGTTCTTGGCAAGGCACTTTCGCGCATGCTTGAAGTAACGCAACAGGGCCGCGCGGTCGTGATAGATGAACGTGCTGAAGTTCAGGGCGCAGACGACATCCACCTTCGGCGATGCCAGGGCCATCACATCCGCTTCGACGATGTGCAGGTCCTGCGCCGCTTCGCCGAGTTCCTTCGCCTGTTCGCGCTGGGCCCACCGCGCGGTAGGGCCATGCGACTCCACCGCCAGCGCCCTGCAATCCTCGTGCATCTGGACCCACGCCCCGGCCACGGCACAGGTGCCCGCGAAGTCCTCGCGCAGTCGCGTGGGCAGCTCCCCGCGGTAATGCAGATACGCCCGGGCAAGGAAGCTCACTTCCGCCTGCGGGTGCTGAACAGCAGCCTGGTAAAGGGACAACTTGTGCGGTCGCTTGGACATATCGCAATGCTCTCGCAAAGGCGCAACGCACGCAAAGAGGGTTTATAAGGAAATAAGGAAATGAGGAATGGGTTGAAGGCTTCACGCGCGCTACATACTTACCGGAATCCTGAACAACCTCACGCAAAGGCGCAGAGACCGCAAAGAAGGCGCATTTGAGAGACTTATCTCAGCGAGCTTTGCACCTTGGCGTGCGCTCACTCGCTTTCAGTTTTGTTTTCAATGTAGATCACCGCTTCGCGCAGGCGGAGGCGGTCCATCACCGGGCCGTTGCCGGCAGGGTCGAGGAGGAAGGTGAGCGCGTTGCCCTTGAGCTCGGCATTAATCGCGGCACTGCGCTGCGTGTGGCTGATCGCCTGGCGGGCGATCTGCGTGCCGCCGGCGCGGATGCTCACGATAAAATCCGCCCACTCGCTGCCGGGGCCTGTGGCATCGAGCTCGGCGACGGCCGCGAATCGCCGGGCGTTCTCGGGCAATTCGAAGGTCACCGTCAGCGGCGCGTGCAGGCGGATCACATCGCCTTCCACCCGCGGCGGCAGCGACAGGCCGAAAACTTCGCCGCCGTCATCCACCTTCATCGGCAGTTCCGCCAGGTCCACCAGTCGGCCTTGCGGCGAAGCGAGCTCGACCCGCGCGACCTGCGCCAGCGCCAGTGTGATTTCCTTACCGCTGAGCTGGGCCGTCATTGAGAGCTTGTCCGACTCGATGTTGATCGTGTTGGATGTCAGGCGTGAACCGTCACGCAGGACGATGACATTCCGCGGTGCTTGCGGCGCCTTGAGCGGATTCGCCAGCACCAGGCCGCGCACGCGATCGATGGGCAGCGCGATGGGCTTGGCGTTGCCCAGTTGAATGTCGATCGTCGCCGCCTTGATCGCCGCGACGAAGCCCTCCATCGCATCGCCGTTGGAAAGCAACACGCGATCGTAAGCAGGCGTCGCGCCGGCAACCGTTGTTCCATCGAGCATGAACCGGCTGACGACATCGAGGTTCACCGAAAGCTTGCCGAGCGCCGCGTGCTGGAAGCTGAGTTTTTGGCCGTCGTCGCTGGCACCGGTCCACCTGGCGATGAGGCGCTGGCCGTCGATCAGGTCGAGCCGGGCGGGCGGCGGAGGCTGCGGGGGCTGCGGGGCAGGCGGAGCCTTTGTCAGGTTCGCGGTTTCGTTGATGGTCTTCGTGCCGGGAGCCGCGGCGATCGTGGAGGGCGGAGGTGCCACAGGCTTCGCGGCCGCGCCTGATTCGTTCTCTGTCTTTTCAGCGTCTTCGAGGAATCGCAGTTGCAGCAGCTTGCCTGTGGATTCGATCTGAAGCGTTCGCTCTGAATCGAAGAAGGTGATCTTCCCGCCGCCGAAGCTCTGGAGCATGACTTGCCGGGGCTGAAGGTCCGGGCCGATGAGCAGCGCGGGGGTGACGGCGTGTGCTGCGGCTGATGCGATCAGGAGAATCGCCAGGACTGCTGCGAGATGTTTTGTAGTGCAACTCATTAAGTTTGCGAACAGGCTATTACTCGAACACTTCGTTGACGTGCATCTTGAATCCGGGTACCGCCGGGTCGTCTTTGAGCGTTTCGCCGGCGCGATAGGTGACGGTTGTTTGATCCGCATGGTAGGCCGTGATAATTCTTTTCTTCGGATTCACGATCCACACGGACGCCGCGCCGCCTGAAAGCCAGTCGCCGATCTTCTTCATCACCTCGCCGGCTCGGTCTTCGGGCGAAAGAACCTCGACAGCCAGGTCCGGCGCGCCGCGGAAGAACTTGACGTCATCCGAAGGTGGCAGCCGATCTTTGCGGATGAAGGCGACATCGGGGGCACGCACCGTATCAGGATTCAGATCGAGCAGGAATCCGGTCTCCGCGCCAAGGACCACGCCGAGGCCATGCTTCCTGACGTAAGTCCATAGGAGGCCGTGAATATTGCCAATGATCCCGCCGTGTTGATAGCCTGCCGGACTCATCATGATGAGGTTGCCCCGAATGAGTTCACACCGCCCGATGTCGCCCATGGCGAGCAACTGGGCGGCGGTGATGGTGCGCGACTTGGGTGAAGTGGTCTGCGGCATGAACGGATTCTATCGCTGGAAAATCGGCAGGTAGCGATTGGGCATTTGAAGGATGATCAGCGCCATCGCTGAGCCGTAGGATTCGCCGTGCGGGTCGGACCATTTGCCGTCGGACTCCTGCTTGAACACGATCTCGCGGCGGATGGCGGGGAACCACTGTTTCCAGAAGTCGCCGCCGGCCAGGTACATCGCCTGGGCGGCGTAGTAGTGGCCGTAGTAGAAATGCCCGATGGCGTAGCTGCTCATCTGCGTGCGGTAAGGCAGCAGGTATTCGAGACCTTTCTTGATCGCGTCATCTTCGTAGATGCCCGCGTAGTAAAGCGTGGCGACGCCCGCTGCCGAGCGCGGGAACGCGCTGCCGCCGGAGTTGAGCATGTACTTGAATCCGCCATCGCTCGTCTGACACTGGCGCACGTAACGGATCGCCGCATCAATGGTCTTCTTAGGCACGCTGATGCCCGCCTCGCGCGCCGAGCGCAGGGCCATGACCTGGCAGATGGTCACGCTCAGGTCGGCATCCGCGGCTTCGGGTCGATAGCGCCAGCCGCCTTCATCGTTCTGCGTGTTGATGATGAGTCGCACGGCTTTGACGAGGGCTTCGCGCACGCGGCGATCGCCGGTCATGCCGTAAATCTCGCCGAGGAAAAGCGTGGCGAAGCCGTGACCGTACATGGGGCCGTGCGAAACATCGGCGGCGATGAAGCCGGTTTCACTGGCGGAACTGAGAATGAAGTCGAGACCTTTGGTGACGATGTCACCGTACTTGCCCCGGCCGGGCAGGTGGCCGTCGGCCATGAAGGCGAGGCAGGCCAGCGCGGTGATGCCGACGTTGCGGCCGTAACGGTTGGCGGCGAAGGAACCATCTTCGACCTGCGTGCTCTTGAGATACGCGAGGCCTTTGTCGACGGCCTTGCGCACATCGGGCGTGATCTCGATGAAGTCCACATCGGCGATGGAATCACGGCGCTGAGCGTGAGCAAGAGGCGCCGCGAAGGCGAAGAGCAAAGCGGCGAAAACCAGGCGGGTTGAAGGCATCGTGTGACTCATCGGCAGGTGTGCCCTGCGGTCTTGTCGGACGGGCGTGTCAGTCTGTCGTCTGGTCGTCCTTTCGTACATTGCCAAATCAACAACGCAAGATAGCCCACAAGCCCGAATGCGAGAAACGCGATCGGGACCAATAAAAACCCGAAGGCTGCTTCCGCGTTACCTAACAATTCTATTTCAATAACCAAGGTCACGAGCAGCACGAAGGGACCGACCAGACCAATCAGAAGCGCTTGCCCAATCATGCGCCAAACACGTTCGCGTCGGAGTGTCAGACGAGACAGATGAATCACGCCAACAAATGGAATGATGAAGCACATCGATAGTGCAGCGACAGGCCCGACGATGTCGTTGGACGCGAACAACTTGTGAGTGGGGATGAACGCGTAATAGAAAACCATGCAGCAGGCGGTGGCCGCGGCGTAGCGGATCAGAAGATGGATCGCTTTGGAATGCATCATCGCACCATGCGCCCGCCGAGGAGTCTTCACTCCTTCCCTTCCTCTGCCAGCCTGCGGTAATACGCCTCCGTCAACTTCTTATAAAGCGGGCTGAACTTTTCACCCAGGCCCTGTTCCAGTTCGCTGCGGATGCGAGCCGGCAGCCGGCCCCATTCGATGCGGCTCTCTTCGATCGGACCGCCCTGGGCCGCGTCGGCCTTGGTGCCCTTCTCCGAGCGATCGTTCGTCAACTCCGACTTCTGCTGATTGCCCTGTTGCTGCTGCG
>JBBDXA010000064.1:0-6816 GCA_040902585.1 Phycisphaeraceae bacterium
CCGGGCGCACAGAAAAAAAGGGCGATTGTGAGGGCGGTGGACGCGACCCTCCCCCCGCCCCTCCATAAGAGGGAGGGGAGTCCGTGCCAACCCGCTTTCACAGCGCCCGGCGTTTACAACGACGAAGTCATCCGCCCGCGCGAGAACGCGCTCGCAGCCGAGGGCGGCACCTTCGTCCTGCGCGGCAACCTCGCGCCGGATGGGGCTGTTATCAAAGTCACCGCCGCGGAGAAACATCTGCTCACGCACAAAGGCCCGGCCGTGGTGTTCAAGGATTACAACGACATGGCCGCGCGGATCGATGATGACGCCCTGCCCATCGCGAAGGAGAGCGTGATCGTGCTGCAAAATGCCGGCCCGCACGGCGCGCCCGGTATGCCTGAATGGGGCCAGCTTCCGATTCCGAAAAGGCTCCTCAAAGAAGGCGTGCGCGACATGCTGCGCATCAGCGATGCCCGCATGTCCGGCACGAGCTACGGCACGTGTGTGCTGCATGTTTCACCCGAGAGCGCGATCGGCGGGCCGCTGGCATTCGTGCGCGATGGAGATGTGATTGAACTTGATGCGGCGAACCGGAAGTTAGTTTTACATGTCGATGATGCGGAGCTCGCTAAGCGGCAAGCTGCGTGGAACGCCCCCGCGCCGAAGTACGAACGCGGCTACGGCGACCTGTTTCTCAAACACGTGACGCAGGCGCATCTGGGCTGCGATTTTGATTTTTTGCAGAAGCCCGGCGAAGTGCCGGAGCCGGAGATACACTAATGTGTGGTGCCGTGGTCCGAATGATGAAGGAAGGAACAACTGGCAATGATCCGCGCGATCAATCATCATGAGCAAGACCTTGAAATCGCCGAGGTCACGGATCCCGTGGAACTTGCGGCGTTGCGCAGGGCCGCCGAGGACTTCGAACGCAATCGGCGATGGCAACAGGCCCATGCACAGGCCATTTATGATGCTCACCGAGGCCAGTATGTCTGCATTGCCGGCCAGGAGATATTCGTCGGCGATACTGATGCGCAAGCGCGACAGCGGGCCGGGGAGGCGCATCCGAATGACCACGGGCGTTACTCCTTTTACGTTCAACCTGTCTCAGATCGTAAAGTGATCAAGGTCTATGCGCATCAACGGCCACTGGAAACTGTGCGATGACGGCATCATGCGGCCGATGATCCGCGTAAGCGTCCTGTCGGCCGCCGGTGCATGGCATCAGGAGGAATTTCTTCTTGATACCGGCGCAGACAACACGGTCTTTACAAGGGAGCTATTCGATGCTCTCGAGCTGCCCGGCCAGACGCGGGATTTTGCGCTTGCCGGCGTGGGCGGTCAGTCGGCTTGCCTTGCCGTTGCCACTCGCCTCGTAGTCCACTGCGATCAGGGAGCTCCCGTTTCCTTCAAGGGTGAGTACGCTAGTCACACCGTGGCCAAGGCTCTCGATGAAAGCATACTTGGCCGTGATATCCTTCAGCACTTTGCAACGATCGTCGACCAACCTGCCAACACTTTGTGCCTGCTCAAAGGTGGCCATCGCTATACCATCCAGCCGTAAAAAGATTTGCCCTACATGAACACCGCCCCCGTCAATGCCGCGCTCTTACAGAAGTCCGTCGTCGCCGTGCCGCCCCTGGCGCGGAACGCGGACCTCGCGCTCAACCGCGAAGAGAACATCAAGCTCATCCGCCACATCGAAGCCGGCGGCGTGAGCACGATGCTCTACGGCGGCAATGCGAACTTCTACAACACCGCGCCGAGCGAATTCGAATCGCTGCTCGCGTTTCTCGAAGAAGCCGCGGGACCGGACACGACGATCATTCCTTCCGTCGGGCCGATGTACGGCACCATGATGGACCAGGCCCGCGTCCTGCGCGGTTCGAAGTTCGCCACCGCGATGGTGCTGCCCGCGGTCTTCGGCGCGACGCCGGCCGGCGTGGAAACAGGCGTGCGGCACTTCGTCGAAGCAGCGGGCAAGCCTGCTGTTCTGTACATCAAGGACCTGAACTACATCACACCCGAGGGCGCGGCCCGCGTCGTCAACGACGGCCTCATCAGTGTGATCAAGTACGCCATCGTGCGGGCTGATCCGGCCGAGGATGCGTTCCTTTCCAAGCTCATCACGCTGGTCGATCCCAAGCGCATCATGAGCGGCATCGGCGAGCAGCCGGCGATTGTGCATCTGCGCGATTTCAGGCTCGGCGGGTTCACGTCAGGCTGCATCTGTGTCGGGCCGAAACTCTCGATGGACATGCTCCGCGCGATGCAGGCCGGCGACTGGGAAGAGGCCGATCGCATCCGCGCGATCTTCACGCCTCTGGAAGATCTGCGCAATGCGCATAGTCCGATCCGCGTGCTGCACGAAGCGGTGCGACTGGCGGGCATCAGCGACACTGGCCCGATTCTGCCGCTGCTCTCGAATCTCGATGCCGAGCATCACGAGCCAGTCGCGCTGGCGGCAAAGGCGCTGCTGGAGGCGCAGGCGGCGACGGTGAGATGATGGTTACCATATCTCCATGATCTGGCCTCATCACCGCTACGCACGCTGGCTGCTTCTGATCTATCTCGTCGCCTTCATTCCCCTTTCCTTCAACGTCTTCGATCGCCTCACCTGGCTCCTCGAAAACGTCATGGGCCTGGGCGTCGTCGCCCTCCTCTTCCTCACCCGCAACCGCTTCCCCCTCTCGCGGCTCAGCTACACGCTCATCTTCATCCACCTCATGCTGCACACCATCGCGGCCCACTACACCTACTCGATGGTGCCCTACAACGAATGCTTCACCGCGATCCTCGGCAGCGGGCCTGATGAATGGTTCGGCTGGGAGCGGAACAATTACGATCGGCTCGTTCATTTTCTCTACGGCCTGCTCATCGCCTACCCGATCCGCGAACTGTTCGTCCGTGTCGCCGATGTGAAAGGTTTCTGGGGCTACTTCCTGCCCCTGGATGTGACCATGTCGACCTCAATGCTCTACGAGCTGATCGAGTGGTTCAACGCCGAACTCATCGGCGACGGCAGCCACATCTATCTCGGCTCACAGGGCGATGAGTGGGACGCTCACTGGGACATGGCGCTGGCGACGCTGGGGGCGATCATCGCGATGAGCATCACGACCTGCGTGAACTGGCGACTCAAGAAAGACTTCGCCAAGGAACTGGCTGAAAGCGTGCGGGTGAAACGAAGGCACCCGCTGGGCGAAGATGAAATCACGGCGATGAGGCAAAGAAGTGACGAAGTAAAGAAGTGACAAAGTGACGGAGTAAGAAAGCGATTTTGCGTCGTGCCACCGCTCGCGCACTTCTGTACCGGCACTTCTCACTCCGTCACTCCGTCACTTTGTCACTTTGTCACTTTTCTCCCAGATCGGTGATCTTCAGGTTGCGGAACCACACCTTGTTCCCATGATCCTGCAACATGATCTTGCCCGCCTTCGTCGCGAAGTCGGGCGCGCCTTTGAACTTGCTCTTCGCAAGAGCCGACTTCCATTCGTCGCTGGTCAGGTCGATATCGATCACCTTCTTGCCGTTGACCCAGTGCTCGATCTTCGTGCCCTTCACGACGATCTTCGCGTGATTCCACTGGCCCACGGCGTTGAGCTTCTTCTCGTCGTTCGGTTCGATCACGTCATACAGCGAACCGCTCTGGCGACGCTTGCCGACCTTGCCGTCCGGGTGTTTGTCGTCGTCGAGTACCTGGTACTCCGCGCCGATGCTGGAGTTGCCGTATTTGCCGAAGCGGTATTTCACGCCGCTGTTGCCAGCCTCGGAAATCTTCCATTCGAACTCGAGGATGAAATCGGTGTATTCCTTTTCGGTGAAGATGTCGCCGCCCTTGTCGGCGCGGTGGAGGGTGCCGTCTTCGACGACCCAGCCCTGCGTGACGGGCTTGCCGCCACCGGTGACCCAGCCGGTGAGCGTCTTGCCGTCAAAGAGAGCGACGGCTTTGGGCGCCTCGGCCTGGGCGAGAGACGCAATAGGCAGAACAACGGCGATCAGGAACGAGCGAATGGCGAGTTTCATGATGGTTTTCCTTCGGGGCCTAACGGAGTTGTCGTGCAACGATTGTACGCACAGGCGAGCAGGTTACTGGCTCGCGGCTCGCGGCTAGTGGCTACCGCAGCAGCATCGCCTCGATCGCCAGACCCGGGCCAAAGCCCAGCGCGACGCACGGACGCTCTGCGTTGCGATTCCGCAGGCGATCGAGAATAAAGAGAATCGTCGGCGACGACATGTTGCCATAACCTTCCAGCACCGCCCGCGAATCCGCCAGCGCATCATCCGGCAACTCCAGGGCCGCCTCCACGCTCTGCAAAATGCGCGGCCCGCCCGGATGCACCGCCCACGACCCCACCTGCTCCACCGTCAGCTCATGCTTGGCCAGCCAGCCTTCGAGCCACGGCTTCAGGTGCTGGCGAATCAGCGCGGGAATCTGCGGCGAAAGCGTCATGGCGAAGCCGTTGTCGGTGATGTTCCACGTCATGGCTCCGTTGCTCTCGGGCACCACGCACGAGCCGTTTGCCGCCAGTTGCCAGCCGCGCTCTGAGTCCGCTGCGCCGCCTGAGCCTGTCGCGCCGAGCACGACCGCGCCCGAGCCATCAGCGAAGAGAGCATTGGCCACGACCCGGCCGACGTCCCATCCATATGCAAAATGCAGCGAGCATAACTCAACGGCGCAGACCAGCACGTGGCCCGCGCCGGCTCCCCCGGCTCCCCCGGCTCCCTGGTTCGCCATGGCATTGCCCACGCGCAGGCCATTGAACACGCCGTGACATCCCATGAAGCCCACGTGCGTTCGGCTCACATCGCGGCGCAGACCCAACCGCTCGATCAGGGCGATATCCACGCCCGGCGCGGCAAAGCCCGTGCAGGACACGGTGACCAGATGATCGATCGCATCAGGCGCGACCGCCGCCCGCTTTAAGGCGAGCTGCGATGACTCCTGCGCCAGCGGAGCCGCGGCGGCGATGTATCGCTGCATGCGCTCTTCCGTGCCAGGGCCCATGTCGCCGTCGCTGCGCCGCGGGAGAAAGAACGATTGCGACAGATCCTGCGCTTTGCCGGTGCCCTCGCCGCTGCCGCTGCCGTTGCCATCCGTGTGACCGTTGCCATTGCCGGCACCGGTTTCCAGCAGCACGCTGTGACGCGACTGCACACCGCTGCGCAGGTAGAGCGATTCGAATCGTTTGGTCTGCGCATCATCATCGCAGCAGAAGCCCGAAGACATCGCGGCCGCGGTGCCCTGCGGTAGCTGATGTTGCGGCAGGGCGGTGCCCAGGCCGAGGATGGAAACGGTCATCGCGATTCTCCCTGTGGAAGTGAATGATCTAGTGTGGTGGCCGGTTGCCATGTCGCCTGAATCGAACGCACCACCGGCCCGGCCAGCCCCGGCACCCAGCGCAACAGCCGATTGGCCAGACCGACCATCGGCCCCAGTCGCAAGGCGCGAGTCAACCATCGACAGCGACGCTGACGCGAGCCCAGCAATCGCTGATGAGTCTTATTCCATAATTCAGCGTGCGCCGGTTGCCATGCATCGATCGAAGCATGAACGATCGGCGCGCTCGCCTGCGCAGATGCCAGCGCCCAGGCGATGCCTTCACCGGTGAACGGCTCGACGTAGCCTGCCGCATCACCCAATACGAAAAGCCGATGCGAAGCGACGCGATCGCGCCGGCGCGTGAGCAGCGGCGTACCGTGCCAATCAAGGGTGTCGATCAAAGGGATCGCGGGCTGGTTCGCACGCTTCAGGATCGCGGCCACGGCAGCGGCAGGGCCGCCCAGCTTCTTCACGAAGGCGGGCGAAAGGGCGGCGGCAATGTCCAGTGCGCCGTTCTCGATGCGCACGAGGCCGACGTATCCGCCCTTGCCGTGGATCATGTGGATGATGCCGGCGTCGTAGGCGGGAGGAGCATCCTGTGCGATGGCGCTGACGCCCATGTGTGACCGGCGGGCGATGCGCAGAGTAAGGCCGGGCTCGCCTTCGAGGAGTCGTGCATCAAGGCCGGTGCAGGCGAGGATGACCTTCGCGTGAACGGGGACGGTCTGCCCATCACGATGAAGGTGAACGACTCTTTCTCCCCTCCCTCTTAGGGAGGGGCCGGGGGAGGGTCGAGCAGACGGAGTCAAACCCGCTTCCGACTCATCGGAGGTCAACAGTGGGTGTTCGTCCGACCCTCCCCTAACCCCTTCCTGGGAGGGAGGGGAATCAGAAGCGCCGTCCCACGCATCCAAGGTCGCTGAGCACCCGTCGCGGAACTCAGCACCTGCCGCCACCGCTTCATCAACCAGCGCCTGATCAAACGCTTCGCGCGAGATCGCCATGCCGCCGGTGAGGGCGTGAGTGGAAGTCGTTCGCCCGGTGGTGAGAAGAAAGGCCCGCGTTGGCCGGGCGTGCAGGCGATGGAGCATGTCACCCAGGCCGATCTGCTTGAGCACTTCGACGGCTGCGGGGTTGATGCATCCGCCACAGACCTTGGTGCGCGGGAAGCGGGAGCGATCGACCAGCAGGACGCGATGTCCCTGCCGGGCGAGCAGGAAGGCCGCGATGCTGCCAGCCGGTCCCGCGCCGATGACCAGAGCGTCCCACGGCTCGCGTTGAGTTGGGCTGGCGGTCTGTTTCATGGTTCTAATCATTAGATAGTAGTGCCTATGTCGGACCGGTGTACGAAGGTGCGGCGTGCGCGGATCACGCCGGACTCAACTGCTCCTGCACGAGCCTTCTGCCGATAGAACCTCGTCGAGCCGCGGCACCCGGCGATTGCGCAGGGCAGATACGTGTCGGGGGGGGGGGGGGGGGGGGGGGGGGGGGGGGGGGGGGGGGGGGGGGGG
>JBBDXA010000065.1:0-5146 GCA_040902585.1 Phycisphaeraceae bacterium
CGCTGGCCAGCCTGGTGAACTACATCAACGAGAACGTCGATCACCACATCATCACAATCGAAGACCCGATCGAGTTCTATCACTACCACAAGAAATCGACGGTCAACCAGCGCGAGATCGGCGTCGATGTGCCCACCTTTTCAGAAGCGATCCGCCGCGCTTTGCGGCAAGACCCCGACGTCATCCTGGTCGGCGAAATGCGCGACTTGGAGACGATCGAAGCGGCCATCACAGCCGCCGAAACGGGCCACATCGTGTTCGGCACGCTGCACACCAACAGCGCCCAAGGGACGATCAACCGCGTAATCGACGTCTTTCCCGGCAACCTGCAGGACCAGATTCGCACGCAGCTTTCCACGTCGATCATCGGCGTCATCGCCCAGACGCTGGTTCCCAAAATCGGCGGCGGCCGCTGCGCCGCCTACGAAATCCTGATCGTCAATCCGGGCATCGCCAACCTGATCCGCGAAAACAAGACGTTCCGCATCAACTCGGCCATTCAAACCGGGGCCAAGTTCGGCATGCAACTGATGGACGATGCCCTGCTCAAGCTGTGGCGCGAAGAGAAGTGCACCATCGAAGAGATCCTCTCCAAGGCCCACAACCCGGACGAACTGGCCAAGCGAATCGTCAACGCCCAGCGGGGCATTATGGACGACCCCAATGCCAAGCCGGGCGAAGACCTGAACGCCGGCGCCAAGCCGGCCGGCGGACACTAAGCAACCTTGAACTTTGAACTTTGAACTTGGAACCTTGAACTGAGTTTCCCATGGCCATTCGTCGCATCGGTCAGATTTTCGTCGATATGGGCTTTATCGCCGACGAGCAACTGCAAATGCTCCTCGAAGAGCAGCAGCAGCGGCCCGGCACGCTGCTGGGCCGGCTGGCTCAAGAGTTGAACATGCTCACCGAAGAGCAGTTGGTGCAGGCCCTCTCCGAGCAGATGGGAATGCAGATCGTCGATCTGGGCGACATGACCATCCCGGCCGACGTGCTGAACAAGGTCACCGAATCGATGGCCCAGCTCTACCGGGCCATTCCGATCCACTTCGAGCACAACCGCCTGACCGTCGCCACCTGCGACCCGCAGAACATCACCATTCAGGACGAACTCCGCTCGCTGCTGGGGCACGAGATCAAGGTGGTGATCGCCGCCGAGACCGACTTGATCAAGGCGCTCGACAAGTATTACGCCTCCAATAAGGACACGGTCGAGCGGATCATCACCGAAATCGAGGACGACGTCAGCCTCAAAAAGACCATGAGCGCCCTCGAACTGGGCAAGCCGCTGGAGCTGGCCGATGTCGAGGCCCTGGCCGACAGCGCCCCGGTTCGCAAGCTGCTCAACATGGTCCTCTTGCTGGCGATCAAAGACCACGCCAGCGACATCCACTTCGAGCCCTTCGAGGACGAGTTCCGCATCCGCATCAAGGCCGACGGCGTGCTGTTCGAAATGGTTCCCCCGCCGCGGCACCTGGCCTTCGCCATTACCACCCGCATCAAGGTGATGGCCAACCTCGACATCGCCGAGCGCCGGCTGCCGCAAGACGGCCGCATCGAACTCACGGTCGGCGGCCACCCGGTCGATCTGCGGGTCAGCCTGTTGCCCACGATGTTTGGCGAGAGCGTCGTCATCCGAGTGCTCGATCGCTCGGTTGTTTCGCTCAACCTGGCCAAGGTGGGGCTGGACCCGCCCACGCTCAAGGTCTTTCGCGAGATCATCTCCCGCCCCAACGGCATCGTGCTGGTGACCGGGCCCACCGGCTCGGGCAAGACCACCACGCTGTACTCGGCCCTTAGCGAGCTCAACAGCATCGAGGACAAGCTGATCACCACCGAGGACCCGGTCGAGTACGACATCGAAGGGATCGTGCAAATTCCGATCGACGCCGAGATCGGCGTCACCTTTGCCGCCTGCCTGCGGTCGATCCTGCGGCAAGATCCCGACATTATCCTCGTGGGCGAAATCCGCGATCTAGAAACGGCCCAGATCGCCGTCCAGGCCTCGTTGACCGGGCACATGGTGTTCAGCACGCTGCACACCAACGACGCCCCCAGCACCATTACCCGCATGAAGGACATGGGCGTCCCCACGTTTTTGATCACCGCCACGGTCGAGGCGATCCTCGCCCAGCGGCTGGTCCGCCGCGTCTGCAGCCAGTGCCGCGAAGAGGTCGCCCCGTCCGAAGAACTGCTCGCCGACTTGGGCAAAACCCTGGACGAAATGGTCGGCAAAAAGGTCTTCCGCGGCCGCGGCTGCGAAGTCTGCAACAACACCGGCTACAAGGGTCGGGTCGGCCTGTTCGAGCTGATGATCATGAACGATCAACTCCGCGAGATGGTGATGGAAGGGGCCTCGATCGACGAGCTCCGCAAAGTGGCCCAAAGCTTTGGCATGGTCAGCCTGCGCGAGGCGGGAATGAACTTCGCCTTTGAAGGCACCACCACGCTGGATGAAGTGGTGAGAGAGACGATTTTGGAAGCATAAGACCAAGATAATGACTAAGGACTAAATCCTAATGACTAATGCAGCATGGATTTAGTCATTAGGCATTAGGTTTTAGGATTTAGTCATTCATAGCACGGCGACATTGAATTAAGCAGGGTGAAGCTATGCCTACCTATCTATTCGAAGCGATGGACGCGACCGGGCAAGAGATCAAAGACGTGATCGACGCCCAGAGCGAGGAAGAAGCCCAACAGACCATCCGCTCGATGGGCTACTTCGTCACCAAGATCGCGGTGAAGAAGGGGACCGCCGCCGCCAAAACGGGCATCAGAGGCAAAAAAAAGCGGGGCATGTCGTTCGGCGGCGTCAGCTCCAAGCACCTCTCGCTGTTCACCAAGCAGTTGTCGATCCTGCAAGACGCCGGCCTGCCCATCTTGCGCAGCCTCCGAATTCTGGAAGGCCAGCAGAAGGCGGGCCGCCTGAAAAACTCGCTGGGCGACGTGGGAGACGAGATCGAATCGGGTTCGACCCTCTCCGAAGCGATGGCCAAAAGCCCCAAGGTCTTCAATCGCCTCTACATCAACATGATCAAGGCGGGCGAGGCGGGCGGTGCGCTCGAAGTCATCTTGCGCCGCCTCTCCGAGTTTCTGGAACGGTCCGAATCGCTCAAACGCAAGGTCAAGGGGGCGATGATCTATCCGATCGTCGTCATCCTGGTCGCCGTCGGCATTCTCACCTTCATCATGCTCCGGATCGTCCCCGTCTTCCAGAAAATGTTCGAGGAGTTCGAACTCGAGCTCCCCCCCATGACGCAGCTCTTGATCAACATCTCGAACTGGGTCGTGCAGTACGGCTGGTTCTCGATTCCGCTGATCCCGATCGTCATGTGGCTCTTCATCAAGCTGCTGCGGAAGTTCAAGCATGGCCGGATGGGCTGGGACATGTACGTCCTGAAGTGGCCCATCATGGGCATGCTGGTCGAAAAGAACACGATGGCCCGCACCACGCGAACGCTGGGCACGCTGGTCAGTTCCGGCGTTCCCATTTTGGAAGGGCTGAACATCACTCGCGAGACCGCCGGCAACGCCCTGTTCGAACGGCTGTTCTTGCGCGTGACCGACGCCATCCGCGAAGGCGAAACGATCGCCCGCCCGATGGCCAACAATTCGCGCCCCGGCTTCCACCCGGTAGCCGCCTTTTTGTGGGTCATGACCGGCGCGTTCTGGCCGCTCTTGATCATGTCGATGCCAGGCATGATTGCCACCATCGGCATCCAGCCGCTGGCGGGGGCCGCGGCGGGCGGTGCGGTCGTGGGGCTGGCCTATTACCTCTTGAAGATGAACTCGCGGGTGGTGGACGAGTTGGTGGTCAACATGGTCGACGTCGGCGAAGAGACGGGCGAGCTCGACACCATGCTTTACAAGGTGGCCGATCTGTTCGACGAAGAAGTGACCACCCTGACCGACGGCCTGATGAAGCTGATCGAGCCTTTGCTGATCGTCTTTCTGGGGGGTGCGGTCGGGTTTATCGTCATCGCCCTGTTCATGCCGTTGATCTCGCTCATTACAGGTTTGGCTTAACCGTTCACCGTGTGGGGAACGCCGTGGGTGGCGTTTCCCCACAACTGACGATTTGGTCGTTCGCAAGGAGTCTTGCCATGTTCCGGTCCCGTCGCGGCTTTACGCTGGTCGAAATGCTGGTCGTCCTGGCGATCATCGCCGTGCTGGTGGCTCTCTTGATGCCGGCGGTCATGTCGGCGGTGAACAACGCCCGCCGGGCGGCAATCGGCGTCGAGCTCGCCCAGCTCGATACGGCGATGCAGTCGTATAAAACCGACAAGGGAGATTTTCCGCCGAATTTGCGCAGCTACGAAGTCTTCATCCGGCACGTCCGCAAGTGCTATCCCAAGATCGACGCGGCCCATCTGAATCGCGTGATTCAAACGATTTGGAATGATACGGCGTATTCTATGATCAGTCCTCCTCCGGCAACTGCCGTGCCTCTGTTGGACGAAGGGGAGTCGCTCGTCTTCTGGCTCTATCTGATCGACCAGGATCCGCGCCAGCCGTTCAAAGCGGCCGATCCGACCCATGTTCCCACGGGCACGGCCGCCGAGGCGCTGCTCGCGGCGACTTCGGCCAAACGATACTTCCCGTTTAAGGAGGATCGGTTCGTTTCCGAAGACAGCGACCAGTTCCCCGCCTATCGGGCGCTCTATTCAAAAAGCACCTGCTACATCCACATCGACAGCCGGTCGTATTTTTACTTCTACGAGATGGACTACACCGATCCCGCCTACGCTGCCTACGCCGATGGCAATTACGGCGACGGCTACTTCGTTCGCCCGTACTGGTCTGAGGACGTGGCCAATGTGACCACGGGTGCCCTCAAGGCGAAGAACCCCACCACGTTTCAAATCATCTGCGCCGGGCAGGACGGCGAATTCGGCGCTGCGCCCCCCACCATGGGAGCCAAGAGGTTTCCCAGCGGAGGCATCACGAACGCTACTTACGTGCCTGCTACCGGTGCCGGCTACATGCCCGGCGATCGCGACAATCTGACCAACTTTACCGAAGGACGCCGCCTCGAAGATCATATTCCGTAAACGCAAAGCCGCGACCAGTGGTCGCGCCCTGAAACATAGCCGCGACCAGTGGTCGCGCCCTGAAACATAGCCGCGACCAGTGGTCGCGCCCT
>JBBDXA010000065.1:5246-6779 GCA_040902585.1 Phycisphaeraceae bacterium
GAAACATAGCCGCGACCAGTGGTCGCGCTCCCGCCACCCGGCAACGGACGTTTCCCATGCACACTCCCCACTCCCCACTCCGCGATCCGCGTTCCGCGCTGGGCGCTGGGCGCTCTGCCTTCACGCTGATGGAACTGCTGATCGTGCTGACGATCATCACCATCCTGGTGGGGCTGTCGATGGCGGCCCTGGTCGGGGCGACCGAGCAGGCCCGCGCCGCCCGCACGCGGGCGATCATCAACAAGATCGACCTGTTGATCGACGAGCGCTACCAGAGCTACCGCACCCGCGCCGTGCCGATCCGAATCAATCCGTCGCAATTCACCAATGCCTCGCCCGCCGGCCTGTGGGCGGCCCGCGTTCGGCTATACGCCCTGCGCGAACTGATGCGAATGGAAATGCCGGATCGCAAGACGGATATTGTCAATAGCGCTACAACCAATCCACCCACGCCCGAAATCACTGTAATTCCTGGAATGACCCAGTCGTCGCTACAGGCCAGCTATTACCGGTCGGCAGTCCGCGCCACCGGCGGCAACCCGATGGCTCCGGCGACGCACACCTCGCTCAACAACTGGACGAGCACGCATCAGGGGTCGGAGTGCCTGTACCTGATCCTGTCCGCAATGCGCGACGGTGAGAAAGGCGCCATCGAGTACTTTTCGACCGCCGAAATTGGCGACGTCGATGGCGACGGCATGAAGGAAATCCTCGACGCTTGGGGCCAGCCAATCGAATTCCTCCGTTGGGCGCCCGGCTATAGCGAGCATGTTGGCCCGGACGGCGCTTGGGGAAACCTGGGTGATGATGATGGCAATGGCTCGGATGACATTTTTGAAGCGGGCTGGCCCGGCTCCGACGACATCGTTCCACTCACGCTCCAAACGCGGATCGCAGTCAAGAATGCTGACAATCCAGAACAGTTGTATGCTCCCGATCCGTTCGACCCCTTGGGAGTAGATCCCCGCTCGTGTGGCGTGGCGATGACCGCCAGCGGTTCCCTCGGTACGCCGTTTCAGGATACTTCCGCTGATACGGCGGTTGGCAACAACACCTTCGCACTCAAGCCGCTCATCTTCTCGGCGGGACCGGACAAGGTCTACGATGTGGCCACGATTTTAGAGGATGTGGTCACAAACGTCGAATTTCGTTACAGCCAGACGCACACCTATACCGGCGGTCCACGCCCGCCAAACGATCCTTATTTCGTTCCGCCCGCAGCTTGGGGTTCTCTCGAACTCGGGTCTGTTGGCGATCTTGACAGCGACGGCTCCCAAGGCTGGGCCGACAACATCACCAACCACTATCAAGAGAACAACTAATGTCGCGCATGCGCACCGGCCGCTGCCGCGGCTATACGCTGGTCGAAATGCTGGTGGTTGTCATCATTATGATGATCCTGGTGGCAGCCGCCTTGCCCGTGGTGCGCGGCGTGATGGAAGACGGCAAGAACCGGGCCGGGGCCCTGCAACTCAACGGCTACCTGGTGATGGCCCGCTCGTATGCCGCCCGCAACAACCGCCCCAGCGGCTT
>JBBDXA010000066.1:0-2671 GCA_040902585.1 Phycisphaeraceae bacterium
CTGGACCGTTTCGGCCGGGTGATCGATCACCGCTGGACCGACTACGGCTCCAGCACCGATGTAGCCCGCTCACTCTCCAAGAAGTTCGACCAGCAGTACACCTACGACGGCCTCAACCGCCTGACCGACTTCAAGCAGGGATTGCTCGACGGCAGCCACCAGATTCCCGATTTGGGGGCCGACCTGACCTTCCGGCAGAACTGGGCCCTGGACGGCGTGGGCAACTGGAACTGCTTCAAGCAAGATTGGGCGGTGGGTGGCTGGGGCTGAAGGCTCCGCGCAAGCCCCGGCCTGGCGCACAAGTGGAAGGGGGCGCAACTGTATACTGTGAGTCCTACGGTCGGGGCTTGCGCGGAGCCTTCAGCCCCAGCCACCCGCCGGCGTGGAAGTGGGAAATACTTACCCCAACGGCAAGTTTCATGAGCGGTTTGCGAAGGGCCAGAAAGAGTTTGAAGGATACGAACTGTGTGGGGTAATCTGCATATGTGGCGACCTCGGGGCCACACTACCCCGGGACAGTGCTAATGATGAATGAGGTTGACCATGAGAAGCTCATTACCGCGACAAGCTCCAATCGTGCTGAGGTCGATGTTCATGTCAATGCTCTTGTGTTGTAGTTGTGAACATCGAGGGAATTATCCGCGGCACGATGATTCTAAGGTGAAATGGCTTGTACTGCAGTTCTCCAAGCAGGCGCCGGGAGCACATGGAGGAATTCTAGTTCGATACAACGGCGGTGACCTCGAAATCGATCACGTACTTCAGAATGGGGTGTTCTTTAATACGCCAAAAGGACTGGATGAATTGGTTGAGGCTCGCCGAAAGTCAGCCGGTCCTGTTGGCTGCTATGATGGAATGGCATTCTTGTCGTCATCCGCCTCCACATCTGGCATCTTTGAATCGTACGCGCTCTCACTCCCGGGGTCACAGAATTATCGTACGCCAACTGGCGAGGCCAAACCTCGACAAGGTGAATCATGGGTTTCTTTTGACCTTCGATTGTTGAGAGGGCAACATACTGGACGTGCGGGAATTCTTGTTCCGCGAGATCCGTTGAGCAGTAGCGGTAACACGAGGCCCGGATGGGAATTTCACTACGGTGATTTCGTGAAGGACATACATGCATTGGATCGCGGGTACGTCTTATCAACGATCGTGCCAATGGGATACTCACAACTGGACGACTCGAAACCAACTCGAGGCTTGACGTCGAATGAGGCCGCAGAATTCAATAGTTCATATAGACGTCAGCTAGAATGGCTGACTGAGGAACAGAACTGATGGACGCCAAACTACGTGATTGCCGATCGTCTCGTAGTACGTGTGGATGTCGTAGCCATGGCCAATTCCGCCTCGTACCCTATAATGACCCTTAGAGGAGTTCGTTGCCACACTCGTCCAATACAAGTCCCTGGGTCTCGGCACGGTGGTGGAAGTGGACTACCCCACCCCCGAGGTGAAGCTGTCCCTCTACGCCGCCGGCTCGCCGCCCACCTACCCCGGCTTGAACCGCTTCGGCCGGGTGATCGATCACCGCTGGACCGACTACGGCTCCAGCACCGATGTGGCCCGCATCCAGCACGGCTACGACCGCAACTCCAACCGCCTCTGGCGGCAGAACGATGTGGCCCGCTCGCTCTCCAAGAAGTTCGACCAGCAGTACAGCTACGATCGGCTAAACCGCTTGACCGACTTCAAGCAGGGCCTGCTCGACGGCAGCCACCAGATTCCCGATTCGGGGGCCGACCTGGGCGGCGTTTCCCCCGGCACGGGAGCGAGGACCTGCTACGCTATCCGCCCTTATGAACCGCATCGAACAGATTTTTTCACAGCTTCACAAGGACGGGAAAAAGGGCCTCATGCCGTTTCTTACGGCCGGCGATCCTGACATTGAAACCACTGCCGCCCTGCTGCCCGCGATCGAAAAGAGCGGCGCGTGCATCTGCGAGCTGGGCATTCCTTTTTCCGATCCGATTGCGGACGGGCCTGTGATTCAGGCATCGATGACGCACGCCCTTTCGCGCGGCCTTCGCCCTTCGCAGGTGCTTGAAGCCGTGCGCTTACAGCGCGAGAAGCTGAACATGGGCGTGATCGCGATGGTGAGTTATTCGATTGTGTATCGCCTCGGTCACTTGAGTCGCGGCGCAGCGACGAGGAACGATGACGCGTGGGCGTTTGTGAACAGCGCCAAGGCGGCGGGCGTGGATGGTTTCATCATTCCTGATCTGCCGATTGAGGAAGCGACGCCGGTGTGCGAAGCGATGAAGGCGGCTGACCTGACGTGCAGCTTTCTGATTTCGCCGACGACGCCGGATAAGAGAGCCGAGCAAATCGCGAAGGCGTGCAGCGGGTTTGTGTATGTGCTTTCGCGCGCGGGTTTGACGGGCGAGCAGAAGGCGCTGCCGACGGATTTGACGGAGCGCCTGAAGCGTATCCGCGGCGTGACGGCGCTACCGATTGCGGTGGGCTTTGGCATCTCGACGCGCGAGCAGGTGGAACAGGTGACGCAGGTGGCGGATGCGGCGATCGTGGGCAGCGCGATCATGCGAAGAATCGCGACGATGCGTGATCAGCCACGCGAGAAGATCGTCGCGGAGGTGGCGAAGTTTGTGAGCGAACTGGCGGGCCAACCCGTTTGACGTTTAGCGGTCGGGCCGAGTCCGCGAGGCCC
>JBBDXA010000066.1:2681-20160 GCA_040902585.1 Phycisphaeraceae bacterium
GAGGCCCACCTGCCCCGGCCACGATCATTGACATCATCCGCCGTGCCACGCGGGCCTCGCGGACTCGGCCGCGCCGCTAAACGAAAGACACGAAGCACCGGCGCACCAGCGCTCTACGATAGCTCTTCATGAATCAGAAGCTTCTCCTTTTCGACATCGACGCCACGCTCCTTCGCACCGGCGGCACGGGCATGATCGCCATGAAGCTCGTCGCCGAGCGGCTGTTCGGTTCCTCGTGGGAATGGGGCAGTATCAACACGGGCGGCAGCCTGGACCCGGTCATTTTCGCCGAGGCCGCCGCCATCAACCGACTCGATCAGCATCACTCTCATCACGAACGCTTTCGCGATCATTACATCGCCGAGCTCGAACACCAGATCACGACGAACATGCACCTTTTCGAAGTGCTGCCGGGCGTGCCACAGCTCCTCGCCACGCTCCGCCATCGCGCCATGACGCAGCGCGACATCGTGCTCGGCCTGCTCACGGGTAACTACACCGGGGCGGTGCCTGTGAAATTCAAAGCGGCGAAGATCGAACAGGACTGGTTCACGGTCACGGCCTTCGGCGACGAAGCCCCGACCCGGCCGGACCTAGTCGTGCTGGCGATGCAGAAGTATCTGAAGCAGCACGGCAGGCCGATCGATCCGAAGCGCGTGATCGTGATCGGCGATACGCCGCGCGATGTTCACTGCGCCCGCGCGCACGGCTGCATCGCCTTCGCCGTGGCCACGGGGCATTACGATGCGAAGACGCTGCGCGAAGCGGGGGCGGATTTTGTGGTGGAGAGTTTTGTCGATCCTGCGCCGCTGCTGCGGTTGATTGACTGAACGGTCGCTATCAAGTTCACTCCACGATCCGCACATCCACATCCACCGTCTTGTGAAATCGGCGGCCTGTGCTTCGCAGGTAGCCCGTGACAGGAATCGACACTTTGGCGTTCGATCCGACCCAGGGGCGAAGGTCTACAGCCGTGACTCGCGCGTTGATCAGAACCGTCGCGCAACCGCAGGTGGACCGCTTGCCGTCGCGGTTGTAGATCGATGCATGCAGCCGCTTGAGACGATGGAAGTTATCGGGGAAGACCATGTACCATCCGCCCTTCACCATCGCCCCGCGCGGCTCACTGATGACGATGCGCAGGTTGATGTGCCCGTCCGTCTCGATGAAGACCTGTTCTTCCAGGTAGTTCATCAGCGTCAATTCAAACGGGGCAGGCGGTTCGGCGGAGGCGGACAGCGTGTCCGGTGCGATCAGATGAATACAGCGATCCTGCTGAGTCGGCTCGGTGAGCACCGCCACGTTCGCAACCTCTTCGTCACCGTCGTGGTTGGTCCATGTGGGCCCGGTCTGACAACCTGCCACGATGCAAAACATCAGAATCGCCGCGATCTTCTTTTTCATTGGTGAGCCCTCCGCGCCGGCACCACAGGTTCATAGATGAAACGCTCTGATCGCCGCAACGTCCGCGCGATCGACTTCAATAGTCATCAACTCGCAGCGCATCGATATACTACCGGCTTCAGTTCCACACCCGATTCAGGAGGTTCCCATGTCCACCAGCAATGTTCCTCATCGCGTTTCCCGTCGTTCACTTCTGGGCGGTACCGCGGCTGCACTCGGCGCGGCGGCGCTTGCCGGCTGCAAAACCACTGGCGCGGGGGGCGCAGTGAAAGCCCAGGGTCCGGCCGCGACGAACAAGCGTATCAACCAGTCCGTCGTCTTCTGGTGCTTCAACATGATGGGCGACAAGTGGGACATCGAGAAGACCGCGCAGGTCGCCGTGCTGCTCGGCTGCAAGAGCGTGGAACTTTGCGGACCCGCCGAGTGGCCCACGCTCAAGGAGCATGGCCTGACCTGCGCCATCGCGCCCAACGGCATGCCCGGCGCACCATATGTCAAGGGCTTCAACAATCCCAAGTACCACGATGAAGTCATCGCCGTCACGACGAAGATGATCGACGACTGTGCCGCGGCCGGCATCCCGAGCGTGATCGCGTTCAACGGCTACAAATGGCGCGACGCGGAAGACCCCAAGAGCGGCGAGATTTCGCGCGAAGAAGGGGCAGCCAACTGCGTCGCGGGTATCAAGAAGATCATCGGCCACGCGGAGAAGAAAGGCGTGACGATCTGCATCGAACACCTCAACACCCGCGACGACACCCACGACATGAAGGGTCACCCCGGCTATCAGGGTGATGATCTGGACTACGTCGCGTCCATCATCCGCAGCGTCGGCTCGCCGCGATTCAAGCTGCTGTTTGATGTCTACCACGTGCAGATCATGGACGGCGACATCATCCGCCGCATCGAGCAGTGCAAGGACATCATCGGCCACGTCCACACGGCCGGCAATCCCGGGCGCGGCGAGCTGGATGACACGCAGGAAATCAACTACCCGCCGATCATGAAGAAGCTGCTGGAGATCGGGTACAAGGGATATGTCGGGCAGGAGTTTATCCCGACGCGCGATCCATATCAGGGGCTGTGGGAAGCGGTGAGGTTGTGTGATGTTTGAGAGAGTTGAAATGACTTTGAATGCCAAAGCCCAGGCACTCCCGTGCCTGGGTTTTCCGTACCGCGCCAAGGACGAACTATCATGACACCCCTAATGGTCACTCAATCTCGTGAGCGTTTCCTTTCCGCTTCCCTCCGAAGCGCCGCTTCAATCAGCTCAGGCCGCACGCGGTAGGTTGTTGCAGCGAGCGCACCAAGTGCAGCATGCAGATCGATCAGCCCCTGCTCCGCCGCCCGCTCCAGGATCGCGAGTGTCGGCAGCGCGAACAGGCCTTCCTCCGCCGCGACCTTGCGGCCACGATATTCATCAATCAACACATCCGTGATGTGTCGCTCCTTCGCAAGCGAAATGGCATCCGCTTCGCCGGCATCAAGTCCGGCAGTGGATGGAAGCCGGGCGACCGGAGTTTCCACCTTCAGCCAGGCGGGCGGTGACGTCACCCAGTCCCGCACGATTGCGGGAGCGTTTGCGTGCGACAACTCGCGGAGCACCGCAGGCGGCACGTAGACTTCATTGAAAAGGCGCGGCAGCACGTCGATCGCGCCAATAAGCACGAGGTAATTCAGAGGCGTCGTGTCCGAGACGACGATCATGCCCCGCCTGCCGTGCGAAGTCGGGCGAGCGCCGCGTCGTGGTCTTCATGTGTCGGCGTGTCTTCAATCACGCCGTGACGCTGAAGAATCGCCTCAGCTTCCAGGCGCGAGACGCCCAAGGCCCGCGCGAACTCGACATGGGTGATCCGCGACTGGCGATACAACTCGACCATTGCCGCCTCTTTGGCGACCTGCGACACATCGCCCAGCGTGCGACGCAGGTTCTGCTCGATATCAGCGGGAAGGTCGAAGCTTACAGTCATGATGCGATTCACCTCGTGTGTAACGATAGCGTCGTCGCGACATCAAAGCTATCTGAATCCACACCCAATCGCGAAGCGAAATCACACCCCCGCCGCCACCAGCCCCAGGCTCACATCCGGTGCGGCCAGATTACTCTCGCCCATCAGAAACGCATCGACCGCCCTTGCCGCGCCGCGGCCTTCGTTGATGGCCCATACCACCAGGCTCTGCCCGCGACGGCAGTCGCCGGCGGCGAAGACTTTGTCGACGTTGGTCGCGAACTTGCCGTGCGTTGCCTTGTAGTTGCTGCGGTCATCGTGGGCGACGCCGAGGAGTTCGCTCACGCCGTGCTCCGGGCCGAGGAAGCCCATCGAGAGCGTGACGAGGTCCGCCTTCCAGCGCTTTTCGCTGAGCGGGACTTCGGTCATGCGGAACTGGCCTTTCGCATCTTTCTCCCATTTCACTTCGACGGTTTCGATGCCTGCGACGTGGCCGTTGCCATCATCGATAAACTTCTTGGAGAGAATGCAGTACGTGCGCGGGTCCCGGCCGAACTTCTTGATCGTCTCATCATGCGAGTAGTCGACGCGGAAGATGCGAGGCCACGTCGGCCAGGGGTTATCACCGGCGCGCTGCGCGGGCGGCTTGGGCAGCAGCTCGAAATTCACGACGCTCTTGCACCCGTGGCGCAGGGCGGTGCCGATGCAGTCCGCACCGGTGTCGCCGCCGCCGATGACGATGACATCTTTGTCCTTCGCGCTGATGGCGTGACCGTCTTTCAACTCTGAATCGAGCAGGCTCTTGGTGTTGGCGGCGAGAAACTCCATCGCGAAGTACACGCCCTTGAGCTCGCGCCCGGGGATAGGCAGATCGCGCGGCTTCGTCGCGCCCGTCGCCAGCAGCACCGCGTCGTACTCGGCGAGAAGGTGCTGCGGATCGACATACTTCGCCTTGTCAGGCAGGCCCATCTGCGAGGCGACGGTGCCGTTGTCGCCCTTGGCCGCGCCGACGTGGGCGTTGACGATAAAGGTGATGCCTTCCTTGCGAAGGAGTTCGACGCGGCGCTCGACGACCTTTTTTTCGAGCTTCATGTTGGGGATGCCGTACATGAGCAGCCCGCCGATGCGGTCAGCTCGTTCGTAGACAGTGACCCAGTGCCCGGCCTTATTAAGCTGGGCCGCGGCTGAAAGACCCGCGGGGCCTGAGCCGACGATGGCGACCTTCCTCCCCGTGCGCCGCTCCGGTTCCTTCGGCACGATCCAACCCTCGGCGAAGGCGCGATCGACGATGGCGTTCTCGATGTTCTTAATCGTCACCGCAGGCTCGATGATGGCCAGCACGCACGCGCCTTCGCACGGCGCGGGACAGGTCCGACCCGTGAACTCGGGGAAATTGTTCGTCTTGTGCAGCCGATCGCTCGCTTCCTTCCAGCGGCCCTGGTACACCAGATCGTTCCACTCGGGGATGAGATTGTCGATCGGGCAGCCATGATTCGACTGGCAGAACGGCACGCCGCAGTCCATGCAGCGCGCGCCCTGTTTGCGCAGCGAATCTTCGACCGGCTCGGAGAAGATCTCGTAGTAGTCATTGATGCGCAGCTTCGCGTCGCGATAAGGGACGGGACGGCGGGGATACTCTTTGAATCCGGTGGGCTTACCCATAGGAACCTCGGGAGTCAGGGGTCAGGGGTCAGGGGTCAGGGGTCAGGAGTCAGGAGTCAGGAGTCAGTAAGAATGGTCCGGGGGACAAAATCATCGCACCGAGCATTCGTCCGACTTCAGCACAGAGACTCGTAAGTTGCGTGTGTTGCTATTCATTGATGTAAAAACAGTCTTTCGCAAAATCCAACCATGTATCGGTCTCGCTGTTCTCGCCGTCGCAGTCCGTGAGCTTACTCGCAAAGTGCAACGGGTATCTTCGCTTGGCCCACGCTTCACGCAGGTTCATGCAGACGGATCTTGAGGATCTTCGAATCTGTCCGGTCAGGGCGTATCGCTCTTCAGGAGGAAACGATTTCGATAGTTGGAATATCCGCATGGCAAGTTCGTAAGCCTTGCAATACACCACGAGTTCCTTGGCCGACCGAACCGCCATACCTGACTCCTGGTTTTCGCTGCCTGATCCCTGACTCCTGACCCCTGACCCCTCATCCATGAACCGGCGCTTCGACTTCCTCATCATGCTTCAATCGTTCCATAAGTACTCTTTTGTAGTCGATCGGCATCACCTTCACGAACTCCTTGAGGATGGCGGGCCAACTGTCGAGCACATACTGGGCGACGGCTGAGCCGGTGTATTTGTGGTGGTCTTCGATCATCGGGAGCAATTCGGAGATGTCTTCATCGGATTCGATCTTTTCGAGTTCGACGGTGCCGAGATTGCAGCGGGTGAGGAAGTCGCCGGCCTTGTCCCAGACGTAGGCGATGCCGCCGGACATCCCCGCGGCGAAGTTGCGGCCGGTGGTGCCGAGGATGACAGCGCGGCCGCCGGTCATATATTCACAGCCATGATCGCCGACGCCTTCGATGACGGCATACGCGCCGGAGTTGCGGACGCAGAAGCGTTCGGCGGCGCGGCCGCGGAAGTACGCCTGCCCGCCGGTCGCGCCGTAGAGGCAGACGTTGCCGACGAGAATGTTGTCCTCGGCAACAAAGGAAACACCGGCGGGCGGATAGATCATCATGCGACCGCCCGACAAACCTTTACCGACGTAATCATTCGCATCGCCTTCGAGTTCGAGCGTGATGCCGCTGGCGAGCCACGCACCGAAGCTCTGGCCGGCTGAGCCGGTGAACTTAATGTGGATCGTGTCTTCGGGCAGGCACTTCTCGCCCCATCGCTTCGCGACTTCGTGTGAAAGCGTCGTGCCGACAACGCGGTTGATGTTCTTGATGGGCAATTCGATGCGGACTTTTTTGCCCTTGTCGATCGCGGGCTTGCACAGCGGGATGAGCGTGGTGTTATCCAGCGAGTGCTCGATGCCGTGCTCCTGCTTGCGGGTCTGGTAGACACCGACGCGCTTGTGCGGCCTCTTCGCCGGCGTAAGCATCGCGGAAAGGTCGATGCCCTTGGCTTTCCAATGTTTGATCGCTTCATCGGTCTCGAGCACATCGACCCGGCCGATCATGTCGTTGACGCTGCGGAAGCCCATGTCGGACATGAGCTGCCGGCATTCGTTGGCGACCATGAAGAGATAAGTGACCACGTGCTCGGGCTGACCGGTGAACTTCTTGCGGAGCACCGGATCCTGCGTGGCGATGCCGACGGGGCAGGTATTCAGGTGACACTTGCGCATCATGATGCAGCCGAGCGTGATGAGCGGCGCGGTGGCGAACCCGACTTCTTCGGCCCCAAGAAGAAAAGCGATGGCGACATCGCGGCCGGTCTTGATCTGACCGTCTGTCTGAAGCACGACGCGGCTGCGCAGGTCGTTGAGCACGAGCGTCTGATGTGTCTCGGCGATGCCCAGTTCCCAGGGCAGGCCGGCGTGCTTGATCGAAGTCAAAGGTGATGCGCCGGTGCCGCCCGTGTCGCCGGAGATCACGATGTGATCCGAGTGGGCCTTGGCGACGCCCGCGGCAATGGTGCCGACGCCGACTTCGCTCACGAGTTTGACGCTGATGCGCGCGGAGGGATTGGCATTTTTCAGGTCGTGAATAAGCTGCGAAAGATCTTCGATGGAGTAGATGTCATGGTGCGGCGGCGGGGAGATCAGGCCGACGCCGGGCGTGGAGTAACGGATGCGGGCGATGTTGTTATCGACCTTTTTGCCGGGCAACTCACCGCCTTCGCCGGGCTTGGCGCCCTGGGCGATTTTGATTTGAAGTTCGTCGGCATTGGCGAGATACCAGATGGTGACACCGAAGCGGCCGGAGGCGACCTGCTTGATGGCGGAGCGTTTGCTGTCGCCGTTGGGCAGCGGCGTGAAGCGCGAAGGGTCTTCGCCGCCCTCGCCGGTGTTGCTCTTGCCGCCGATGCGGTTCAGGGCGACGGCGAGCGTTTCGTGGGCCTCCGAGGAAATGGAGCCGAAGCTCATCGCGCCGGTGACGAAACGCTTGACGATGTTGGCGGCAGGCTCGACCTCATCAATATTGATAGGCCCGTGGTTGCCGCCTTCTTTGAATTTCAGGAGCCCGCGCAGAGCGCAGCGGACTTTGGAGTCTTCGTTCGCATGCTTCGCAAACCGCCAGTAGGCCTCTTCGCTGTTGCCGCGGGCGGCAAGCTGAAGGTCGGCGATGGATTGCGGATCCCACATGTGCCTCTCGCCATCGGGGCGCCAGTGAAACTCGCCCAGGTTCGGCAGCACGGGCAGATTCTCGCTCTTGCGCGAAGGGTAGCCGATCGCGTGGCGACGGATGAGTTCCTCCGCAAGCACATCAAAGTTGACGCCTTTGATGCGGCTGGCGGTGCCGGAGAAGCAGCGATCGACCACATCTTCATTCAGGCCCACCGCCTCGAAAATCTGCGCGCCCTTGTAGGACTGGAGCGTGGAGATGCCCATCTTCGCCATCACCTTGAGCATGCCCTTGGCGACGCTCTTGCGGTAGGCGTAAACCACATCTTCATCGGTCTCGATTTCCTTGTCGATGATCTGCTTGTCTCGCAAAGCCTGCCAGAGCGATTCGAAGGCGAGGTACGGATTGATCCCGTCCGCGCCGTAACCAGCGAGCAGGCAGAAGTGATGCACCTCGCGGGCTTCGCCTGTCTCCAGGATGATGCCGATGCGCGTGCGCTTGGTCTTGCGGATCAGGTGATGATGCACCGCGCCGCAGGCGAGCAGTGAAGAAACCGGCACGCGATCGGAGCTGACCGCGCGGTCGGAGAGAATCACCACCGAGTAGCCTTCATCGATGGCGCGCTCGGCTTCATCACAGATGCGGCCCATCGCCTTCTTCAGGCCGGCCGTGCCTTCGCTCTTGGGCCAGGTGATGTCGATCGTCTTGCTCTTCCAGCCGCGATGGTCCATCGCCTTCAAGGCCGCGAGCTCCTCATTGGTGAGAATCGGATGCGGATTCATCAGGCGATGGGCATGCTCCGGCGTCGTCTCCAGGAGGTTCTGCTCGGGGCCGATGTAACACTCCAGTGACATGATCACTTCTTCGCGGATCGAATCGATGGGCGGATTGGTCACCTGCGCGAAGAGCTGCTTGAAGTAGTCATACAACATGCGCGGCTGATCACTCAAACACGCCAGCGCGGCATCGTTACCCATCGAACCGACCGGGTCACGCTTCTCCACCACCATCGGCACAAGCATGAAATGCATGGTCTCGACGGTGTAACCGAACGCCTGCATGCGCGGCAGCAGCGTGTCGGGATTGAAGCCGTGCGCACCCCCGGCATCCGGCGCGGCGGGCAGGTCTTCAAGCTGAATGCGCTGCTCCTTCAACCAGTCCGCGTAGGGCCGACGATCGGCGACATCATTCTTCAGCTCTTCATCGGGGATCAGCCGGCCCTGTTCGAAGTCGACGAGGAAGCATTTGCCCGGCTGGAGCCGACCTTTTTCCTTGACGAGTTTCGGATCGACGGGCAGGACGCCGACTTCGCTGGCCATGATCACGCGGTCATCGTGCGTCAGGTAATAGCGCGAAGGGCGCAGGCCGTTGCGGTCGAGCACCGCGCCGATGTAGCGGCCATCGGTGAAGGCGACCGATGCGGGGCCATCCCAGGGTTCCATCAGCGCTGAGTTGTATTCGTAGAACGCCCGCTTGTCCTCGCCCATGGTTTCATGGTTCTGCCAGGCTTCGGGGATCATCATCAGCACGCCTTCCTGGAGCGGCCGGCCCGCCATGAGCAGGAACTCGAGGGCGTTGTCGAAGGAGCCTGAGTCGGAAGTGTCTTCCTCGCAGATGGGGAAGAGTTTTTCCAGGTCATCGCCGAAGAGATCGCTTTCGAGGACGCCTTCGCGAGCGTGCATCCAGTTGATGTTGCCGCGCACGGTGTTGATCTCGCCGTTGTGGCTCATGAAGCGCATGGGCTGGGCGCGATCCCATGAGGGGAAGGTGTTGGTGCTGAACCGCGAGTGAACCATCGCCAGGTGCGTGGTGAAATCAGGGTCAGCGAGGTCGGGGAAGTAAGGCATGACCTGCGCGGGCGTGAGCATGCCTTTGTAGATGATGACCTTCGTCGAGAGCGAGCAGACGTAAAACGCCTCGGCCTGCGTGAGCGACTTATCGCCGCGGAGTATGTGGCTGGCGCGCTTGCGGATGATGTAAAGCTGCCGCTCGAACGCATCACCTTCGAAGCCTTCGCCGGCCGCGATGATGAGCATTTCGATGACCGGTTCGCTGGCCTTGGCGGCAGGGCCGATGTCCGCCTTGGCCGATTCCTGCGGGACTTTGCGCCAGCCGACGAGTTTCTGTTTCTGCTCGATGATGAGCTTCTCGACGGTCTCTTTGCACTTGGCGCGCTCAGCGTCGATGCGCGGAAGAAACACGAGGCCGGCTGCGAACTTGCCGGGCGCGGGCAGGTCAACACCCAGATCAGCTTTGGCGACCTTGGCGAGGAATTCGTGAGGCAGGGCGGTGAGGATGCCCGCGCCGTCGCCGGTGTTGGCTTCGCAACCACAGGCGCCGCGGTGATCCATATTCAGGAGCACCTGGTAGGCGTCGAGCAGGATCTGGTGACTGCGTTGGCCCTTGATGTGGGCGACGAAGCCGACGCCGCAGTTTTCCTTTTCGTTGCGCGGGTCGTACAGCCCGTGCTTGCGCGGGCGGAGAAGCATGTCCTGGTTGTGGTTGTCTGTCATCGTCAGTCCCTCGATCGGAGGATCGAAAATGCAAAATGCAAAGCATGCAAATGAAAAATGGGCGAAGTCAGAGCGACGATCGCATTTCTCTTCATGGACTACTTTGCATTTGCATGCTTCGCATTTTGCATTTTCCTTTTTTCCACTTCCGGCGCGCCATGCGCCAAGAGGTAATCAATAAACGCCTGCGCCGCGGCGGACACCGTGCCGTTGCCGCGGGTCTTTCGCGGCAAAATGATGCCCATCGGCCGATCCAGCTCCGGCTCCATCTCCACCGCCGCCAGCGTGCCCGATGCCGTCTCCCGGCGCACCGTGCGCCCGGGCAGGATCGCGATCTCGCTGGTCACCGCCACGGCACTCTTGATCGTGTCGATATTGTCGAACTCGCTGGTGATCGCCGGCTCCACGTCGTGATCGCGCAGGTAGCGACGAATCGCCCGGCCCGCGGGCAGGTCCGCATTGAACGTCGCCAGTTCGAACCCACCCAACTCAGAGGCGTGAACCGTCTGTCTCCCCGCTAACTCGTGCCCCGGGCTGCACACCACACACATCCGCTCATCCCGCAGCGGAATCACTTCCACATCCCGCCAGCGCTGCGGATAGGAAAGAATGCCCAGGTCGCACCGCTGGTGGCGAACCGCATCATACACTTCGTCCGGCCGCTTGTATTCCAGCGTGATCGTCACCCGCGGCTGCTGCTCTTCGAACTCATCCTTCAAGTGATTCAGCCAGTCGATGCCGGCTGAGTAAATCGCTTCCACAATCACTTCACCCTTCAAATCGGCATTCATTTGCGTTACGCGATGCAGCAGCCGATCGTACCGCTGGAGCAAATCCTTCGCCTCGCGCAGGAACAGATCGCCGGCCGGGGTCAGCGCCAGCGGACGCACCGAGCGATCGATCAGCGTGACCCCAAGCTGTTTCTCGAGTGTACCGATCCGCTGACTGGCAGCGGACTGACTGATGCCGTGCTTGGCGGCGGCGACTGAGAAACTTCGCTCGATGGCCACGTCGCAGAATAGACGCAGCGTGTACATGACGAGAGGATATTAGCATAATCAAGCCTTATGTCAACATTATTCATTATTAAGATTACTTATGATGATGAGCTTGGTGGCATGGGCCTTGGGTGATGGCATGGGTAATCGCAGTCTTCGGAGCTTGCCCATGCCACCAATGGACACCGCGAACCCATCTGCGAGAATGCATCGCACCTTTGGTGAGTTCATCCTTTGAAACCAGACCCGCACGTTGAGCACCTGAAATACGCCGCGAAAAAAGGCGATGTCCGCAGCCAGTACGAACTCGCACTGAAGCTCGCACAACGCGGCGAGGCGGATGACAACGCCCAGGCCAAGGCCTGGCTTTTGCGCGCTGCTGAGGCGGGCCTGCGCGATGCGCAGCTTCTCTTGCAGTTGGACACTCTCGGACTCAACGCCATCGAACCGGCCCAGCTCGGCGAGATCGAGCCAACGAAACCCATCCCCGCACCTGCGCCCGATCTGCAACCACCCGCCCCGCCTCCCAAGCGCGAAGCCCGACCCGCGCCGCCCTGGGCCAGTGGCAACGCCAAACGCCCTTCCACCGGCTCAGCGTTTCACGATGAAGCACAGCGCCGCATCGACGGAATCGAAGCAGAGATGCGCAACCTCGGCTGCTGGACCGATGAACCCGCGCCGCCCGAGAAGCTCGACTTTTCCGACGCCTTCGCCATGGACCGCATGGCCTTCACGCAGTGGCTCAACTGGATCTTCGTGCCGCGGGTGAGAGAGATCATCGCCCAGCGCGGCCAGTTCCCTTCGCGCAGCATGGTCGCCGCCCAGGCGGTGCGCGAGTTCGACGGCTGGAACGAAAGCTCGCAGCTTCTCACGCTGCTTGCGGCGTTTGATGATTTCATCGAACGGGGAAAGGGAGAGTCCTGAGTCCTGGGTCCTAGGTCCTGAGTCCTGGGTCCTGAGTCCTGAGTCCTGAGTCCTGAGTCTTGGCTTGGGTGCCAAGCCTCGTCGTGCCGTGGCACCCCAATTCAGAACTCCTAACCCGAAACCCGGAACCCGAAACCCTGAACCCCGCACCCGCAACTCATTCCCCCGGCGTCGCCATCAACAGCTTCTTCAAAAGCTCCGTCACCTCCGCGCCCGAAAGCGGTTTGTATGTCTCGTGCATCGGCGAAATGAAGACCAGCGTCCCCGCGTTGAGCAGAATCTGGCCCTCCGTTCCTTCCGGCGATTTGCCGATGACCACGCGCTGGATCGCCGCCTTCGCGCGCTCGCCCAACTCCGCGTCAAACGCCATCGTCGCCAGTGCTTCCCACACCGGCGTAAAACCGTGCGTCATCAAAAGCGTGATCATTTCAAAGTCGCCGCCGAGCGATTCAAAGTCCAGCGTCACGCTCACCGGATGCCCCATCATCCCCGTCAGCGCCTGTTCATAGCTCGGTATCGCCTGACTCACACTCTCCACCGCCATCCGGAAATTCTCCGCGCTCATGTCACTGCTCGAATCATCATCATCATCATCATCATCATCGTCTTCACCTTCGTCAGCCGGCTCTTCAGCCACCGGCTCGGGCTTGACGACATCATCCTCCCAATCCGGCAGATCAGGCAGCTTCGCAACCAGATCAGGCAGCTCATCTTCCAGATCATCGATCGTCAGATACCCGTCGTAACCCTTGTCCGTGTAAAGGCGATACTCAATCACACCGGGCTCGGATGGATCAGCCGTGACGATCTTTCCCTCGGGCGTACTGACCGGTGTCAGGCGGAGCGTTCGGACGCGACGTTGTAAATGTTCGACGAAGACTTTCGCCCGCTTTTCCAGATTCGGCCGACGCTTATCGCCTTCCGCCCGCGCGATGCGCATGAGGGCATAAAAAATCGCGTCGATGCCGTGCTCGCGCAGGATATGCCGCCCGAAGCCCGCTGTCTCCGGATTGCCGAGAAAACCAGCGTAATCAATCTCAAAACGAATCGGCACCTTGACCTCTTCAAGCATCTGCTTCTGCCAGGTCTCCGCTTCCTGCCGCGCGTCAGATGTGTACTGATCCGCCTCCAGGTTGAGCGAACTCTTGAACAGGCCGGCGATCTCGTGTTCATAGAACGCGCCCGCTTCGCCCGCGCCGGGATGGATCGAAAGCGAAAGCGTGCCGCCGGCGAAAGCGAGGGCCTTCTCCTGCGGACTGGAGACGTAGCGAATCATGATGCCGTCGAGTGCCGCTTCAAGTGCCGCCTTCTGCTTCTCATCCCCGCACCACAGGGCCACCGCGCCCAGCACGCGATGCATGCTCCAGATCGTCAGGCCGCGGGCGCTGGCGGCGTCGGCGGCGAACTCGGGCCAGTCGCCGTCATACTCAATGTTCTTGCCCAGCACTTCGCTGATGCGCCCGGCAATGCGCGGGGCGAAGTTCTGCACGTAATAACTCACCAGCGATTCAGCGGGAAGATCCGCGGGCGGCACGATGTCATCGCGGAACGGACTTTCGCTCACCGGCATCCCCGCGATCACACCCGTGAGAATCTGCTCCAGTTCGTCAGAGTAGTAGTAGCCGTCACCTTCGGTGAGGTTCACGCGGTAGACCAGCAGATTGCCATCGGCGAAAACAACGCGCTGCCAAGCGTGCGGCACATGTTCAAAGTGAACGGTCCACACCCGGTCGTACAGCGCGACCTTTTCGTGAACCTGCGCCATGATGGGAATCCAGTTGAGCAACGCGACATGTTCCAGGTCCGCCATCGCCTGCACCGCCGCGGTCCGATCGGGCATGTCCATGAAGGTTGCGACGATGACCTGATGATCGACCTTCACACGCGTCGCGCTTTTCACGCCCTTATTCAGCTCCGGCATAAACTCATTGATCAGGTGCGCCAGCGCGGGACCGCGCTCCATGTCCACGCCTTCGCGGATCGCCCTTTGAATCTCGCCGAACTCGAACACCCCGTCCGCATGCGAAGGATTGAGGGCGATCTCCAGCGCGCCGTTCTCCAGCACGCAGGATTTATCCTCTGGGTAATAGACAAAGCGAAAGCGAACGGCATTGAGCTGCGGCGCGAGCAGGGCCAGCAGCTCCGTCTCGCTGGAGAGCAGGCAGATCGCCGAGCGCACCGTGTCCAGCCCCCTCCGCCCCAGCTTGCCCGCGGCATCCCAGTCGCCGCCGAACGTCGGCCAGTCCACCACGACATTGATCTCCTTGCCAAGCACGTTGTTGATCTTCGCAATCTCATCCGGCGCCGCCTCCGCGAAGGCCGCCTTCGCATTTTCAAACTCCGGCGAATCAGACTCCTCGCCGGGGATCGAGTCCGACCCGATCGCAGGCTGTTCATTGTCGCTGTCAGCGCCGATGCCTTCGCCGATGCCTTTGCCCATGCCTTCGCTCATGGCTTGCCCCATGCCTTCGCTGAGCGCTTCACCCATGCCGTCAAACGCCTGCTTCATGCCTTCCGCCAGCCCTTCCACCGCGCCCTTCATCGCGTCGCCCACCTGCTCCATCATGTCATCCATGCTGAAGCCCATGAGCCGCTCGACCGTCGCACTCATGTCGATCTTCCACGCGCCATCCTCGGGAACAACAACGAACGGCATCGTCATCTCCTCCGGCTGCCCTTCGGGCACGTCCTTGGCCTTCATCGCCGCGGGCACGATGACGATCTCACCTTCGGTCGTCACCTCGCCCAGTTCATACCTGTCGATGGTCGGGCCGCTTGCGTGAAACTGACCGCCCTCCAGCGTCTTGCGGCACATGCAGGCCTTCATCGCCTCTTCATCCTTGCGCGAGGCCGCATCGATGAACTGGCGCACCACATCAACCGCAGGACCGGTGTCGAAACTGCTGGACGCTTCTGCCATGGCTGCCTCCTCGCCGCGATGAAACAAGGCCGCGCTCGCGCCGAACATCAGCAACCGCGCGGCCCGCGCCAGTATCAGAACGCGCGATCGCGATCCATGCAAGCGGAACTCCCCTTCCTCTTGCGGAGGGGCTGGGGATGGGTCGAGTGAACAGACTGCGGAACTTAACTTCGCCCCTGCGACACGCGAACGCGCGCCATTCTTCTATATAGATGGCCTTCTCCCGTTCGAATCAAACGCAGAGACACAGAGGCGCAGAGAAAACAGAGAGGGAAGCTTATGAATGTTTGAAATCAATGATCCCTCTCCGCGCCTCCTCCTCCTCTGCGCCTTTGCGTCAAACCCCGCGCGCCCGAGACGATGCCTTGCAAACCCCGCCCTTCAACAATGTCGCCCTTCAAAGCCAAGACCCGCTCGACTTCTTAATGAGAACACGTTATCATTCCCTATCCCGTGTCCGGATCACCGATCATGCCAAGACTACTCACCGCCGTTGCCGTCACCTTGTCGCTCGCCCTGCTCGAGGGCTGCGGCGATGGGCACGATCACGCTCACGATGGTCATCATCACGATCACGATCACAGCGGGCCCAACGATCACGTGTGGATGGACCCGGTCGGCGCGAAGCGTTTCATCGAAGGCATCGGGCCGGTGCTGGCGGAGGTGATTGATGCGGGCAAGGTGAGCAATCGCAAGCCGATCATCGTCGCGAGCATTCATCCTTTGACGAGTCTGCTGCGCGAAGTCGTGGGCGAGGCCGCTGAGGTTCGCACGATGTTGCCGCAGGGCAGTTCTCCGCACGGCTTCGAGGTGACGCCGGAGGTGGTGCGCACGCTGGGCAAGGCGGACCTGGTGGTGATCGTCGGGCGCAAGCTGGATCCGTGGGCCGAGAAGGCAGCGAAGAACCTGGGGCGAAGCGATGTGAAGCTCGTGCGCCTGATTGAACTCGTCGAAGCGGTCGAAGAGAATCGCATTCAGCCCCTGAGCGCGGAGCACGCCCTGTCGCCGCGATTGCGCAGCGTCGTGACCAAGCTGGAGACGATGCATGACCGGTTCGCGGCCGCGCTGGCGCAGGTGAAGACGAAGGAGCTGGTTACCTTCCACAACGCCTTCGACTTGCTGGCAACGCGCTACGGTTTGAAAGTCGTTGCGCACCTGACCGAGATGGATTTGCCCACCGGCGCGGAGGTGACGCCGCAGCAGCTGCGCGAGGTGAAGGACGCGGTGAAGGAGCACGGGCTCAAAGTGCTCTACGCCGAGCCGCAGTATCCTGAGCAGGCGTTGCGTGCGATTCAGGAGGCGACGGGTGTTTCGATCCTGCGGTTGGATGACATCGGCGGGCCGGATCGGCCGGGGTATGCGACGTACTTTGAAATGATGGAGTCGAATGTGAAGACGCTCATCGAAGGGCAGAGCAGGTGAGGGCCAAGGGCCAAGGGAAGAACAAAAACACAAAGACAAAAGATCCAAATATCAAACAAATCTCAACACAAAACTCTAAATTGAAATCCTTGCGTTTACCCATGCACACGCGCAACCTGCAAACGCCCGCACCCCTTCCCTTTTTGCCTTTGTTTCGTATTGAATTGGAGCTTGTTTGAGTTTTGGAGCCTTTGTCTTTGAGATTTCCCCTCATGGCTCACAACCACCATCACGACTGCGATCATGACCACGACCACGCCGCGGTCGCTGATGACCTCGCTCATCATGCCGCGCAGGATCTCATCTGTCTGCACAACGTCGGCTACCGCTTTCCTTCGCAGGGCGGCGCGAAAAGCAGCGGGGCCGTCGCCCTGCGGGATGTCACGCTTCATATCTCGCGCGGCGAGAACCTGGGCATCATCGGCCCCAACGGCGCGGGCAAGACCACACTCCTGAAAATCATCCTCGGCCTCCTCGAAGGCTACACCGGCAGCGTCGAAATCATGAACATGTCCCCGCGCGAAGCAGGTCGCCGCGGTGATGTCATCGGCTACGTGCCCCAGCGCGCCGAGGTCGAATGGAAATTCCCCGTCTCCGCTGAGCAGGTCGTCATGATGGGCCTGACCGGGAAAACCGGCCTGTTTCGCAGGCACAAACGCGAAGACCGCGAGTACGCCCTGGAAATGATGCGCCGCGTGGGCATGATCGACCTGCGCGATCGCCCCATCGGCCACCTCTCCGGCGGACAGCAGCAGCGCCTGTTCATCGCCCGCGCGCTGGCAGCGCGCCCGCCCATCCTCATCCTTGATGAACCGCTCGTCGGCATCGACGAAGCCGGCCAGCGCCAGTTCGCCAGGCTCATCCACGAGCTGCACGAATCGCTCAAGCTCACCGTCGTCATCGTCAGCCACGATCTTCAGGCCATCGCGGCAGGCTGCAATCGCGTCGCGTGTCTGAAGCAGAGCATTCATTACCACGCCGCCCCCAGCGGCTTGACGAAGGAAGTGCTCAGTGAGGTGTTCAACCACGAGATCGCGCCGGTGTTAACGAAGGCGAAGTGAGAACCTTGCGCCCCCGGGGGGGGGGGGGGGGGGGGGGGGGGGGGGGGGGGGG
>JBBDXA010000066.1:20170-41231 GCA_040902585.1 Phycisphaeraceae bacterium
CCCCCCCCCCCCCCCCCCCCCCCCCCCCCCCCCCCCGGGGGGCACATGATTGATATGATTGCCCCCTCACTTACTGATTTCTATTTCCCATGCCTACGCTGATCACCGCCGCCGACGTCGTTCACCTGCACCCGCAGGACAATATCTGCGTGGCGGCGCGCGACCTGCCGGGCGGGACGGTTGTGTCCACCGCGGCCGGGAGCGTCACGATCGCTGAGCCGGTGACCATGGGGCACAAGATCGCTCTCGCGGCGATTGGCGAGGGCGAGCGCGTGTTGAAGTTCGGCCAGCCGATCGGACTGACGACGCGCGCGGTGAAGCCGGGCGAATGGGTGCATTCGCAGAACCTGCACAACGGTGAGTTCGAGCGCGACTATGCGTTTGCCACGGAGGTGCCCGCGCCGCTGTCGCCGATCACGGGCCGCACCTTCATGGGCTATCGCCGCGCGAGCGGCAAGGCTGCGACGCGTAACTACATCGCGATCATTTCTACCGTCAACTGCTCCGCCAGCGTGAGCAAGGCGATCGCGCGAGGCGTGTCAAGCGAACTGCTGGCGAAGTATCCGAACGTGGATGGCATCGTGCCGCTGACGCACACGAGCGGCTGTGCGACCTCTTCGTCATCGAAGCACATCGAGTTTCTCCATCGCGTGATGTCGGGCTATGCGAAGCATCCGAATATCGTGGGCTGCCTGATCGTGGGGCTGGGGTGTGAGGTGGCGACGCCGGGGGAGCTGGTGAGTCGCGGGAAATTGGTGCAGCTTGGGATGCCGCGGGTGATTACGGGGCAGGCGACGGGCGCGGGGAGCGCTAAGCCGCAAGCGGCTACGAGGCCCGGTCCGATCATCATGTCGATGCAGGACATGGGCGGCACGCGCAAGACCATCGAGCGCGGCATCGAACTCATCAGCGACATGCTGCCGCTGGCCAATGACGTTTCACGCGAACCGATTCCCGCCAGCGAACTCATCCTCGGCACCGAGTGCGGCGGCAGCGACGGTTACTCAGGCATCACCGCCAACCCCGCATTGGGCTTTGCCTCCGACATGATCGTCGCCTGCGGCGGCACGTCGATCCTCAGCGAGACGACAGAAATTTACGGCGCGGAACATCTGCTCACTCGCCGCGCGGTGAGCGAGAAGGTCGGGCGCAAGCTGCTGGACCTGATCGAATGGTGGAAGTGGTACGCGGGCGTGTGGGGCCTGGTGATCGACAACAATCCTTCGCAGGGCAACAAGGCCGGCGGCCTGACGACGATCTACGAGAAGAGTCTCGGTGCCGTCGCCAAAGGCGGGACGACGGCCCTTCGCGCGGTGTATGAGTATGCCCAGGAAGTGACGGAGAAGGGATTCGTGGTGATGGATTCACCGGGCTTTGATCCGCCGAGCGTGACGGGCATGGTCGCGGGCGGAGCGAACATGGTTTGCTTCACGACGGGCCGCGGCTCATGCTTCGGGTGCAAGCCGGTGCCTTCGATCAAGATCGCGACGAACACGCCGATGTTTCAGCGGATGGAAGAAGACATGGACATCAACGCGGGCGCAATCCTTCAGGGCGTGCCTGTGGAAGAAGTCGGCAAGCAGATTTTCGAAACGATCCTCGCCGTCGCGAGTGGTAAGCGAACGAAGAGCGAGGAGCTTGGGCTTGGTGATGAGGAGTTTCTGCCGTGGCATCTGGGGCCGGTGCTGTGAAGGGTAAGAGATGGAGCACCGCTGCGGAAGGGCGGCGCCAATGGCGTGCGTGAATGCTCAGATGCACCACCCTTGCGGGACGGTGCTCCATTTCAAGCGCGATGGGTGATCGCCACAGGCCCCAGCGACTGGAACAGGGCCGCGACCAGCGCATCGCAGGTAATGCTCATGTTCACGTTCGACGCCAGCGTGCGCTCCGCCTCCTGCACCGCTTCGATCGCGCCAAACCAAGGCTGAAGCATCGCCTCGCCGGTGACGGGATCATCCGCCGGGCATCGCGGGGCCAGGTCGTTGATCTTGTTCCGCGCGTGCTGACTGATCATGGCCCACATCAGGCCCGCAGCCCGCTTGTTGGCCGCCTCCTTGGAAGCCCCCGCATGTTCACTCACCCAGCGCTCGGCGAACGCATTGATCAAATCGGTGATCTGCCCGCCCAACTCAGCGGGGTAGCGGTCTTTGGTCATCTCATTGATGGCCGGGAGCGCGACCTTGGCCCAGTTGTAGAGTTCGTATTTGATGGACAGTTCCGCCCTGCCGAGGCTGCCACCGACGAACCGCGAGAGCCACTGGGCCTGTGCTTCGTTCAGATGTGTCGCGTTCTTCCCCAGCCAGTCGGCGATGATCGATTCGGACAGGGCTGTGAAACACACGCGCTGACAGCGGCTGCGGATCGTGCGCAGCAGTTGGTCTTCGCTCGACGTGACCAGGATCATGAACGTGTCCTTGGGCGGCTCCTCCAGCGTCTTAAGCAGCGCGTTCTGACTGCGATCATCGAGCAGTTCCGCTTCGTCGATGATGAACACCTTGCCGTGGTTCAGGGCTGCGGTCTTGAAGGCGAGCGAGTCGTAATAGTTGCCTTCGATCTCGCCGCCGATCATGCGTTCGCGAAGGAGATCGATGGGAATGTTCATCTGCTTGCGATCGCGCAGCTTCTTGTTGAAGGAGACAGCCGCCAGTTCCTTGCGGATCACGTGATAATCCGGATGTGGCTCATGGTCGAGCACATCGGCTTCATCCAGTTCCTCCGTCTCGACTTCTTCCGCATCATCCTTGCTCTTGCCACGTTTGCCTTTGGCGGGCCCAGCGAGAATCGGATTCGTCGGATGCATCAATCGACAGGAAGGACACGAACCGCAGGCGCTGACGCGGCCCACGAGATCGGTCTGACGGGCGTGACAGAGGAGGATGCGGGCAAAGGCGCGGGCGGAAGTGAACTTGCCCACGCCGACGGGGCCGTGGAAGATGTAGGCGTGATGCAGTCGGCCGGTCGAGAGCGCCGACTGAAGCACGTGAACCGCCCGCTCCTGTCCGAGGATCGCTTCCATGATGCGCATCGTAGCAGGAGGCGGAGCAGGGGTCAGGAGTCAGGAGTCAGGAGTCAGGGGTCAGTTAACATAAAGCCCACGCACTCCTGCGCGTGGGTAGGAGCCAACGAATGTCCGATGCATCGAAAAACACGAAAACCGGCAACGCCGCCAACACCGTCCTGCTGGGCATGCTGATCCTGATCTGCTCGTGCGCCCTGATCATCGCGGTGCGCCTGCACGATCGCATGACCTCGCTGACCGAGCAGGTGAAGCTGCTCAATGAAGGCAACAAGGTTGCCGCGCCGATGCCTTCAACGACAAAGACGCCTGCGGTGACACCTGCACCGACAACCAGGACGGACACGACCAAACCGGATGAGCCGCCTGCGGTGCCGCAACTTGTCACGCGTCCGCGCAGCCCGCTGCCGCAGCCGGGGGAGGAAATCGTCAAGCCCTTGCCCGCGACGCAGCTTGTCACCGGCACGCCCGATCCGGTCAAGGCCATCGCCCCGCCGCCTGCCGCGGGAACGATCATTGCCTGGAGCAAAGCTCACGAGCACCTCGAGCAGGAGATCACCGTCGAAGGCAAGATCGTCGCGACGAAGAATATCGGCAACTACTGCTTCCTGAACTTCACCGATGAACCGCGCGGCGGCGACCGCTTCCACCTCATCATCTACAAAGAAGCCTTCACGGACTTCGGCGGCAAGCCTGAGGATGAACTGTTGAACAAGACGCTGCGCGTGACCGGCAAAGTGGAGATGGATCCCAAAGGCGAACGCCCGCAGATCAGGATCAAGAGCAAGGAGCAGGTGAAGGTGGTGGAGTGAAAGGGGATAACACGCCCGCCATGAATACGGCAAGTCATCGCCTTCGAGTCGGCTTGGAACAAGAGCTCGCAAAAATCGAGCCTACTGTCATTGGCGATTGGGCTGGTTGCTACGCTAGGCTCACAGATACCCTTGCCGGAGCCGTCCGTGTTCCGTGCCAGGTGCTGCTCACGGACGGGCGCATTCTTGATCGCGTTTACATGGTCGACTGTGGTCGAATCGCAAGCGTACTACGTGAACTGGATGCACCGCGCGTCATTCCTGCGTGCGAAATACGTCAGCTTTGGCCCAGTATCAAACGACTCAATCCTACGTTGGTGCGCGAGATGGCGCGGTTCGGTGAACGAGGGATGGGTTGTCCGCCGATCTTCGAATTGGAAACGCGCCAGGGCACCAGATTCGATTGGTCCCCAATGTTCGGCAATTCGCCAGACGAGATTTGCAACATCGACTTCCCGGATTTGCCTTCACCCTTTTCGCCGACCGATGTTGTTGCCGTCCATTCAGGGGGAATCGGAAGCCCGCGCATCGAGCATCGTGCTGCTTATCTCTGCCAATTCTTCGGCACGAAGTCCAGCGGTTCACTCAATCTTCAGCCTGGACGCGACTGACCACGGTTTCATCGGATCCGACCGCGCAGCGCCTCACACAACTGCCCGAACACCGAATCCGCATCGCTTCGGGCATCGATCACGAGGTACCGCTTGGGATCATCCTTCGCCTGCTTGAGGTAACCCTCTCGCACCGTGCGATGGTAAGCTGCGCCTTTCATTTCGATGCGATCCAGCAACGGGTTGAGCCGCCTGGACGCGGTCTCCTGATCGACATCAAACACGACGATTGTGTCCGGCCAGCAGTCCTGGAGCGCGACGCGGCCGATGCTGAGAATGTCATCGATCGGCAGGCCGCCGGCCGCGCCCTGGTAGGCGAGTGTGGAGCTGATGAAACGGTCCGCCAGAATGAGCTGGCCCGCTTCCTTGGCGGGGCGAATGCGCTGGGCCACAAGCTGCGCCCGGCTGGCCATGTAAAGGAGCATCTCGCAGCGGATGTCCATCGCGTCGTTCTTGGGATCGAGCAGGACGTTGCGGATCTGCTCGCCGATGCCTGTGCCGCCGGGCTCACGCACTTCACATACTTCAAGACCCGCCTCGCGGACGTACTCGGTGAACCGGCGGAACTGCGTGCTCTTGCCGCTGCCGTCGGGCCCGTCAAAGACAACGAACCGGCCTTTCAGTCCGGCCAGCCAGAGACGAGCATCCGCATCAGGCATCTGCGACATGGGGCGAAAGGATACCGCATTTGCGATTCGAGCGACGTTACTCGTTCGCGGAACTCTCACAACTTGCGGCCTACACACGCTTACATCCTGTATAATCAACTCGACGGCTCCGGGAGGCGTGTGTTCGCTTCGTCAAACCCTCCGCGCAAAGGCATCGCACCCATGAACAGACAGGCTTTCATGGTCGTCGGCTTGGCCGCGATGTGCGCAGGCACGTTCATCGCCTCGGCCCAGGATGAATCGACCGCCCCGCCCCGGCGGATTCCTGAAGTCCACTTCGCCCAGATCGATCCGCCCGTCGTCGCACAAAAAGACATCGGCATCCACTGCGTCACTTCCAACTCAGTCACCGTCGAGAAGCCGCTCGAGTGCGCGGGCTTCATCTGGTACCAAGGCCGGCTGCTCATCATCAGCGATCGCCACGAACACGTGATCTTCACCAGCGCGATCGACATCGACACGCTCAAGATCGCCGCGCCTTTGCCGCATGTCGTCGTCCCCAACGAGCAGTACCTGCTTCAGGATGGCGAGTCGATCACCCTGCGCGAACACAAGGACGGCTCGACCTACGCTTACGTCATGTGCTCGCTGAGCAACGATCGCGGCGAACAGTCGCTGCCCATGCGCCGACACTTTGCCCGCATGAAGGTGAACATGATCAACGGTCAGTTCGTCGCCGAGCGGGCACGGGTGATCAATGCGTCCTCCATCCGCGAATCGCTGCACAAGCATTTCGATCAACTGGGCATCAAGCCGTACCGCACCTACTACGAAGCCTTCACCGGGCCGGAGAAGAACACCTACCGCTGGGGCAATATCGAAGGCATCACGTTCACGCCCGACGGCAAGTCGCTGGTCTGCGGCCTGCGCAATCCGCTGGCGGGCAGCAAGGCAATGATTGCCGTGCTTCAGGGAATCGATGAAGCCTTTGAAGCGGAGGATGCGAGCCTGATCAAAGTCACGGATCTTTTCCCGATCGATCTGGGCGACCGCGGCGTGAGTGATCTCTCCTGGGATCCGGTCACGCGCGGCTACCTGATCGCGGCGGCCAAGAGCAACGGCCCGAAACTCGACAAGGACCAGCCGTTCCCGCCCAACACGCTCGACAGCGCGTTATTCTGGTGGAGCGGGAGCAAGAAGGAGAAGCCGCGGCTGTTCGCCGTCGCGCCGGACATGAAGCTCGAAGCGATCTGCCGACTCGGCAGCAGCCGGTTCATCGCCGTCGGCGCGGATGAAGGCGATGAGAGCGAAGGCCGACTCGCCCGTCAGAGTACGCTGACGATTTTGGACTTCACCGGATTCGAGCGATGAGCTTTCAGCATTCAGCTACCAGCCGAAATCCGCAGCGACGATTCTGAAATACTTGAGACCGAACCTTCAAAACTTGCCGCAGACCCGCGTCAGTCGAATGCTGACGGCTGATGGCTGACCGCTTCGCACCACATGGATTTCAAGGACGACAACGCGAATGAAGTGGGCCTGGAAGACGAGGCGCAGTTCGAGACCAGCCTCGTCAACGGCGAGACTGCGCACCTGCCGCAGGCGGAGATCCTCGACGCCAGCCATCACGGCTCCACGACGCACGACAGCGTCGGCGGCTCGTCCATCATCCGCAGGCCCGACTGGGTCGGCAAAAAATTCGGGCGCTTCAAACTCCTGCGCATGCTCGGCGAAGGCTCGATGGGGCGCGTCATCCTCGCGGAAGATGTGAACCTGCATCGCATCCTCGCCCTGAAGGTGCTGCGCAAGCGCATCAAAGGCATGGACGACGGGCAGGCGGTGCAGCAGTTCCTGCGCGAAGCTCGCGGCGCAGCCCTGATCGATCATCCCAACGTCGTGCGCATCTACGAAATCAACGAACACGACGGCTGGTGGTACATCGCGATGGAGCTTGTCGAAGGCCAGACGCTTCAGCAAGTTGTCAAGGCCGTCGGCCCGCTCTCGCCGCACCGCGCCTGCGTCATCATCGGCGACGCCGCCACGGCCCTCGAAGTGGCGCACGAGCATGGCATCATTCACCGCGACATCAAGCCCAGCAACCTGATGATCACCCGCCAGGGCCACTGCAAGCTCACCGACTTCGGCCTCGTGCGTCTCGACGCCGCGGCTGATCCGTTCGACCTGCATGATCGCTCCGTCGGTACGCCCAAGTTCATGGCACCGGAGGTGATCCAGCGCAAGCAGCAAGGCCCGTTGCTGGATATTTACAGTCTTGGCGCGACGCTTTACTTCGCGCTGACCGGTAAGCCGCCGTACGTGGGCGAGAAGGTTTCGCACATTCTCAAGCAGCACATGGAGTCGCCCGCGCCGGACCTTCGCAAGGTGGTGGCGGATTGCCCTGAATCACTGGCGGCCCTGCTCCAGCGGATGATGGCGAAGAATCCGGATGAGCGACCCAGCGCTGCCGATGCAGCCGCGGCGCTGCATGCGGAGGCGGTGGGCTTCCGCGACGACGCCTCGGGGTGGACCGCAACAGGCGGCATGACGGGCACCTCGGGCGCGACCAGCCCCAGCGGCATGACGCACACCACGGCCATCGGCGGCTCGACGGTCAACATCGTCACGCAGCCGATCCGTGTACGGCGACGTATCCAGTTCAAAGCGGTGATGTACACGCTTTCAACGCTTTCCCTGCTGGGCGCGGTGCTTGTGTTCGCGTACTGGTTCCTGACCCGGCCCGCATCGACCACCGATGCGCCCGGGGCCGCCGCCTTCGCCGAACTCTTCCCCGAAGCACCGCAAACCTACGGCCTGCGCGAAGCGGGCGATCTGCCCAAGGCTGTCAGCCCGCTGGAGAAACCGCCGGCGATGAGCTGGCGCCTGAAGCTGGACCCGAGCAGCTCCGCTTTCGTCGCGCACTCGGAGGGAAAATACTTCTACCCCGCCGACTCAGCCGAGGCAGCGCTCATTCCCTCGGACAAGGTTGAAGGATTTAACAGTGCCCAAGAGGCGCGGGCGAAAGGGAAGTTGCCGGCTCCGAAGTGATCCCTCCGCCGTTTAGCGGTAGGGCTGAGTCCGCGAGGCCCACCTGTCCGCCGGGCACGGGTGGCCCTCGCGGACTCGGGCCGACCGCTAACCGTCAACGCGCATCACGGCTCCTTCGGCGCTTCAGGCGCGGGCTTCTCCTCTTCCTTTTCCACAGGCTTCTCCAACGGCTTCTCCTCCACCTTCGGCGCCGGCGGCGGCAGCGTCGGGTTCTCCACGTCCGGATTCCCGCTGTCGAGCGTGAGTTCGATCTCCAGTTTTTCCTCGCCACGTTTGATCGCAAGTTTGATCGTGTCACCCGCGATGAACCGGCCCAGCACTGAGCGAAGGTGCAGCGCATCCTGAATCTCGTCACCATCGATGGCGGTGATGATGTCGCCCTTTTTCAGGCCCGCCTTCTCCGCGCCGCTCTTGGGCTGCACCGTGTTGACGCCCACGCCTTTGCCGCCGCCAGCGACAGGACCGGGCATCACGCCCATGCGCCCGGGTTGTATCGACTTGCCCTCTTTCATCTGCCCGATGAGCCGATCCAGCCCATGCAGCGGCACGGCAAAACCGATGCCCGAGTCGTACCACTCGACGCCCGCCGCCGCCCCGCCGCCCTGCGGACTCAGGGGCACGCAGATGCCGATGACTTTGCCATCCAGGTCCACCAGCGGGCCGCCGTAGTTTGCCGGGCTGATGTTCGCGTCCGTCTGAATCGCCTTGCCGCTGATGCGGTTCCTGGCGCTGATGATGCCGGCGCTCACCGCGGGCTCCGCGTCGCCGTAGCCGACGCCGACACTGATCGACCATTGCCCGACCTGCATACCGCCCGCATCGATCAGCTCGGGCACCGGCAGCTTGCGATCCGCGGGCAGTTCGATTTTCAGCAAGCAGATTTTCCGTGTCTCATCCTGGCCCAGCAGTTTGGCGACATGCTGCGAGCCGTCGCGCAGGACGACGGTGATGATGTTGGGCTTGCGAATGAAGTTGAACGTGCTGGTGATGATGTAGCCGTCTTCGCTGATGATCAGGCCGGTGGTCGGGCCTTCGCCGGGGCGGCTGATGCCCTGCATGCCGCGTGCGGGCGGGCGCTTGCCGGGCGCGCCTTTGTTGGGCGGCTGCTTGGGCGCGGGTCCGCCGGGGATGGTGACGCCGCCGTAGGTTTCGATGGAGACCACCGAAGGCAGCACCTTGTCCACTGCCGCGCGGAAGGCTTTCGGCGCCAGCCAGTAGCCGATCGGGTCCGCCTTGGGCACAGCCGCTTGCGGCTTAGCAACATCCGCCTGCGGCTTCGCAACATTCGCGTCATCGGCGATGAGCAGCGCACCGCCCAGTAGAAGTGCCACGAGAGTAAGCGTGAGATATCGCATGTTTCACTTTCAATAGATCAACCGTGATGACACCGCGATCACTCTTCCACCGCCGCCACCGGCATCAATCGCACCGAGAGCACTTCCGTCTTGCGTTTGAGGATCACCGTGATCTCCTCACCGGGGCGGACCTGCTGGAGCATGTCGTCAAAATCCTTGATGCTGCGCACCACTTCGCCGGCCATGGCGAGAATGAGATCATCCTTCTGAATCCCGGCCTTGGCGGCAGGCGAGTCCGTCGTCACGCGATCGACATAAGCCGGGGCTCGCTTGCCGCTCAAGCGAAACAGGCGGATGCCAAGCTCCGCCTTGCCCGTCGAAGCGGGCGGCGTGACGCCCACGATCGGCGTATCCTTGCCATCCACAAACTGCCGCAGGCGATCGGAAGGAATCGCGTAGTTCAAGCGTGTGTTGGTGCTCTTGCTCTCGATGATCTTGCCGATCATGCCCGCCAGTTTGCGATCAGGCGTGACCAGCGCGCCGCCGGGCGCGCCGGGGTTGCTGGTGATCGCGTCGATGATCAACATGTCGCCTTCAAGCTCCACATCCTGGGCTCGCTTCTTTGCATCGATCTCGGTGCGAAGGGAAACGATGCCCATGTTCACACTCAGCGGCTCATCGCGGTCAGCCACCTTGAACGCATTGCTCACGCTCAACACCCAGTCCGCCTTCTGCACGTTGGGTTCGGTGGGCAGATCGAAATGCTCGGGCGTCTTCGCGTCGATCTTCAGCAGCACGACCTGCATCGCATCGCTGCGGCGTTCGATGGTTGCGGGGTAGACCCGGCCGTCAGGCATGATGATCTGAAGGCGGGCGTTGGTGTCGCCCGTGACGTAAATGCCGTGCGCCGTGAGGATGTGACCATCTTCAGAAACGATGATGCCCGAGGCGTAACCGTGCTCCCGGCCTGCGCCGGCGCCGATGAGTTTCACCGTGCGCTTCTGGGCGTATTCGATCGCGCCGGCGAAGGGACTGTTGTCTGCCGCAGCCGCTTGCGGCTTCGCACTCGGCGCGGTGTTGTCGGCGCGGGCGATGGCGACGCCGAATCCCATGGCGATGACGAAACTCAGAACTGTACGAACGCGGGTTGTGTTCATGACATCACCATTCTTCGATCGCAACGGGCTTCGTCGCGGGTGCACCTTCGGTGCGACGGCTAAACAGGGCGGGGATCACTTGGGCACGGCGAACGCGTCGGCGGGAATCTCGGCGAGCGGTTCGATGCTGCTCACGTGGAACTGCACGACCGTGCTTTCTTCAAGGCCGGTCACCAGACGGATCGCGTGGGCGTGTTTCACGCCGGCTACCTCGCGGTAATCGCCGGCGGTCGTCATCGGATCGCGCGGCTGATCCTTGTCATCCGCCGGCGCGATCTTCATCAGCCGGGTCTGGAAATCGCCGTTCGCATCCAGCAGGCTGAACCATGCGATGGTGCGGTTCTCCGCCTTGTCTTCGAGCAGGATGCGATAGCAGATTTCGCCGCCGGACTTGTCCGTGCCCTGGAGCACGATGCGTTTGAAGGTGTCCATCGGCTTGTCACTGAGGATGCCCGCCAGCGCGGTCTCGGTGGCGACAAAGGTGGTGCGCTGAGCCTGGATGCCTTCGGTGACGCTGACCTGATCGCCGGCCTTCTTGGTGAGATTCGTGCCGTCCCAGATGATGACGGAGCCTTCGCCCGCCCTTTGCGATTCGATGCGACGCCTTCCGTCCGCGGCGCGGAGGACGGTCGAGGTGCTGGTCACCGCATCACCCTGCCGCACTTCGAGGACGAGTCGCCAGCCGGCCGCCTTCTTGATCGCTTCGCGCCCGCCGAGGTATTCGACGTACTGTGAAAGGACGCGCAAGGCTTCGACTTCATTCTGCTTCACATCGCGGAACTTGCCGAACTCCATCGGCGGGCCTTGTGGCGGAATCTGAATCGGCTGCGGCTGCGGGCGCGGCTGCGGCGCGGGCTGCTTCGGCTTGAGGGGGCCTTCCAATTCTTCGATCTTTTTCTTTGCATCCGCGATGCGCCGCATCGTGTCCTTGACCGCCGGATGAGCGTCGCCCTTGCCCTCACCCTGCTGGCCGCGCAGCACCGCCTCAAGCTTCGCCAGCTTTTCCTTTTCCGCCTCCAACTCTTTCGCTCGGTCCGGCTCAGGCAGCAGGCGCTTGAACGGCTCGATCGGCTCGACATCATCGTCAGCCGGTTCATCCTTCGGTTCAATCTTGGGCGCTTCCTTCTTCGCGTCGTCCTTCTCCTCCCCTTGGCCCTTGGCCCCTGGCCCTTTGCCCTTTTCGTCTTCCTTTTTCTCATCCGGCTTCGGCGCCGGCTGCGGTCTTACCGGCGGCTGACGCGACGGCGGCTTGGGATAGGTGATCGCGCTCAGCCGCACCCAGGCGCTGAACTCCTTCCCGCCGCGCTCCCACACCACATCCACCGGCCAGTGGGCAGGCAGCGTCGCGATCTCGTTGGTGAACTCATGCGTCGAGCGGATCGCTTTGCCGTTGAACCGCAGCAGGCGATCACCCGGTTGCAGGCCGGCCTTGCCGATCGGGGCGTCGAGGTTGACCGAGGTGCAGACGGTTTCGTTGCCGCCGTAACGATCGAACACGGCTTCGAGCGTGCCGTGCTCGCAGGTCTTGGTCGAGAGCATCTCAGGGATGAAGGTCTTGCACTGCTCGGCGCTGATGGCGTATCCGAGGCCGACGTTCACACGGCCGCGCTCTTCGAAGGAGCCGCGGCCGTTGATGCCGATGACTTCGCCCTGCATGTTGAAGAGGGGCCCGCCGGAGTTGCCGGGGTTGATGGAGGAATCGATCTGGATGCAGTTGCCGTACTCGAGCATCTTCCCGCCGGGACCGGTGCCGGGCTGGTAGCGTTTGACGCCCGAGACGATGCCGAGCGTGACCGTGGGCGTCTGATCCTCGGCGAGGATGAAGGGGTTGCCCATCGCCATCACGAAGTCACCGACGCGCACCAGGTCGGAGTCACCGATACGGGCATGCAGGAACTTGTGATCCGGTGTCGGGCCTTCGAGCTTGATGATGGCCAGGTCGCCGCCCGGGTCCATCCCGATCAGTTTCCACTTATACAGTTTGGTATCCGCGAGTCCGCCCCAGCCGGCGACGCCTGCGCCGGCGACGACGTGGTAGTTGGTCAGCGCGTAGCCTTCGGGGTGGAAGATGACGCCGCTGCCGCCGCCCTGCCGGTTCATGCCGTAGATGGCGACGACGCTGTGATAGACCTTTTGAATCGCGGCGATGCGGGCTTTCTCGACGGCGCGGACTTTTTCCAGTTCCAGATCGCTGATGGATTCCTGCGCCCGCAGAACGGGGGCGGCAGCAGCAAGACCTAGAATCGCAGCCATCAAGAACAATCGCCGGACATCGTTCATTCGCGGGACTCCTGAGTAGATAAATGATTATACGTTTATCTGGCGATATCGATCCTGGGTACGAACGATTGAAGCGGAATTGTACAAGTCGTCAGAAGGGGGAAAGATCGGTGAGGGACGACAAAAAGCATTCGGATTCCCACTCCGCCGTCCCGCAAGGCTCCGGACCCGCCGCCTCACCGGAATACCGCCACGGCATATTCCTGGATCTTCGGATCCACGGTCGCAATCGTCAGTCCATGGTCGATCGCCTGGCAAACCAGCATGCGGTCAAACGGGTCGTTGTGGAGGGGTGCCAGCGATGCGAGGCGCGTGGTCGCTTGCTCGTGCAGCGGCAGGCTCGCGATGCGATGCATTGCACGCTGGGCGGGAAAGAACAGTGCCGGCGACTCCGGCAGCGGGAGCTTTCCCAACGAGTGCTTGATGGTCGCTTCCCAAACGGAAACGACACTGAGATACACCTCGTTTTCGGGGGGCACAGAGCGCATCGCGAAGCGGACCGGAAAGGCGCTAATCGCCGAGTATGAACCAAAGAAAAACGTGGGTATCCAGAAGAATCCTCATGCATCCTCGAATGACTTGAGTACCTCATCGGGCAATGGGGCGTCGAAATCGTCTGGAACGATGAATTGCCCTTTGGCCAAACCGAAAGGACGTTTCTCGCGCTGCACGGGTGCGGCGCCCGACATCGGCGTGATCCGGGCCACCGGCATGCTGGCCTGAACGATCGTGAGCGACTCACCCGCCTGAATGCGGCGGAGGAATCCGGCCAGGTCTCGCTGGATGTCATCAATGCTGATCGTTGCCACAATTCAATTATGGCATCCGCCGGATGGAAATCCAATTGCCAATTGCCCTTTTTCATCCATACACCTCGAGAAACACGCGATCCGTCGTGCGGATTTCGCGGTGAATCATGGGCCGGGTCCAGCTTTCCACGTGGTGCATCGCTTCGCCGTCGACCGTCAGGTAGCGCGACAGATCGTGCGGGGTGAGGTGTTCGGCGAACTGCTGGAAGAGGCCGACTTCCATGCCCGTGATGCCGCAGATGTAGATGAGCGTGTTGTCGCGCTGGAGCAGGGGCAGGAGCAGGTCGGTGTGCGACACGATGCGCTGATGCACGTACATCGGTCCGCCCTTGCCATCGAGCTGCATCTCCCTGCTGACCGCGGTGAGGTAGTGAAAGTTCGGATGCCTGTCCGCCAGTTCCTGGAAGTACGGGTGATAGAGCAGGTCCGTCGCGTAGGCCACGCCCATGATGAGCACGATCGGATTCGTCGCGTTCGATCTTAATAGTTCCATCACCATGGCGCGGAAGGGCGCGATGCCCGTGCCGGTGGCGACGAAGATGTAACTGAAATTCCTGGCGCTGATCGGCAGCAGGAAACGCCGGCCGACGGGCCCGGTGAGTTTCACTTCCTCTCCCACTTGAAGATCGCACAGGTAATTGGAGGCGACGCCTTCGAAGAGCTTGTGCGTTTTCCAATCTTCATCGATGACGCGCTTGACGCAGGTGGAGATGACGTGGCCGCCGCCGTCCTCGCCGAAGGAGGGCGAAGCGTAGGAATAGAGGCGGACCTTGTGGGCTTTGCCGTTGGCGTCGACGCCGGGCGGGAGCACGCCGAACGCCTGGCCGGGGCGACCCGCGCCGGCGAGCGCCGAGCCGCCGACATCGAACTCGATGTGCCTGACCACGCCAGCCGACTTGTGCGGCGAAGCGACGCACAGTTCGCTCTTGACCACGCGCCCGACGCCCGGCTCCTTCGGGGTGTAGACATTCATCTGCACCGCGGGCAGGATGATCTGGGAATCAGACGAAGGTTCGGCGAGGCGGTCGTTCATGGCGAGGCCTATTGCAGGAGATTGTGCGAAAATCAGTGCTGCTACAGCCAACCGATCGCATCCAACACTCCCGAATCGGTGCGCTTTCAGACACCTTGGGCATTCCTGCTCTTGAGCCATCGTTGCAGTGACTTGTGACTCTCGCCCGATGGCCGACCTTGGAGCAGATTCTCGACGCTGATGTCCTCATCCAGATCAGGCCAGTGGATTCCTTTGCCGCCGCCGTTAAACTCGACGCGATTGCGCTCGGCCGGTGTGCCCTGGAGGAGTCGCGGATACCATCCGATGGGAACGATGATCGTGCGGCCGTCGGACAGATCCACGCTGACGGCCTCGTCCGTCACAACGACACGCTGTGCGAGACACGATTTCTCAGCCGTTGAAGTATTCATTCCATTGATCCATGAGGAATTGGCGGTGCTCGGCGACCAGCCGCAGAATCTTGTTGAGTTCTGTCCTTGAGAATCCCTTGTTCCGCGCAAGCCAAACGGGGTCAAGCCAGACCTTTGCTTCCATCTCGTCGCGCTTGACATGAACGTGCATGGGCTCCTCGCGGTCACCCGCGTAGAAGTAGAATCGGTACGGGCCGGAGCGAAGAACTGTCGGCATTGAAACAGTCTAGCGAGTTGACCGAGTGCAGTTCAAAGGTCACTCCCGTATCAACCGCACATCACCCCAGTCACCATGATCGGCAAAGTCCAGGTCTTCGCCCGCTTCCACCGCCAGCGTCAGCTTCTTCACGCCTTCGAGCTTGACGCGGATTTCCACCATCCCGTCGCTGGGGCGGATGCGCTGCTTGAACAGTTCACGGCCGTCGCCGAGGACGACGAACTCGCAGTCGCCCTTGTTCTTCGTCTCGTCATCAATGCCGATGGTCGCGGCCAGCGCGGTGAACTTCGGATCGACGTTGAACGACAGCCGGCTCGTCGCGTGAACCCCCAGCCCCTTGTCGAAGGTGCGTCCGGCGATGCGCAGGGGCTTGCCGCGCACGGAGCGATCGCGCTGCCACGGGCCGATGTAAGCGATCGCTTTCTCGTACACATCCACCGGCTCCAGATCGGAGAGGAACATCATGCGATCGCTGCGCACATCCAGCCTTTGCACCGCGGCCCAGGGCAGCGTCATCGCCTGATCATTGAGCGTCTTCATCGCGATCAGCCCGGTCTGCATCTTCTCGATCTTCACCCACAGCGAGGAGCCATCGGCGAACTTCACCAGGGCGCTGCCGGTAAGCTCGGGGCGTTTGCCGGTGGTGGTGAGCGTCAGGCCGAAGGCGCGGGCGCGATCGACCGTGCGCTCCGCGTCTTCGTACTGGAACTTGATCTTGTCCGCAGCCATGTCGAGGAACACGCCCTGGAGCGACTGAACTTTGTTGTCAATGGAAACATAGAGGCGATCGGTTTCGCTGGCGGCACCGTTGACATCGGCGAGGAAGGCGTCGGCACCGGCGGGGAGTTTGCGGGCATCGGTCTCATCGCTGAGCTGGATGCCGCGCACGGCCGAGAGCGGCAGCTTCAGTTCACCGTAGGCCCAGGTGAGCGTGCAGTGATTCTCATCCAGCGCCACGGCTGAAGCGCGGATCATCCCGCCGCCGACAAGGAACACGCGGGCACTGGCCTCGGCTTCGCTCGCCTCGACCGGGCGCTCGATGCGGCGAAGGCCCAGCAGATCGACCGGCTTCGCATCGCCTTCGAACGTGACTTTGCCACCTTCGATCTGCGTGACGCGCTGCTCGATGCGGCTGCCATCGAGCAGGACGGCCACATCGCTCTGTGCGAAGGCGACAGTTGAAAGGCAGGCGAAGGCAAGAGCAGTGAAAGGTAATCGCATCGTTTCCACCTCAGACAAGACATCGAACAAGACGAGACCCGCGGCATGGCCCCTTCAAGGGGGCATGCCCCGCACCCACAGTTTAGCGGCTCGCACCGGCCGGGATGCACGAGGGCCTCTTAAAACGAAAAAACCCCGGCGCTGGCCGGGGCTTTGAGGTGGTCTGGGTCGGGCGATCAATCATCGCCTTCCTGAAGGCGTTTGTAGTATTCCTCCACGGCCTGACGGTAGCGCGAGGGGAACTTGGCCTTGAAGGCGTTGATGACGTCCTGTTTTTCTTTCTTTTTCAGGTCGCCCCAGGAGTCGGCACCGGAGCCGCGGTTGACCTTGTGGAGGGCGCCGATCTCGGCGGAGCCTTCGGGCGCGGTGGATTGGGTCGCGGGGCTGGAGGGCACGCCGTTGCGCTGGCCGCCGGGACCTGAGCCCTGACCCTGGCCCTGTCCGCCGCCGCTGCCGCTGCCGCCGCCGCCGTTTTCCTTTTGCTCAGCTTCTTCGATCAGCTTGTCGAGCATGACGATAATGTTCTTCTGTTCCTTCTGGGTCGGATCATCGGGCTTCTCGAGGTCGAGGCGACGACGCGAATAGTCCATCCTGTTTTCGACGTCCCACAGCGAACCGTCGATCATGGCCTTGAGCTCTTCGACCTTGTGCATCGCGCCGACGGTCAGACGTTCGGAGGCGTCGGGGTTCTGTCGCAGGAACGTGGCGAGTGAAATCAGGGCCTCGACGCGCTCCAGCAGCTTGTCGTGGCAGATGCCTTTGTAGAAAAGCGCTTCGCCGGCATGCAGCGTCAGGTCGCTGCGCTCGGCACCGGCGAGCTTGTCGAGGATCGGCAGAGCATCCTCAAACTTCTCCTGCACCATGTAGGCACGGGCAAGATAGAAGTCGGCGTGGGCCGCCAGGTACGTGTCTTCGGATTTGGAGAGGTTCTTCAAGGAAGCGACGGCTTTGGTGAAGTCTTCATCCGCGAAGTCCGCGAGCGCTTTGCTCAGCTCCGGATTCACCGCCACGATCACCCGCGTGAGTGTGTGTTCGCCGGCCTGGTCCTTGGCGGCTGCGTCCAGCTCGCTGAGAATCAAGACGCGCGTCTCGGCGGGCACGGCCTTGCTCTGCAGGGTGTGCTGCATGAAGCGGGAGATCACTTCATCCTGCGACACCGGCTTGAACGGCAGCGAGGGGATGGTGATGTCCTCGGCCAGAGCGTGCGATGCGCCGAGCGTGAGGGCGAGGGTGAGGGTGATTGATTTAAGCATGACTGACTCCGAGTGTTTGCTTGCGGATTGGGGTGCCACGGGTCGCGGAGGTCCGCCGACGAGACCCGTGCGAATGTACTTGGGTGTCCGGCACGGGTCTACTCGCAAAGCCTCGTCGACCCGTGGCACCCATCGAGCACTTACTTCCTTTCGACGATGTCTTCCGCCATCTGGCGCACATCTTCCTGGGCCGAGGCCACGTCGCCCACAGCCTTCTTATCCGTCGGCTTCATCTGCGCCTCGGGCGTTTTCTTGATCAACTTGTCCACGCTTTCCGTTCGGCGGTTCACGCGGAGTTGGGCGGATTTGATCAGCTTCAGCTCCGCGGACTCGGGCACCAGAGGCTGCGGCGGGGGTGGGCCGGATTCGCTCGGCGGCGAATCGCTCGGCGGCATATCGCTCACTTCCTGGGCCCGCTCCAGCGCGGCAATCAGTTCTTCCAAGGTCAGCTCGATTTCCTTCTGCATGTCCTGCGTGTATTCATCGGTCTGCTCAGCCTTGAGCCGTTCGTTGACGGCGTAAAGATCATCACGCAATCGTTCGACGATGCGCGGGAACACGACCGTGGTGCCGTCTTCCTTGATGATCTGAAGGGCGACGTCCGCCATGTCACCGAGCACGCGCTCTTCCTTGCCGAGGTTGCCCACCGCCAGCTTCTGCACCCGCGTCCAGTTGGTCACGCCCTTGCCGTGGAGGGCAGCGGTTTCGAGGGTGATCGGTTTCTGCTTGGCAAGCATCTCGCGGAAGCGCTGTTCGAGGGCGGCCAGCAGTTCTTCCTGCATTTCTTTGCGCAACTGGGCGAGACGCTTTTCGATTTCCTCGCGAGCCTTCTTGAGCTTGTCGATGGAATCCTTCTGATCCTTGCCCGCTTCCTTGGGGTCTTTCTTGGCGAGCTTCTTGGAAGCCTGCTGCATCTGCTGCTGGGCCTGTTCGACCTCTTCCTGACCGGGCGTGCCCTCGCCGCCTTCGCCGCCCTCGCCACCTTCGCCCGGCTTGCCGCCGGCCGAGCCTGATGATTCGCCGCCTTCTTTCATTTTCTTGGCGAGGTCGCCGGTCTCGTCGGCGGTCTTGTCCTGGGCTTTGGCCATCTGCTCGTTGTGCTCGGGCGGGAGCTTGGCGATGCGGTCGCGTTCCTTTTCCAGTTCATCCAGCGCCTTTTTCAGGTTCGCCAGGGCTTCCTTTTCATTCTTGTCTGCGGCCTTGCCTTTGCCATCGCCCAGGTCCTTTTCCGCAGCCTTCTGAGCTTCGACCGCTTTGGCGACTGCCTGAGCGCCGGGCGCATCACTCTTCTCGCCACCCTTTTCACCACCGGGCTGGCCACCGGGTTGACCGCCGGGTTGACCACCGGGTTGGCCGCCAGGCTGACCACCGGGCTTGTCGCCAGGTTTGTCTCCGGGCTTATCACCGGGTTGTCCGCCGGGCTGATCACCAGGCTTGTCGCCCGGTTTATCGCCGGGCTTGTCGCCCGGTTTGTCACCGGGCTTATCACCAGGCTTATCACCAGGCTTATCGCCGGGTTGACCGCCGGGCTGGGCACCGGGCTTATCGCCGGGTTTGTCGCCGGGTTTGTCGCCGGGCTGTCCGTTGGGATCGCCCTGAGCCTCTTCGCCGCCGAGGGCGCGCTTGAGTTCCTGCGTCTCTTCGCGGACGGCCTTCTGCTCTTGGGCGATCTTGGGCAGTTCGTGTGCGCCCTTTTCGCGGGCGATGCCGGTGTTCTTGATGACCGATTCCTGGGCTTCGATCAGCTTGCCGACTGCGGCGATCTTGGCATCGAGATCCTTCATCGCGCTGTCGGGGTCGGCTGCCTTCTTGCTTTCATCCAGATGTTTGCCTTCATCCTTGATGAGCTTTTCGACTTCCTTCTTGATCGATTCCAGCCGCTCGATTTCCTTGAGTTTCGCGTCCAGCTCGCTGGGGTCTTCGGTGAGCAGGCGGGCCAGGTTCTTCAGGGCATCGATGATCTCCTGCTGATCGTCCATCACGGTCCGGCGAACATCGTTGCCGTTGACCTTGGTGGTGTATTCGAACTCGCCCTTCTTGATGTGCTCGATGATGGTCTTCATCCGGGGCTGAATGAGTTCTTCCTTGGACTTGTTCAGGGCGATGCGCAGACGCTTGGCCTGCTCGGGCTCGGTCGCCTCCAGGAGGCCCGCCAGCTTGACGAACTTGTCTTCAAGCTCCGCGACCATGTGCATCACGCGCTCCTGGCGGATGGCGACGGCTTCGGGAGAAGCGTCCAGGTCGCGGGCGGTGACGATGGCATCGCCGCGGGTCTCGGCGGCGATCGAAGGCAGCGGCAGATGCAGCGCGAAGGCGAGAAGGGAGAGGATCAGGACGGGAAGCTTCAGGGCACGCAGAAGGGTCATGTCAGGACTCCGGATGTATCAGTTCCCGCACAGGCGGGCAGGCCATTCACCATCATAGACGCGCGAGGCCCGGTTTCGTTACAGGGAATCGGACTTTCTCCGCGAAAACATCATAAGCGACTGGCGGAGGGGGGCGTATTCAAACGCATGGGTAAAGAGTGGAGATGAGACAATAATTCGCCCGGATCAGATTTCCGGCTCGATAATGACGCGAGTCCGCTTGCTCAACTCCATCCGAAACCACTTTTTCACCACATCCGGCGGCTTCGCAGCCCTGTACTCGCCGTCCTTGCTCGTGCGCACTTCGGAATGAGCAAAATTCTCTTCTTCGGGTACGTGCGCCACAGACCATGTCCAACAATGCTGGAGCTTAGCCGCGATTTCTTCTGTCGGCTCGGACGAAACGTCCCCCACCATGAATTGTGCGACGCCCCATCGCTCCCAGTTCTCATCCCGCCAGTTGGCCAACCTGACATCCCCAGGCTCACTGTACTTGCCGCGATTCACCGACATCGCCGGAAACTCGATCCCGGGCGGCTGCACATTGATGGACGATGGCGCAAGGCGACCGTCCAGCACCATGCGGAGGGTACATCGACGGTAGAGCAACTCGGCAGGATCGAAGTGCGGATCAGCCTTCCGATCCACCCTCAACATCCGTTTCGGAATCGTAGGTCTGGATGAAGGCACGAAGACGTGGAACCTCCCGGATCAAGGATGATCGCGTCACCTCGACCACTCTTGAATCGTCATCATCAGGCGAAAGCCCGATCATGACCTTGCCATTATTGAAGCACTCGATATCCGCATAGCGAGGCGGTGCGGCGAGAACGAAAACCACGCCGCCTTCGACCGAAGGCATGACTCGCAGGGGCAGGATACCGACGTCCCTGAGCCTGACAAGCACGGATCGAGCGGCAGCCAAGGCCTTGGCGTTGACTGCGGG
>JBBDXA010000067.1:0-6756 GCA_040902585.1 Phycisphaeraceae bacterium
GCCTTGGATGCCATAGCACCCCCCATTCCCATCTGCCTCCTGACTCCTGTCTCCTGTCCCCTGACTCCTTCCTCCCTCCCCTGCACGATTTGCCCGCCACTGCCGGCCACCCTTATGCTGCCTGTCATGAGCGATCGCCTGCCCACCTCTTCCGATGCCGCGGATTCAGATGATGTCGCCGCGTTCGACCAGATCGCCCGGCGCTGCGCTGAGATCCGCCAGCAGCTTCGCCGCGTCATCGTCGGTCAGGATGCAATCGTCCAACTCCTCCTCACCGCCATCTTCAGCCACGGCCACGTCCTCATCGTCGGCGTCCCAGGCCTCGCCAAAACTCTTTTGGTCCGCACCCTCGCCGATGCCCTCGGCCTTCCCTTTCGCCGCATCCAGTTCACGCCCGACATGATGCCCAGTGACATCCTCGGCACCGAGCTCATCCAGGAAGACGCAACCACCGGCCAGCGCAGTATGAAGTTCGTCCCCGGCCCCGTCTTCGCCCAGCTTATTCTTGCTGATGAAATCAACCGCACGCCGCCCAAGACGCAGGCCGCATTACTTGAGGCGATGGGTGAGCGTCAGGTGACCGTGGCCGGGCACACGCGCAAGCTCGATCAGCCGTTCGTCGTCGTCGCCACGCAGAACCCCATCGAGCAGGAGGGCACCTACCCCTTGCCCGAAGCCCAGCTCGATCGCTTCATGTTCAGCCTGTGGATGGATTACCCCACCAGGGAAGAAGAGATCGCGATCGTCACCGACACGCATCGCATCATGCACGAAAAAGTTTCGCAGGCTTTTGATGGCGACACGCTGCGAAGGTCGATCGAACTCGTCTGGCAGATGCCGGTGAGCCAGCACGTGGTGGACTACGCCGTGACGCTCGCCCGCGCCACCCGGCCGCGCGAGGCGGACTCGCCGGAGATCGTCAAGCGTTACGTCGAGTGGGGCGCCGGCCCGCGTGCCTCGCAATACCTCATCCACGGCTCCCGCGCTCTGGCCGCCATCGAAGGCGAACCCACGCCAAGCTGTGATCATGTCCGAAGGGTGGCAACGGCGGTGCTGAGGCATCGCATCGTGGTCAACTACGCGGCAACGGGAGACAACATCGCGGCGCGGGATATTGTGCAGAAGCTGGTGGAGGTGGTGCGGGAGGGGTGAGTGTGTAGGGTGGCGATGCTCGGCGAAGCCCGACCTCTTCGCTATAATCCTAACATGCGGAAGATCATCATCGATCCTGAGATCTGCAACGGCCAGCCGGTCATCGAAGGCACGCGCATCACCGCCAGCACCGTGCTCGAATTCCTCTCCGCCGGCGACAGCATTGACGACGTGCTCGCGGGATATCCCACCCTCACGCGCGACGACGTGCTCGCCTGCCTCGCCTATTCCGCGCGCCTGCTCAAGCACCATTTCGTCATCGGAGCAGTGGGGGGAGCCGGGGGAACCGGGGGAGCCGTCGCGTGAAGGGTTTCCTGTTCGACGAGAACATCCCGGTGCCGCTGCGCTTCGTCCCCTCGTTGCCCGTGATTCACGCCACCTCGCTCGGCCCCAGCCTGTCCGACCAGTCGCTATGGACGTATGCGACGCAGAGCGAGTTAGTGATCGTCAGCAAGGACACCGATTTCGCCGACCTGGTCATGCACGCGGCCCCTCCGCCGTGGGTCGTCCACCTGCGCTTTGGAAATCTGCGCCGAGCCGCATTTGAAACCCTCCTCGCCACGGCCTGGCCTCGGGTGGAATCCCTGCTGCCGGCCCACAAACTCATCCGCGTCTTCGCCGATCGAATCGAGTCCGTCCGCGATTGATTGCCGGCAAGAAAAGCGCGTCGGCCGGCTGCGGTACTTGATCGTCTTGTCGCCAGAGTCGCCGCGGAGGCAGACCCCGCAGGATGAACTCGGCAAAGGGCTGGCGGATGGAGAGGGCTCGCATAATTCACATGATCGGCCCAAACGAACCATCCGTCGACCGCCGTGACACCCTCGCTTGTTTGCCCCAACGTGCCCCCTTAGAATATCGCCGCAATGGGTTTGACGCATTCAACAGCCACAGTTCGCAGCACTGCGGCCTATGGCTGGACTAACAGCGTTGCTGATTCGGGGCCTGGGGTGACAGAATGGGCAAGAAGAGTGTGACGACGACGAAGCGGAAGGCCAAGAGCGGCGAGGGCACGCCGGAAAAGGCGATCGCTATCCAAATGCGCCAATACCAAGAATACCTAGAGAATCTGTTAAATACTCGCCTCAACTTCTTCCTCGTGTTCTTCGGATTAGTAATTGGCGGTGCCATGAGCAGCGAGAACCCCCTCAAACTTCGGCTGATGTTGACGATCGGAACCCTTGTCACTTTACCAGTCGCGCTCGCGATCGCTCGCGCCCAGTTGAAGATGGAACTCGCATTCAATGAAGCGCGCAAGGACCTGGACGATCCTCTGCGAATCATTGACGACATGGCGAACGGCAGATTCCCTCCGAGCATGCGGAAGTGGATCGGCTACTGGGTTCCGCTCCTTTGCGTGCTCGTACTTATTGCTGGCACAGTATCCGCTTGGCATGGCGCATTCGATCATTCAGCATCGATTGTAGACCCAGTGACGACCGCGCCGGCGGTCACAGGTACAACCCCGGATGCGACTCCATCGCTGTCAGCAATGCAACTACTGACCGTCGCCATCGCGGTCGCCACGTTACTCGCCACATTTTGGGTTCTCAGGCTTGAATTTCGCACCGCGAGAGAAAGGCGGCGCACGGCGACCGTCTGGCGCATCCTCGACGACTGCATGGGCGATGGTTACAGCCGCAAGAAAGATGGTACGACGTCCGACAGTGCCTTTGAATGGATCACTCGCGTTGCCGGTTTCTGCCGCGAGGCTCTTGGGCAACATGCAGAGCGGCTCATTTTGCAAGGTTTCGATGACCCGCCAATGATCGAAAACATTAAAAATCCGAAGGACACTATCACGTTAGCGCTGACGCGCATTCACGACCATATCGCAGGCAAGGTTGTGGACGGACGCATACATCCAGATTTCGACGAGTCGAAGTGGAAGGGATGGACGTCGAAGATGGCGCTTCCAGAAGCCTCATCTGTAACCTCACCGTAAGGGACGCAAACGCGGGCTGCACCACTACGGCCAAAGGGTGAGCAGTCTCTAAATGGTGGGTGGCTGGGGCTGGAGTCCGCGCAAGCCCCGGCCAGGCGAACAGGTGGAAGGCGGCGCAACGGATTGACTTGCATCCCTCGGCCAGGGCTTACGCAGAGCCGTCAGCCCCAGCCACGCGCCGATAGGTTCACTTACCGTTGGTTCTGCTGCGGTCACTCCCCAAGCGGTTTTACGTCAATAATCCGCACGTTCCACGATCCAAGAACACTCGACACCGGGACATCGACAGCAAAGCTCCTTGTCTCGCCCGCCTTGAGCGTACCTGTGCGAAATGTTGCCTGTCCCAGAACTGGTGGATTCTTAACAGGAAAGCTTGTCTTGCGGTAGATGATGACCGTGAAGGAAAAGTCCTGACTCGTGCGTGATGCATTAACGAATTGTCCGAATGCTTCCAGCGCGTTTTCTACCGTCGTAGTGGTCTCGGCGCTGAATGTCGATGTGGTGCCGCCTGCCTTGATGCGGCCTTTCGTCTTCGTGTCGTACTGAATCACACGGGCGTCCACGGTCCACTTCCATGCTGGTGGACTGGCCTTCTCTGCCGGTGAAGGGTTCGGCTTGGCTGCCGACTGCCCTTTGGCATTTTCCAGGAGTTGGCGGTTCTTCCGATCGAGTTCGGCCAACAGTTCGCTCTGCTTCGATTCCAGGTACTTGACGCGGCGCTCGAGCTGCTCAATTTGCTTTAGAAGTCGCAAGACTTTCTCGTCTGGCGTCTCCGCGGATCCATCAGCTATCGTGTTCGGCGTTGTCTCGGCCGGCGTTGAATTTTCCGCGTGCGTTCGCGGAACAAATGTCATCGCACACATGAAAAGAAGAAGGTATTTCAATGCGAACCTCCGAAAAGTGTTCCGAGTGAATTGGTGGTGTGCTGATTCTACATGGTCTTTATCAATTTGCCTATAGCGAAATCCCGGCAAGAATCAAAGACTTACCTTTAATTCCCGGCGGGTGGCTGGGGCTGGAGTCCGCGCAAGCCCCGGCCAGGCGCACGGCGGAATGGGTCGTCATCTACACCTCCGGCTCCCTCGGCCGGGGCTTGCGCAAAGCCTTCAACCCCAGCCACCCAAGCCAGCGCCCGCCTTGCCTCGCCCGAGCCCGCGAGGTGTTGCATCCGCGACGCCATCGAGGGCGAAACACAGCGGCGCTCGACCGGCCTTGAGCCGCTGCTGCGATTGAGCAGGTCCCCCGGCAGGGCATTGCAACTTCTCACCATCGCGGCCCCCTGCAATGAGTGGATCGCCACTGCCGTTAGAATAATGTTCGCCTATCGGCCGCGCGATCGTCGCGCCCTGGCCCCTTCGCCCCGCCGCCCTGCGGTTTCAACCCGAATCGCGTGTCTAGTAGACACGAGGTAGACACGAGGTAGCCATTTTGTAAAGCATTTTTCATGCAGCACTTAGCGTCAAATGGCCACCAGGGGGTAGGGGGTATGGTAGACATGTGTCTACCTGGGGAAAACCCTTGGGATGCTCCAGCCGCGACGGCCGGTGAACGGTATGATGACGGACCGTTTGGATGATTGCCATGGCTGACAAGAACGACAAAAAGGACGAAAAGAAATCCGGTCGCCGCGGCTTTTTCCGCCAGCTCTTTCTGGGGGCGGTGGAGAAGGTCGAGGAAGCGGGCAAGAAGTTTGCCGACCAGATGAACCAGCTCAATCCGGAGAAGAAGCCGGCCTACACGCCGGCGTACGATCCGTATGACTATCGATGGGATGGTTCGGGGACGCGCTACCTGCGGCCGCCGGGGGCGCTGGCGGCACCGGCGTTCTCCGATACGTGCAGCCGCTGCGGCGACTGCGTCAAGGCGTGCCCGGCCCAGGCGATCAAGCTGGATGAAGAACACGCCGGCGGATTGCCTTATATCGTCGCGCGGGAGTCGCCTTGCGTCGTCTGCACGGATCTCTCCTGCATGAAGGTCTGCCCGACGGGAGCGCTGCGGAAGCTCGATGGACAGCACCAGATTCAGATGGGCTACGCGGTGACGGATCAGAGCCGATGCCTGCGCGGCGGCGGGTTTGCGATCTATGAGGAACCCACGAGCATCACCGGCGAAGACTGCCAGCTCTGCGTCACGCAATGCCCGATCGGGTCGGAAGCGATCGCGATTGATAATCACGGGACGGTCGAAGTGCGTCACGGCTGCATCGGCTGCGGCGTGTGCGAACAGGTCTGCCCGACCGATCCGCCTTCGGTGTGGGTGGAGCCGTGGTAGCCGCTTGCGGCTTAGCACTCCCCCTTCGCTACAATGTTTCGCTCATTCAACCTTTGGAGAGATCCCATGACCCGCTCGCGTTTCACACTCTTCACACTTTGCACCCTGCTCGTCGCCCTCGCTTCGTTCACCTTCGCGGAAGACAAGAAGGACGATGACAAAGGCTGGATCACCCTGTTTGACGGCAAGAGTCTTGACGGCTGGAAGATCGCTGAGAACGAAGGCGCGTTCAAACTCGAAGACGGCAAGATCGTCGTCAACGGCACGCGCGGGCATATGTTCTACGTCGGCAAAGATGGCAAGGCTGAGTTCAAGAACTTCGAATTCAAGGCGATGGTCATGACCGAGCCCGGCTCCAACTCCGGCATCTTCTTCCACACCAAATTCCAGAAGGACGGCTGGCCCGTGCAGGGTTACGAGGCGCAGGTGAACAACACCTACAAGCCTGACCCCAAGAAGAGCTTCAGCCTGTACAACGTGGTGGATGTGAAGGAGCAACTCGCCAAGGACAACGAGTGGTTTGAGTACACCATCATCGTGAAGGACAAGCACATCGTCTTCAAGCTCAACGGCAAGACGGTGCTGGATCACACCGAGGCGGCTGACCCCGGCCACGCGACGCGCAGGCTCTCGGCGGGCACCTTCGCGCTGCAGGCGCACGACCCCAAGAGCAAGGCGTACTTCAAGGACATCAAGGTTCGTCCGTTGGATTGACATGTACGAAACCTATCAAGCCACCGCGACGACGAATTACCCGAGTGCCGCGGCGGCGACGTTGTATTTCATCGGGGTGACGACTGGATCGTCCGCCATCCGCCGCATCTTCCCGCTCTGGGCTGAGAAACTCGGCCTGGGCGGGGACGAGGAAGTAAGACTCGTCGGCATCGACTTCAAGTTGCACGATGAACCCGCTGCGTATCGTCGTGCGATCGAGTTCATCAGGCACGATCCGCTCTCGCGCGGGGCCCTGGTGACTTCGCACAAGATCGACCTGCTGCACGCCTGCCGGGATCTGTTTGATGAGCTTGATCCGTTCGCGACGCTGCTCGATGAAGTCGTGAGCGTCTCCAAGCGTGATGGAAGATTGATCGGACGAGCGTTCGATCCGATCACGGCAGGACTCGCGATGGATGCGCTTCTCCCGCCTTCGCATTGGCGCGACACGGGCGCGCACCTGCTCATCTTCGGCGCAGGCGGCGCGGCGACGGCCACACTCTGCTGCCTGCTGAATCGCCCAGCGGAAGAACGCCCGGCGAAGATCATCGTGACCGACCGCAGCGCGTCGCGCCTTGAATATCTGGAGTCGCTGAAGGTTCGACTTGATCCGGCCGCCGCCGTCACCTTCGTTTCCGTCAACGCCGCGCTGGACAACAACGCTTGCGTCTTAGCGC
>JBBDXA010000068.1:0-6733 GCA_040902585.1 Phycisphaeraceae bacterium
TTGACTTTGTTCGCCCGACCCTCCCCCCGCCCCTCCCTGGGAGGGAGGGGAGTTAATCTTCTCCGCGCTATTCGCGGTGAGTTTTGCCGAGGGCGGCTCGATGGTGCTGAGAATGATGCGCACGGAGGGCCCGAGCTGATGCGGCAGCCAGGAGAGGTCGTGGCCGCCGTTGAGCTGGTTGACCGCGTCGATGATGAGAACGACTTTGGTGGGGCCGGCGTAGGTGGCGAGTCGCTCGAAGAGTCGCTTGCGCAGGCTGTCGAAGTCCTGTCGTGGTTCTTCGGCTGGCACGGTTTTGCCGTCGGGCGATTCACCTGTTTGTGCCCTCGCTTGCGGTGTCGACCACTCGATGCCGCTTTGGTCGAGTTCGCCCAGTAGCCGCTGAAGGATCGGATGCACATCGGCTGATCGCTGCGTAGCCCCGACGAAGTGGGGGATTACGAAGTAGGCTGCTGTGGTTGTGCCGTCTGATCGAGCGTGCTCGCGATGCCGACGAGGCGGTGCCCCGCATTCGCCAGGAGCTGACATAGTTTCGACAGCAACGCCGACTTGCCCTGTCCGGCCACCGCCTGCACCACGCAGATGCGCGGCAAGTCTTGAGTTGAGGCGTCGCCGTCGATGAACGCCTGCAAGTCCGCCAGTTCCTGAGTCCTGCCTTGGAACCATCGCAGCCGGTCGCCCGCGAATCGCGCCATCTGCTCCGCCTGGGCCGGCAGCGAATCGTCCTTCTCCGGCGGCGCGATCTTCGCAAGCAGTTGCTCCCACAATTCCTGCGGGACAGGCTGGGCGTCGTCTGTGTACCACGGCTTCTCGTTCGGATCGCAGCCGAGCACCTGCCGCCAGAGTTCGGGGGTGACGTGATTCGGATCGCGCAGGATGGCGGACCAGAGGTCGTCGAGCACCATCGTGCCGAAGTCTTCAAGGTCGGTGAAGTCGTTGCCGGTCCACCGACAGTCGTAGTAATGCGCAGGCCGGCCGCAGGCGAGGATGTCGTTCTTGAGCTTGTCGAGTTCAGTGACATACTCAACGTCGACGTATCGCTCGCGCGCCTCCGGCGGCGCGCTGGCGGGCAGTGGCGTGCGGCGAAGATAGAAGTAGCTTTTGGGCCGCAGCTTGGTGTCGAGGTAGCCGTAGCGGATTTCCATCTCGGTGATGGACTTGCCGAGGTACGCCGGCTTCTTGTCCTTGTCTTTCTCACCTTCCTTGAGCTTCTCCTCGGTGGGCACGTAGCCATAGCGCTGGCCGAGGATGCCGACGAAGAACGGCTGCACCTTCTCAATCCACTTGCGGCAGTAGGCCCAGGAGTTGGCGGTTTCGCCATCGACGGTCTTGCTGGGTACGCCCCAGCGCAGGTCGACGTCGTAGAGCGACAGGCCCAGCCGGGCGAGCCGGTCGCGCAGCTCGGGAAAGACGACGGTGACCAGATGATCGCGTTCCGCGTGCATGTCGCGGAAGGTGGAGGAGATGAACACGCGGACGTGGCGGTCGTGGCCGGACATGGGAAGCCCGCAGGGGAAGGTGGACAATCGCAGCATCGTCGGACGAAGGAACGCCAGCGTCAAGCGCGGCTGATGGAACGCGGTCAGTTGCGCTGACCGGTCGAGCCGGCGGCCACCGCCGCCGACGTGCGCACTGTCCTGCGAAAGGCTGGCGTCACCGTAGCCGTCACACGATCCTGAGATTTCGATAGACATCCCAATCGTTGCGCTGATGCGAACTCCCCACAGCTTTACAGCGACATGTCATCTACCCAATCCCTCAGCGAGATCACTCAAAAACTCCGACGCTGGCTGGACGCCCGTGACCATCAGGTCGTCCCGCGCACGGGTACAAGCGACGTAGAGAAGATGCCGCTCGGTGGCGTAGATCTCCGCCAGGTCCGAGTCATCCGTGGCCTCCTCGATTCGCGGCTGTAGCGGAATGACCTCGTCGTCGCATGCCATGACAACCACCACGCGGAATTCGAGCCCCTTGGCACGGTGCATTGTTCCGACGGCGACATGTCCCCTCAATCCTTCGACGCGATCCGAGAGTTCTACGTGCTTTGCGCCGACCGCTTCGACTGCCGCCGCGGCCCGCGACATCTGATCATGCGATCGCACGAACACGCCGATCTCGTGGGGCTCAACCCCCGCCTCCAGATGGCCTCGCAACCAAGTGCCCACAGCGTCGCTCTCCTTCGCGGCCGACTCGAACGTCGCAATCGTCGGACGCGGCCCATCGAACACCGACACGGTCCCACGCCGATCATCGACGAGCCCGTCCACGTCAGCAATCTCCTTGCCGAGCAACTGCTCCGTCTGCACGCGGATCTGATGCGATGTGCGGTAGTTGATGCGCAGTGTCTTCGAACGTCCGCGCACATCGACGCCCAGCGACTTCCATGAGAAGGGCAACTGGAATATGCGCTGGCCCAGATCGCCCGCGAAGAACAGGCTGTTGGGCCGATCGTTTCCCATCGCCGCGAGGAACTTGAGCTGCGGCACGTTCAGGTCCTGCGCCTCGTCCACGACGACATAATCAAACGGCGACTGCTTCGTTGCTGCCAGCTTTTCAGTGACCTGCGCAAACACCGCCGCCTGTGTCGTCAGGCCGCTCTCCGTCAGCTTCGTGTACACCTTGCTCATCAACGCCCACAGGTTCGTACGCTGGTTCGCGCTCAGCCTTCGCTTACGCCCCAACCGGCTCGCGTTCAGATAATCACCCTGGTCTTTGATCTGCCACGCATCGACCACCTGTTCCCATTCCGTCATCAGAAAGTTCACGCTGAATGTGCATCCTGGACTCGCGGCGACTACGCCCTTCATGATCTCGCGAACCCGATCCTGTGTCGCGATGGTCACCTTCCTCACCAGCGTCTCATGAAGCCGTCGGCCGATCTCGTCGATCGCGTGTGCCTCGATCCGCTCCGCCAGCCGCGGCTCATTGCTGATCAGCCGAATCAACCGGGTGCGCAGAGCACCAGCCAGCACTTGCGAGTACGTCGTCAACAGGACGCGAGACTCCGGGTGCTTCCGCGCCAGGTGAACCGCTCGGTGCAGCGCCACGATCGTCTTCCCCGTGCCGGCTGAACCGGCGACGCGGGCCGGGCCGTTGTAGTCACGCTCGACCAACTCGCGCTGGGCCGGGTGCAGAAAGATCGTCCACTGCTCCCACGGATAATCCAGTGCCCGCTGCAACTCCTCGACATTGGTCATCACGCGGAAGCGTCGCTGGGCATCGGGATGATCGAACGGACTCACATCCGGCGCGGGCGGTGTCGCGATGGCGGGTGTGCCGCCCGTGGCCAGCTCCAACAGCGCCTCGGCCGCTTCCTTCGGCAGATGCTCGCACAACGGGAAGAGCGTCTCCTCCGTGACGGTGCGCACATCAGCCAACCACTCGGCCGGTACGCCGTAGCTGAGCAGATCGTTCTCATCCACACCCGCGAACAGCGGCAGCAGCGGCTCCGCCTCCCCTATTCTACTCCACCCTAAACACCTTCATCACCTCATCCCCCAAATGATTAATCACCTTCACCGCGATCTTCCCGCCCGCCGGCTTATCGAACGTCCTTGACGTATCGCTGTTCAGCGTTGCCCATGCCTCCTCGTTGATCTCCGCCTTGAGCGTTGTCTTCAGGGCCTTATAAGGATCGCTCGCGCCGAGGAAATACGCGTGGCGGACGAAGAAGCTTTCGTCGTTGTAATCCGTGTCGATGAACCAGCAGGCGATGCCCTCAGCCCCGTCGCTGCGGACTTCGCCGGTGCTCGGGTGGAACACATCCACGCCGTTGATCTTCACGCGCATCTGGCCTTGCACGCCCTCTTCGCCCGCATCGAGCATCTGGATATCCGGCTCGCCGAAGATCACGAACAGGCTGACGAGCGCCGGCGGAGTGAGATCGATCCGAAGCTGCCCCAAGCGGGTCTCCAGCATGTCACGAGGAATCTGACGAAGCAGGAACTCCACCAGATCGTCCTGGCGAGGCTGCCCGAAGACCATTCGATACACTGCCAGCGAATTGCGAAGGGCCGGCAGCAGATCCGCATCGCGGCTAACGCCGTACCTCATGACACTTTCGAGACGCCATTTGGCCGCCAGCTCTCGAAACCGGCCCCTACGTGGCGTTTCCGATACGCGAAGTCTCAACACCACTCCGGATATCCCCCGCACACTCGGCATGTCCCAATCGGGAGCTATGAGGGGTATTCAGGCGACGCCCGTTGGGGCAATGAATGGACCGAACCGCCGTCCTCGACAGGATTGCCTCGCGCGCGAGAATGGTCACCTATTCGAGTTGCTCGCCCCAATTCCACGACCCCTGCGGTTCCGCGCCGCCTGCTCACGTGGTGCCTCGTCAAGTTTCGCCAGCCCCCGTTGCACAATCGCCCACGCCCTTCCACACCTGCTCGAAACCCAACGCCTAAGTGCTTGAGCATCCGATGCACCGATGATCGCGTTCATCAACTCGCTCTTTTAGGCTTGGCAAGTCGCGCTAGTTGGCTGGGGGTCGGTCTCCCCTGAAGAGCCGCGAGTACATTTTGATATACCTATTGACTTATGAGAATATGAATGTATCATGCTGGTGGAGGTGCCCCATGGCCCAGCACGAAACCGAATCCAACCTTTCCACCGCCACCCTTGAAAACCAGGCAGTATCGGCTCCCACTGGCACCGGCTGGCGGCCTCGAATGCCCCTGCCCGACGGGCCGCTGGACATTCTCGGGGACATCCACGGGGAGCTGGATGCCCTTCGCGCGATCATGTCGCACCTGGGCTACGCGGAGAACGGGGATCACCCTGCGGGCCGGCGGATGGTCTTCGTGGGCGACCTGGTCGATCGCGGGCCCGACAGTCCGGGCGTCATCCGCCTGGTGTCAAACCTTGTCGATCGAGGCGTCGCGCAGGCCGTCATGGGCAACCACGATCTGAATGCCATTTCGCAGAATCAGAAGAAGGAGAACACCTGGTTCTTCGGGCATGGGCCGGTCCACAGTTTTGAACGGACGCCCAGCTCCGCGGAGGAACGGGAGCAGATCATCCAATTCATTGGGCGTCTGCCGCTGGCGCTCGAACGAGCCGGCCTGCGCGTGGTGCATGCCGCGTGGGATGACGAAGCCTTGAACGCGCTGGAGTCTGCCGGCGATCTGTTGACAGCGCTCACCGAACACCGCGCTCGCGTCGAGCAGGAACTGGGCGATGAAAGCGATCCAGTGGAGCGCTCTCTGGCACACCAGAACCGCAACCCTGTGAAGCTGTTGACCTCGGGGCCGGAGGTGCGAACGGCTCAGGCCATCCACGCCGGCGGCAAGATGTGCTTCCAGGCGCGGCATGCCTGGTGGGATGCGTATGACGATGAGCCGTTGGTCGTATTCGGCCACTACTCGCGCCTGTGGGACAAACGATTCCACAAGGGTGACCAACTGTTCGACGGCTACCCGCTCAACAGCACCTTGGGGCGCGGCTTCAGCGGAGGCCGGAGCCGGGGGCGGGGGCGGGGCCGGGGGCGCGCGATCTGCGTTGACTATTCAGTCGGGGGCCGAATCGTGGATCGCAAGGCGGGCAACCTGAACGGCCCGTTCGTCGGCCGCCTCGGTGCCCTGCGGTGGCCCGAGCGCGAACTGGTCTTCGACGACGGCGAACGAATGCCGGTGATCGAACCTGAGGTTGTTTCCTGAACCCCTGACGGAGCGTGGTCATGGCCAGTCAAAAGGATTCATCCTGGATCGATGCCGGTCGTTCGGCCGACCGATCGCCGGCGGCGGTGTTCCTGGCGTCGCTCGCCAAGGGATCGCGTCGCACCATGCATCAATCGCTGGCCAGTCTGGCTTCGACAATCGTTCCCGGCGACGGCGATGTCGATCCCATGAAGCTGCGATGGGAGAAGCTGCGCCGGGCGGATACGACCCGGCTGCGCGTGGACTTGAAGGAACGATACGCGCCGTCCACCGCCAACAAGATGCTCTCAGCGCTGCGCGGCGTCCTGCGCACCTGCCGCGATATGAAGCTGATGGCCGAGGCGGATTTTCAGGCCGCGGCCAGTCTCGAACAGATCAAGCCCGGCTCGCGCTCGCCTGCCGGGGAAACCAGCGTCACACCCCGGATCGTCTCGATGCTCTTCGCCGCGTGCGCCGAGGATCGCACCGCCTCGGGCCGGCGCGATGCGGCCATGCTGGCGATCTTCTTAAGCAGCGGCCTGCGCCGTGCCGAAGCCGCGCAGCTCGATATGGGCGACTACACATCCAAGTCCGGGCAACTGCACATTCGTGGCGAACGGCCCGAATACGACCGCCACGTCACGCTCGGCGTACCCGCCCGCCTGGCGATGAGCGACTGGCTGGCGATCCGAAGTGAAGAGCCGGGCCCCTTGATCCTGCCGGTGGATCGCGGCGGGATCATCCGCTTCCGCCGCATGACCGACCAGGCGATCTACGACATCTTCAGCCGCATTCTTAGTCGTGCCCAGGTGGAAGGCGTGACCCTGCGCGACCTGCGCCGGGCCTACGTGATCAGCCTGATCCGCACCGACAAGCCCATGGAAGAAGTTCAGCAACTGATCGGCCACGCGAGCTGGTTCACCACCACGACCTATCAGGATCTGGCCAAGCGAAAAGCAAACGAGGGATACGACGTGCAGAACCTGCCTTACGAACCGCCCAATGGAGATCAGCCATGAACGAGGAGCGACATGCCATGACCGTCGCCAACGACGCCACCATCGCCGAAATGATCGACAGCGCCAAACACCGTC
>JBBDXA010000069.1:0-6671 GCA_040902585.1 Phycisphaeraceae bacterium
CGAACTGAACGACGAGGGGGAGCGATACGAAGTTGGGAAACATTTCATCCATTCGCAGGTCCTTCGTGCACAATCATGCCACCTACGATCCCTGGTGAGCAGAAACCCGCTTGTTCTACTTTCGAGCCTTCAATAGCTCCCGGAGTGTCTGGAACTGGGGATGCGTAAACCCTTCAATTTCAATTGCATCGAAATCCTCAAGAATGACTGTCTGCCACAGTTTGCCGCCAATCTCCTCGCCCACATGCTTGAGGTAGATGGCCTTTGCACTTTCCGTTTGATCGAGGAACAGTAAGGCGTGCGCATGATTGGCTTCTAGAGGTAGGTGTGGAGTATACAAGTTCGATACTGCTCCAATCGTTGCCAAAGCGCCTTTGAAATCTTTCGCTAGTATTTGACTCCACGATAGATTCAATTGAATCGACTTGGAAACTTCAGGGTATTTATCAACGGTGTAGATGGCGAGCGCCGCCTCGTAGGCCTCGATCGCCCGACGAAGATTCTTACCCCGGTCGCCGGTAGGCATGGAATGCAAAGCAAAGCCGAGGTTATTCTGCGCCCCAGCCCACTCGACGGGGTGGGCCGACTGCGTGAAGACCGTCAGCGCCGCCTCGTAGGCCTCGATCGCTCGACGAAGGTTCTCGGCCCCGTTCCCGGGGGGCATTTTTCTCCACGCGTTGCCGAGGTTGAACTGCGTCCTCGCCCACTCGAAGGGATGGGATTCTTTCGTCCGTACCGTCAATGAGGCCTCGAAGGCCTCGATCGCCCGACGAAGGTTCTCGCCCCGGTTGCCGGTGGGCAATTCACCTAACGCGCTAGCGAGGCTGTTCTGTGTTCTCGCCCACTCGACGGGATGAGATTCTTTCGTAAAGACCATCAGCGCCGCCTCGCAGGCATCGATCGCCAGACGGAGGTTCTCGCCTTGGTTCCCGGTGGGCGTGCGAATCCACGCGATGCCGAGGACTCTCTGGGTCGTCGCCCACTCGACGGGATGGGATTCCTTCGTGAAAACGGTCAGCGCCGACGCGAAGGCCTCCATCGCCCGACGAAGATTTTCGGCCCGGTTGCCGGCGGGCAATTCAGCCCATGTGGCACCGAGGTTGAGTTGTGTTCCCGCCCAACCGACGAGATGGGATTCCTTCGTGAAAACTGTCAGCGCCGCCTCGTAGAATTCGATCGCCCGACGACAGTTCTCGGCCCGGTCGCCGATGGTTGCTGCGCTCCACACGTTCCCGAGAATACCCTGCGTCGTTGCCCACTCGGCGGGATGGGATTCTTTTGTGAATACAGTCAGTGCGGCCTCGCAGGACTTAATCGCTTGACCAAGATTCTCGTTCCGGTCGCCGGTTGGCATCTCAGCCCACGCAATGCCCAGGATTTGTTGCGCGTCGGCCCAATCGATTGATCCGTGTGTAACAAGTGTGAGGGTTCCTTTAGCGATTTCGATTGCGCGTTTTTTATGGTCGGCGATGTTCCCGAGGCGAGCTGATGTGTGGGCAATTGCCGCGTTATTCCTCGCACCAATATGTGTCGCCCGAAGTGCAATCGCCCGCTCAATGGGTTCGATGGCTTTATCCGGTTCGTTGGCTCGATACCAGCGATCACCTTCCAAAGTAAAAAGCTCAAAATCTTCGGTATCACGCTCCGACTGGTTCATCGCCCGCAATTCAACTAGCAGTCTATCCGCCGTCGTAAAATCATTCATCGCGACCGCAGCAATGAGTCGCTGACGCTTGTTACCCTTGGCGATCAACTCTTCAGCCCGTTGTCGCAATTCGCCGGTGAGTTGTGAAATGATCGGCTTGCCGTTTGCGTCCAGCGGTCGTTCTGTCAGGAATTGCTTGATCAATTTTTCTGATTCGTCCAACCGAGAAGTCATCTCATTAAACTTGACCGTGACTTCCTTCTGGCCTGAAATCGAAACAATTACCAAGCCAATAATCAATAGGATGGACAGTAGCGAAACCGCACTGACGACAAAGAGTCGTTTGAACCGGCGATCACTCTGCTTTCGTGCCGCCGCCAGTTCATCGGTGATTCGCCTGATCGAAAGTTCAAGGTCTTGCGTGCTAGCGATGTTGGATTGCCGCAGTTTGTTGTCAGCTGTTATCTGCTGGCGATAGGCAGCTTGAAGTTCGCGGCGCTCATCCGATTCCAGCTCAGCGAGGTCAGTCGGGAAAGATGGGTCCATGAAATAATAGACCACTTTGCGGCCGAGCTTTTCAGCGTAGAGCGATTCAAACTGCGTATAAGACACGCGGCCAAATTCAGGAGACGGAGACGGAGGCTCAGCACCATATCGATCACCAACGAGTTGGATTAGCAGCGAGCAGGGCTCGATGCGCTTCCGCAGGACATCGAGTAGTTCGCCACCATCGGTGGCTTCGATGTCCTGCCAGACAGGCTCGTAGCCCATCGAATGGAGGACCTTTCCGACCAGATCGCGGGCCGAACGAAGGTCACTCGTTGAAGATATAAAGACAACCGGTTTGTTTAGCATGCCCACCTCAATCCGACGATCATAGCAGGCATGAATTGATTCTAGACCACCTAAATTTCCACATTGTCTGAATTCCTGAAGGACTCTCCAATCAAATAATTTGGGAGCATCCCATGACGCTAACCCAGCGGCTGACGGAGTACATGCGCGATTGCTTCGCCGGCTTGTGGTTGGAAAGCCACGAACACGAAGACGCGCTGCGGGAGATCGCACAACTGTGCGCCCGCGAGAAGTGGAAGTTGGCTACGTGGAACGTGGCCACGGGCCTGCATGTCGACGGTGCGACGGCCGAAGCGGGCGGCGCGGCAGCGAGCGGTTCGCCGACCTGGGTGGGTTGGAGGCGCTGAAGGCGTTCTGCCTCCGCGCCATGTGCCGGCGGTCGACTGATCCGAAGCATCGGCCCCGCGGCGTGCTGCTGCTTTCACCGCCAGGCTGCGGCAAGAGTCAGTTGAGCAAAGCCCTGGGTACCGAGACCGGCAGGCCCACGCTGATCCTCGATGTCGGCTCGCTGATGGGCTCGCTCGTCGGACAGAGCGAAGAACGCACGCGTCAGGCCCTGCGCATCGCCGATGCGATGGCCCCATGCGTGCTCTATGTTGATGAACTGGATAAAGCTCTCTCCGGTGTCGCAGGCTCCGGTCAGACCGACTCGGGCGTCTCGGCCCGCATCTTCGGCGCGCTGCTCACCTGGATGAACGATCACACGAGCGATGTGATGGTGACGGCAACCTGCAACGACATCTCGAAGCTGCCACCGGAGTTTGCGCGGGCCGAGCGCTTTGACGGCGTATTCTTCGTCGACCTGCCCGACGCCCAGCAGCGGCAGGCGATCTGGCGCATCTACATAGAGACGTTCGGCCTCGACGCCGACCAGAAGCGGCCGGCTGACGACAATTGGACGGGGGCCGAGATCAAAGCCTGCTGCCGGCTGGCGGCGCTATTGGATTTGCCGTTGGTGGCGGCGGCCCACAACGTCGTGCCGGTGGCGGTGACGGCGGCGGAGGCGGTGGAGAAACTGAGAACGTGGGCGAGCGGCCGGTGCCTGAGCGCCGATCAGGTGGGAATCTACCGGCGCGATCAGGCGGCGAGCAAAACGCGGCGGCAAGTCAGGCCGGTCGACAATTGATCGCCAATCAGAATGGATTGAACCAGATTGGCTGCGGTTTCCGCTTGGGTCGAACCAACCGCTTGAGCCGCTGTACTTTCGTCAAGTGCCACTGGTACTTCCCTCCCTTCCTCTTGGGTGGGTCACATCTGGCAATTACAGCCGTGCCGACAAGCATCCCACGCGGTAGCCCCTCGGCATCGTCTTCTCGACCCTCTTTCGGCTTCATACTGGCGTAGATGTAGAATCGCTGATGAAGAATCCGTGTGGATACACGTCGATACTCGATGGTCTTCAGTCGACGCAGTATCTCGTCAGCAAAAGGTTGTTTGATGCTCAATGCCCGCATGGACGTCCTCCCGATCCGTGTTTATCAATGTTCTTGCCATATGTTGGCTCTGGTCTATCCGGATGCGGGTGACGTCACGCTCGCCGCAGGAATGACTCAAGCAATTCAGCCTGGCGCTTGCGAAGCAGTCGTTCCAGTCGATTGATGGCCCGCCGTGTACCGAAGTGCACCTCTCGATGGTGGTTCGGGCACAAGACGCACATGTTGCGTCTGTCATTGGGGCTACCTCCATGACACATGGCTTTCAAGTGATGGACTTCGATGAACAGATCACCATCTTCCTTGACTAACTTGAATTTGCAACCGGGGACCATGCACGAGTATCCGTAAACCCGCCGCGCGTCTTTTGCCCACGATGCGCGGCGCTCGTATGCCTCAATGAGCATTTCTCGCCGGATTGGATCCTTGATTACCGCAGAGTTGTCTTGGGGCACATTCTCCTGATCCGACGCCACCAAATGATCCGACCTACGAAGGAGTCTCCTAATCTCCCTCTTCTGCGCCGGATTCATCTTCATGCAAAGGTCGATCAGCCGCCCTGCAAACCTCGGTTCGACGTCAACGAATGTCGCGCGCGACAGGCCAGCAGAGTAGGCGTTCAAATTGCCCACCGATGATCGAACGTCAGCAATCCGAACTGTCGTCTCGAATTTGACGCGACCTGGGCCAAGGTCAATTGCCGAACACTTGTCTGGATGTGACCCGTCAGGATCAGGGTAGCCTCCTGACGCAGCTACTGTGACTCCAACAAGCCCTTTCAGGTCGGTCTGATGGCAGAACACCAAATCACCAGACCGCGCCTTGCCGAGTCGCGTCCAAGCTGCACCTGATCTGATCCAGTCCTCTCCTCCGAACATCACTCCGTCGTGGTCTTCGGTCGCCAGGAATCCTTGGTCGGGATCAAGAAAGCTGTATCCCTCGCCCTTGCGCGGGTAATTGAGGTTGCATTTGTAAACCCACGCGTTGACTTTCGGCTTGGTCATGGCGATCCCTCCTGACTGAAGGGCTTAGTGGAAACGTCTGGAGACGGGCAGCGCGATAATGCGGCACTCATATCATCACTGATTCAATAAGGAGATCAACATGAGCACTGCGCTCGAAGAGCCGCCGGCGGCGACCACGCCTCCGGCGGAACGGCTGCGGCGCTTCGCCGCCGCCATGCGTTTGAGTTTTACCTGGTTCGGCGTCAGAAAAACACTCACGCCGCAGCAGAAGGAACAGGCGGCTGAATCATTCGGGGCGGAGGGAAATTTCTTGTCAGCGGGAAAGAAACTCATCGACACCAAGCACCCTGCATTCAAAGCCGTCACGTCGGTGCGTAATCGCATCGTGTCCTACTGGCGCGGCGTGTCGCTGCCATTTCCGGAGCCGGGCATCCGGCTGATTCGCCAGGACGATGTCGCCGTCGTCGATCAGCGGCTCGGCGAGATGAAAAGTGAATTGATCGACGCCGTGATCGAGCTGGACCGTGAGCTGGCCGACCTGAAGCTGGCTGCGCGGCAGCAACTGGGTCAGCTCTACAACGAAGCGGACTATCCCGGCTCCCTGCATGGGCTGTTCGACGTTGTGTGGGACTTCCCAAGCATCGAGCCACCGGCGTACCTGCAACAACTGAGCCCGGCGCTGTACGAACAGGAATGCCAGCGGATGTCGGCACGCTTCAACGAAGCGGTGCAGCTTGCGGAGCAGGCGTTCACGGAAGAACTGGCCAAGCTCGTGTCGCACTTGAGCGAGCGGCTGACGGGGGCCGGGGCGGAGGATGGAAAGCCGAAAATATTCCGCGATACGGCGATCACGAACCTGACCGAGTTCTTCGAGCGGTTTCGGCACCTGAACATCCGCTCGAACGAACAGCTTGATCAACTCGTGAACCAGGCGCAGGGCATCGTGCGCGGCGTGCAGCCTCAGGCGCTGCGCGAGCGCGAAGGCCTGCGTCAGCGTGTGTCGAAGCAGCTCGCCGGTGTGCAGAGTGCGCTGGACGGGCTGCTTGTGGATCGACCGCGGCGACGGATCATTCGGGGCGGAGGAAATGAAGGAGGATCGTGATGGAACTGATCGTCGACACAGGTGGAGGCGTGAGGTGCATCTATGACGAGGCGATCGACTTGGCGGCGCTAGGCCAGCTTCACATCACGCGGGCGAGTCATGTCGAGCCGGATGAGCACGGACTGTGGTGGGCGGACATGTCGCCGGTGGGCGGGGCGAAGCTGGGACCATTCGAGAAACGAAGCGAGGCACTGGCGGCGGAGAGGGAGTGGCTGAAACCGCATCTCATCAAGCAGGAGTAACCGCCAAGCGATCACGGCAGCGAAAATGCCTCGGACAGCAACTCGCATCTAAACACCTCATCACACACGGCACGATGAACGACCGGACGATGGTGTTTCCAGTAGCTTGAGTAGTAGCATCGCGCTAACTCGATCGTCGCCGCATCCAGCCATGCCTGCATCAACCCCTTCGGCATGGGCGTGAGTGGGTTCCACCGGACCAACACGGGTGGGCGTTCTTCTGTTCGACTCGTCGACCGGAACTCAAACTCAATCCCCCCGTGTTTCAAGTGGTTCGCATCCTCGCGGCTCAGGATCAACGCAATCATCTGATCCTGTGGAATCGGGACGATAACCCATCGTCTATTGATGGTCGTTGGCACCAGACGATATCGGCCGGTGACCTTCGGCATGGAGGTGACGAGGCTCGGGTCAGCTTCAATCAATCCG
>JBBDXA010000070.1:0-40750 GCA_040902585.1 Phycisphaeraceae bacterium
CGGCGCGATCCTCGAGCGGATCATCGTCCTTCAGCCGCGCAGGCTGGCGACGCGCATGGTGGCCAGCCGCGTGGCCTTTGAAATGAAATCGCCTGTCGGTGAAACGGTGGGCTTCCAGACGCGTCACGAAAGCAGAGTCTCGAAACAATCGCGCATCATCTTCATGACGGAAGGTTTGTTCCTCCGCTGGATGCAGAACAACCCGCTCTTGCCGGGCGTCGGAGCGGTGGTGCTCGATGAGTTTCACGAGCGCAGCCTCGCCGCGGACATGACGCTGGGTCTCGTCCGGCTGCTTCAGGAATCGAAACGGCGCGATCTGAAACTCATCGTGATGTCCGCAACGCTCAATGCGGACGCTCTCGCCGTGTTTCTCGCCTGCCCGGTGGTCGAAGCGAAGGGGCGGATGTTCCCGGTGGAGGTTTCCTATTTGAAGGCACGCAGCATGAAGCCCGTGTGGGAACAGGCGGCTGAGGCGGTGGCGGCCGTCATCGATGGCGTCTCGAAGGCTGGGCGCGAGCGTGAAGACGCAAGCGTGAAAGACGACATCCTCGTCTTTCAGGCGGGGGCTTACGAGATCAATCGCACCATCGATGGGTGTCGCAAGGCGGTGCGTTCATCGCAGCGCATCGAGTATTTTCCTTTGCACGGATCGCTCTCGCCGCGCGAACAGGACGCCGCCGTGGAGCCGCGCAGCGACTGCCGCAAGGTGATCGTCTCCACCAACATCGCCGAGACTTCCATCACCATCGACGGCGTGCGTCACGTGATCGACACCGGCTTCGCGAAGGTGCATCGTTACGATGCCCGCCGCGGTCTGAATGTGCTGCTGGCCGAGCCGATCAGTCAGGCGTCCGCCGAGCAGCGCGCCGGCCGCGCCGGGCGCACCGCGCCGGGCACCGCGATGCGTCTGTGGACACAGGGCGATCACGTCGGCCGGGCCAAGCATGATGATCCTGAAATACGCCGGCTCGATCTCTCCGAGTGCATCCTGCAACTGAAGGCGATGGGCGCGGGGGATGTACGAATGTTTCCCTGGCTCGATCAGCCGGATGAAAAGGATGCGGCTCGCGGCGAAGCATTGTTGTTGGCCTTGCACGCCTTGTCTTACTCCCCTCCCTCCACCGGGGGACAGGGAGGGGCAGGGGGAGGGTCGAGCGAACGATCCGATGAGGCTTCCATCGCTCATGTTGAGTTCACGAATGCAGCGAACCCGACCCTCCCCCAGCCCCTCCCTAAAAGGGAGGGGAGTCAATCGCTCACGCCGCTCGGCCGGCACATGGCTGAGTACCCGCTGCACCCGCGCCTGTCGCGCATGATGCTCGAAGCGATGGCTCAAGGCTGCGTTCAGCGCGCGGCCTTGTGGGCCGCGCTCATCAGTGAGCGATCCATCCTCACCGGTCAGCCGCCCGCGGAGTATGTGAACACCGGCGATGACGCCACGCAGTCTGACCTGGCCGTGATGGATCGCCTCTTCGAATCCGCAGCTCGCAGTGATTTCAACCCGCGCGACTGCGATCGCCTTCATCTCAACGCGCAGGCCTGCCGCGAAGTCGATCGCACCCGCCGCCAGCTCGAACACATCGCCAAGGAGCACGAGGGCCAAGGTCCGGGGGCCAAGGGCCAGGGGAGGGGAGGGGGAGCGACCGTCGCTCTAATCAAGTGTCTACTCACCGCCTTCCCCGATCACATCGCCTTTCGCCCCGATGAACATCGCCTCGACTGCCGCATGATCGGCCGCAAGAAGGTCGTGCTCGATAAATCGAGCGTCGCCGGGCGTCCTGGTCTGCTTCTGGCGCTTGAAATCCGCGAGACCGGCGCGGGTGATAGCGTCCGCACCACCATCTCCATCGTCAGCGAGATCGAACCCGCCTGGCTCGAAGAGGTGCATCCGGATCGCATCGAACTGCGCGACGAGCTGACGTGGAACGCCGCGACACAGGCGGTCGAACAGACCGAGACGCACGCCTTTGATGGCCTCGTGTTTTTCACCAAGGGCCGGACGCAGGTCGATCCCGCGGGTGCTGAGCCGTTGCTCGTCGAGCAGATCATTCAGGGCAACATCAAGCTCCAAGGCTGGGATGAAAAGGTGGAGCAATGGATCACGCGCGTGCGCTGCGTGGCGGCCTGGCTGCCTGAGAAGAAGTTGATCACGTACGACGAGGAGGATCGCCGGGTGATTCTGCATGAGATCGTCGCCGGTCCGCCTGCGGCGGTGCGCGCGAGTCAGCTTCGCGAGCGGCCTTGTCTTGAAGCGGTGATGAACGCCTTGTCATGGGACGAGCAGCAGCTCATTCGCCAGATGGCACCCGAGTCGATCAAGCTGCCGCGAGGCTGGGGCATGAAGATCGAATACAGCGAAGGTGCTGCCCCGCGCGGCCGAGCGAAGATTCAAGACCTTTACGATCTCGACCAGACGCCGCGCGTCGCCGCCGGTCGCGTGTCGGTGCTGCTGGAGATTCTCGCGCCCAACCACAGGCCCGTGCAGGTGACGGAGGACCTCGCCAGCTTCTGGAAGAATCAGTATCCGCAGATCAAGCCTGCCCTCTCGCGAAAATATCCGCGGCATGAGTGGCGGTGACGCTCGTGGTAGAGTGCGGGTGATGGAAGAAAGCCCAAGCCAACCTGAACACGCTGCGCCCCATATTCAGGCCCAGGCGGCGCCTCTTCAAGAGGCCCCGCCGGTCCCCGCGGTCCCGCCTGAGCCCCAGACCCTCGTCGCGATCCACGTCGACTACGATGCCCGCGTCAACTACGCCCTTCAGCGCAACGATGTCCCCATCGTCAAACTCCTGCGCATCGAGAACCTCGACTGGAACGATCTGAACGATCTGACCGTGCGCGTCACCATCGACACCGAACTCGCCCAGCCCTGGGAACGCCCCATCGCTCGCCTCGCGTCCTTTGGCACCTTCAACATCGACACCATTGCGCTCCTGCTCGATGCCACCATCCTCGCGCATCAGGCTGAGCGCGCCGTGGCGCATCTGGAAGTGGAAGTCATCGCCGCCGGCAAACGCATCGGCCACACTCGCCACCCCATCGAAGTGCTCGCCTACAACGAGTGGGCAGGCCTCGCCTCGTTGCCTGAAAATCTCGCCGCGTTCGTCATGCCCAATCACCCGGCCATCGACCGCGTCCTCGCCGCCGCCGTCGAACATCTGCGCAGGACCACCGGCGATCCGACTATCGACGGCTACCAGTCGCGCGACGTGTCCCGTGTGAAGAGTTTCGTCGAAGCCATCTATCACGCCCTCTGCAACGTCGGCATCGCCTACGTCAACCCGCCCGCGCGTTTCGAAATGGAAGGGCAGAAGATTCGCTCGCCGGATCAGACGCTCGAACATCGCATGGGCGCGTGTCTGGATCTTTCCGTGCTTGCCGCTGCGTGCTTCGAACAGGCCGGGCTGCATCCGTTGATCGTCCTCGTGAAGGATCACGCGTTCGTCGGCGTATGGACCAGCGACGATTCCTTCCCCGAGCCTTGCGTCGATGATGTGCTCCGCTTTTCCAAGCGCATCGAACTGGGCGAGATCATCGCGCTCGAGGCGGTGGGCATCACCACGCAGCCGGCGATTTCCTTTGAGGAAGCGGAAGCAAGGGCAGCCGAGCACCTGGAGAAAAAGGGCTTTCACTGCGCGATTGATATTCGCTGTGCGCGGAAGATGCGGATTCGCCCGCTGCCGATGCGCGTGACGAAGGGGACATTCGAAGTGGTCGAGGAAGGTGAGGCCAAACTCCCACAGACTTCCGCCGCGCACCAGGAAACACCGCACGCCTCCGCCCTCACCCCATCCCTCTCCCATCCCCCGGCTGCAGAGCCCGAGCCGGACGAACCGCCCAACGTTCGCCTCGAACGCTGGAAGCGTAAGCTGCTCGATCTCTCCGCGCGCAATCGCCTGATCAACTTCCGCGAATCGAAAAAATCCATCGCGCTGCTCTGTCCTGACCTGCCCGCGCTGGAAGATTCTCTCTCCACCGGCCTGGCCTTTTCGATTCACCCGCGCCCCAAGCTGATGGACGAAAGCCCGCGCGATCTCGACTCACACAAGCAGCGCACCGGCGAAGACGCTCTCGAACAATACCTGCGCGATGAACTGGCTGTGCGCCGCCTCTTCACCTCGCTCACGGAGAACGATCTTCAAAACAGGCTCGTCGATATCTTCCGCGCCGCCCGCTTGAGTTACGAAGAGTCTGGCGCCAACACGCTGTACCTGGCGATTGGTTTCCTCGAGTGGTACGAGTCGAAAGATAAAGACGCTCAGCCGCGCCGGGCTCCGATCCTGCTCATCCCGCTTTCGATGGACCGCAAGTCCGCGCGTGAAGGGTTTACGGTTTCACTCGCCGACGAAGAGCCGCGCATCAATGTCACGCTGCTGGAGAAACTCAAGGTCGAGTTCGGCATTGACACCACAGGCCTCGACGAAGCCATCGAAGACGAGCATGGCCTGGACGTGCCGCAGATCATGCAACGCTTCAAGAAGGCGGTTCGCGACATCGACCGCTGGCAGGTGATCGATGAAGCGCACCTGGGCCTGTTCAGCTTCAACAAATTTCTCATGTGGCTCGATCTTCAGGACCGTTCACAGGCCCTGATGCGCAGCCCGGTGGTCAGGCATCTGGTCGAGCGCGGCTCACCGGCCCTGTCCGATGCCCCGGCCTTTCCCGATCCGAAAACACTCGACGAAACGCATCTGCCGCTGGACACGTATTGCCCGCTGGATGCGGATTCCTCGCAGCTTGCCGCCGTCTTCGCCGCGGCTGATGGTCACAGCTTCGTCCTCGAAGGCCCGCCGGGCACGGGTAAATCGCAGACCATCACCAACCTCATTTCGCAGTGCCTCGCCGCAGGCAAACGCGTGTTGTTCGTTGCGGAAAAGATGGCGGCGCTCAGCGTGGTGAAGAAGCGACTGGAGCGCGTGGGCCTCGGGCCGTTTTGCCTAGAACTGCATTCGAACAAGGCCAGCAAGCGCGAGGTGCTGGACCAACTCGGCGAGGCGCTGAATGTGAGCCGGTCCGCATCGCCTTCGGGTTGGCCGCGACATGCGGAGGAGCTGAAGGCGTCGCGCAGCGAGTTGAATGCGTTCGTCAATGAGCTGCATCAAGTGCGCGGAAGCGGGCACAGCGTGTATCAGGCGACCGCCAGGCTCATCGGCCTGCGCGAGACGCCGCGGGTTCGCTTCGATCCGGAGTGGGTGAAGGCGATGGATGCGGCGAAGCTGCAAGAGGCGCGCGAGCGTCTCGATCAGCTTGCGACCGCGGCTGGCGCGGTGGGCGATCCGGTGTTGCATCCTTACTTTGCCGTCGAGCGCACGGAGTGGGCGACGACTTTGCCGGAGCAGGTGATGCAGGCTGGTGCGGCCATTCAAAAGGCATCGCTATCGCTTGAGAAATCAGCAAACGCTGCGATGCGCGAGATGGGTCTGGCCCCCTCTCCCGACACCGGGGGACAGGGAGAGGGCCGGGGTGAGGGTGAAGACGAACGAACAACTGAAGGCAACGATTCAGCCGAGGTCAAACGCACTTCACCCGATGCCGGTGCCGTTACCCTTTCCCGCGCCGGCCTGAACTGGTTGCACGACTTTGCATCGATGCTTCTCGAACCCGCGCGGCCAACCGAAGCCCTGCTCACCGACCCCAACTGGCCCGAGCTTCGCAAGTCGCTCCTCGCCTTGATCGCCCGCGGCAGGCAGCGAGATGCGATGCGGAAGGATCTCTTCACACGCTATCGCGACACGCTCCTTGCGCTGAATATCGAAGAACTGCTCGCCAAGTTCCGTGCCGGGCAGTCCGGCTTCTTCTTCACCGCCTGGCTCCGCCGACGCAGTGTGCAGAAGGCGGTGAAGCCCTTCGCGATTCAAGGCATTCCAGCGACGGAGAGATTCATCGCTGATCTGGAACTCGCCATCAAGCTGCGCGGTGAGAACCAGGCGATTGCGTCGAACGAGCAGGCTTCGCGCGCGTTTGGTTCATCGTGGAACAGCGGCGAGCCGGAGTGGTCCGCGTTGGAAGCGATGATCGACTGGGCGGATCGTTTCCGCGCCCTGCGCATGAAGGCCGGGGCGCGGGACTTTGATCCAGCTTCACTGCGAGCGCGGGTGATCGCTTTGTGTGTCGCCGAGCGTGACTACTGCGCGCCTGAGGCGCCGGTGGGCAAGAGTCTTGCCGGTCTCAAGTCTGCGATGGCCGACTTAGTGCAATCACGCAAGAGCATCACGACACTGCTGAAGCTCAACGAAGAACGCGCCTGGGGCACGGAGCAGGCTCACGAGTTTCTGCCTCGCCTTCGTCAGACGGTCCAGCGCTTAAGTGATCACACGCGCTCGCTGCCGGACTGGTGCTACTGGCGGCGAACGCGCGATGCCGTCGCCGTCGCCGGACTCGAACCCTTGCTTTTGGCCTATGAAACAGGCGAAATCCGCGGGGTGCCCTTCGCGCAGGTCTTCGAGCGATCTTTTCAGCAGCAGTGGCTCAGCGACGTGACCGATGCGACGCCGATGCTTCGCCAGTTCAACAGCCGGGAACAGGAGCGACGCATCGCGCGGTTCAGCAAGCTGGATCAGGACGGGCTGAATCTCGTAACGCTGTCGCTGCGTGCGAAGCTTGGCGAACAGGTGCCGCGGGCGGCGGGACAGGCATCGGACTCCTCCGAGGTCGGCATCCTGCAAAGGCAGCTCAAGCTCCAGCGCCGCCACATGCCTTTGCGCAAGCTGATTCAGAGGTTGCCGAACCTGTTGCCGCGTCTGAAGCCGTGTCTCTTGATGAGTCCGCTGTCGGTGGCGCAGTATCTAGATGCGGAGTTTCCGCCGTTCGATGTGATCGTGTTCGATGAAGCGTCGCAGATTCCCGTGTGGGATGCCGTCGGCGCAATCGCCCGCGGCAGGCAGGTCATCATCGTCGGCGACTCGAAGCAGCTTCCGCCCACGACTTTCTTCATGAAGGCCGACAACGAAGACGATGTGCCCGATGAGGATGACTTTGAAGAGCTCGAAAGCGTGCTGGATGAATGCACCGCATCCGGCCTGCCTTCGATGTATCTCCTGTGGCATTACCGCAGCCGGCACGAGAGCCTGATCGCGTTCAGCAATTACCACTACTACGGCAACCGCTTGCAGACCTTCCCCTCGCCGCAGGAACGCAGCGCGACGCAGGGCGTCTCGCTGCGCTACATCGATAGCGCGGTGTACGACCGCGGCAACACGCGCACCAACAGGGCGGAGGCGGAGGCGATTGTCAGCGAGATTGTGGCGCGGCTGATAGCTGTGAGTGAGCGTGAAGACGCAATCGCTGCCAAGAGCATCGGCGTCGTCACCTTCAGTATTCCTCAGCAGGCGCTCATCGAAGACATGCTCGATGCCGAGCGGCGAAAACACCCTGAAATCGATGTGTTTTTCGGCGACACAGTGCCGGAGCCGGTGTTCGTGAAGAACCTGGAAAACGTGCAGGGCGATGAACGCGACATCATCCTTTTCAGCGTCTGTTACGGGCCTGATAAGGATGGACGCGTGTCGATGGGGTTTGGCCCGCTCAACCGTCCCGGCGGCGAGCGCCGGCTGAACGTCGCCATCACCCGGGCCCGCGAACAGGTAATTCTTTTTTCTCCGCTTCGCGCTGATCAGATCGATCTTGCCCGCACGCAGTCCGTCGCGGTGAAGCACTTGAAAGGATTTCTTGACTACGCCGAGCGTGGTCCCGGCGCGATTGCCGAGGCAGTGACGCTCAAGAAGCGCGACGCGCTGGATGACGCCTTTGAGAAGGCGATCGCGGCGCAGCTCATCGAGCGCGGCTGGCAGGTCGAGACGCACGTCGGCTGCTCGAGCTTCCGCATCGACCTGGCGGTGAAGGATCCGGATCATGCGGATGAATACTTGATCGGAATCCTTTGCGATGGGCCGTTCTATGCCGCGGCCGCGACGGCGCGCGATCGTGATCGCAGCAGGGCGGGCGTGCTGGAGCACCTGGGCTGGCGGCTGCATCGCGTGTGGTCGAGTGACTGGTGGCTGGACCCGCAGCGTGAGCTGGGGCGCATCGAAGAGGCGCTCGGGGCGGCGAAGAAGGCGGTGATGGCGCGCGAGGCGGAGGCGGCAGCGGCGCGCGAGGCGGGTGCGAGCGCGAAGGCGCAAGCGGAGGACGGAGACGCGAAGGCGGAAGTGATCGCATCTCCGCTCGCGTTGGCGGTTGAAGCGTTGGCGCAAGCGAGGATGGAGATTGAAGAGGTTGATGAACCTGATGCGCCGCCGGGGATGTCGGTGTACATGCCTGTGCTGTGCGATAAGCCGCGCGGGGAGCCTGAGGCGTTTTATGAATCGAAGTCGCGCAGGGCGGTGCGCGATCTGGTGCTGCGCGTGGTGAAGCGGGAGGGACCGATTCAGATGGAGATGCTGGTGAAACGGGTGATTGCCTTTTGGGGTTTCACGCGGATCACGAGTCGGGCGCAGGGGCATGTGGAGGAGATCATCGCGGTGTTGCCGCCGACGGAAAGGCCGAAGGTGGAGGGCGGGATTGTGTGGAGCGTGACGCAGGATGTGGCGACGTATGACGGCTGGCGGGTGCCCGGCGACGATGGCGAGTCGCGCCGGGCGGAGGAGATTCCGGCAATCGAGTACGCCAACGCCGCGCGGAACGTGCTGGAGCAGCAGATCGGCCTCCCGATGGTGGACCTGGTGCGTGAGACGGCGAAAGTGTTCGGCTTTTCGCGAATGACGAGCAAGGTGCAGCCTGCGGTGGAGGCGGGCATCGCGCTGCTGGTTGAGCGCGGCGGATGCGTGCAGCAGGGGGGTGTGGTGACGTTGCCGCGGGAGTGAATCTCACGCAAAGGCGCAAAGATCGCAAAGAGAGCGGGAGGTTTGAGCTTGTTTGGATTGGGAAACGTTGCGGGCTTTGCGCCTTTGCGAGAGCTTTTTGTCTGGATCGGGTTTGATGTGACGATCTGTTGATTATGATGGAGGGTGCAGTGTGGTGCGGAGGTCTGGGTCGTTCGTTGCTAAGCCGCAAGCGGCTGGAAACGTGGAGACGCGCATGAAAAGGAAAAGTTCATCGCAGATGCCGGTGGCGCAGGCGGCGCACCCGGCGTTCACGCGCAGGCATATGATCCAGGCGGGGGCGGTGGGGCTGCTCGGTTTGGGGATGAATCATGTCAGTGCGCTCAAGGCGATGGCTGAGGCGCGGGCCGGTGAACCGGCCGCGCCGGCGGCGAAACGTACCGAGCCGCGCGCCAAAGCCGTGATCTACATCTTCCTCTCCGGCGGCCTGGCGCAGCACGAATCGTTTGACATGAAGCCCGATGGCCCAACGGAAATCCGCGGCGAGTTTTCACCCATCAAAACCGCCACGCCCGGCCTGCACATCTGCGAGCATCTGCCTGAACTCGCCAAGCGCAGCAGCAAGTTCGCCCTCGTGCGTTCGCTGACGCATCCTTATGAAGAGCACTCGCAGGGTCACATGGCGATGCTCAGCGGCCGCACGCCGCTGCCGCCGAATTTTGATCTGAACAAACCCAAGCCCGGCGACTGGCCGAGCATCGCGGCGGTGGCGAATCGCATGGTCGCGCCGCGCAACAACCTGCCGCCGGCCGTGGTGCTGCCTGACAAGATCGTGCATAACACCGGCCGCGTCATTCCCGGGCAGTTCGCGGGCATGATGGGCTCGCGGCATGAGCCGTGGTTCGTCGAGGCTTCGCCTTATCACCCGCAGAGTTACGGCGCGTTTCCCGAATATCTCTTTCATCACGAGAAGGGGGCGCAGGTTGATCCGCGCGTCGTGTTTCAGATGCCGCAGTTCGCCCTGCCCGAAGGTTTGAGCGCCCAGCGTGTGCAGCAGCGCGATGCCTTGCGCAGGCGGATCGAAAGTCAGACGAAGTTTCTCGAAGAGGCAGCCGAGACGCAGCGGTTTGATCGTTATCGCGAAGCGGCGATTTCACTGCTCATGAACGGCAAAGTGCATGAGGCGTTTGACGTGAGCGGGGCGGACCCGAAGCGACTCGACGCCTACGGCCGCAACAGCTTCGGGCTTTCGCTGCTCATGGCGGCGCAGCTTGTCGAGGCGGGGGTGAGTCTCGTGCAGGTGAATCTTGGGAATAACGAAACGTGGGACACGCATCAGGCCGCGTTCCGCAATCTGAAGGATTATCTTCTGCCGCCGATGGACAAGGCGGTGAGCGCGCTGATGGATGATCTGGAATCACGCGGCTTGTTCGATCGCACGCTGATCGTAATGGGCAGCGAGTTCGGGCGCACGCCGCGCATCTTCAAGATTCCCAAGGCTCCGCTGCCGGGGCGCGATCACTGGGGCAAGGCCCAGACGGTTTTCTTCGCAGGCGGCGGCGTGAAGGGCGGGAACGTGATCGGTGAAACGGACAAGACGGGCGGGTACCCCATCCGCGATCCGCAGACGCCTGAGAATATGGCCGCGACGATTTACGAAGCGCTGGGGCTGCCGCGCACGGTGTCGTGGGAAGATGAACTTCAGCGGCCGCACTTCGTTTATTACGGTGAACCGATTCGGGGGTTGATGTAGAATGCCCGGGCGTTTGTTGATTGATCGTGTCTCCTTTTTTCAGGTGCGGTCATGAGCCAATGGTTCGTCGTGATTGTCGTGTTGTTCATGTTTGCCGGTGTCGGATGCGGGAACGGCGGAAGCGGAGGGAGCGCGGCCCCCAATGCCCCCGGTGCCCCCGGTGCCCCCGGCGACTACTCCGCCATGCTGCCCGCGCAGATCCTGGACGGCATCGAGAAGCAACACCCGGCTGCCTACTACATCCTCGCCGCAAAGTTGTTTGAAGAAGGAAAGAAGGATGACGCGGTGTTCTGGTTCTACACCGGGCAACTGCGATATCGCTACCACCTGATGGCGAACAAGGATCTGAATCCTTCGGGCGATCCCGCCCTGTTCGCATCGCTTTCGGAACAGGTCGGCCGATCTCTGAATGAGTATGCCTTCGGCGATATCCCCAAACTCGCCGCGACGATTGACCGCGTGCTGAAATGGGATGACGAGCACGACAACGCCTTCACCGCCAAGTCGAAGAATGCCGCGGAGTATAAGAAGATCCGCTCCGGGCTGGGGGACATGAAGGACCACATCACGGCGAACGAGGCGTCGATCAAGCGGGACCGCAAGGCGGCGGGGCTGGATTAATCTCACCCATTGCGAGGATGCAAAACCTCATGTCTCGGTAACGGTTTTCATTGCGCCGATCCATCGCGGCAGGTAAAGTCTTCGGGCTGAAGTGGTTCGCGCTCATTGCGTGGGTGGAGGTTGAAGCAAGGTCGTTCCATTTGAACTCCTCAACACACGCGATTAGCATCTGCCTTTGTTACGCAGGTGCCGCTGGCGCCTTTCGATCGAGATCACATCAGCCAACTCCAGGAGTTTCTCACATGGCCATGAAGGTCAACGTCGCCATCGTCGGTCTGGGTTTCGGTTCCGAGTTCATCCCCATTTACCAGGCCCATCCCAACGCCAACATGTACGCCATCAGCCAGCGCAACGAAGCGAAGCTGAACCAGGTCGGCGACTCCTTCGGCATCGCCACGCGATACGCTAAGTACGAAGATGTACTGGCTGACCCGAAGGTCGATTTCGTTCACATCAACTCGCCCATCCCCGATCACGGTTGGATGTCGATCGAAGCGCTCAAAGCCGGCAAGCACGTCATGTGTACCGTGCCGATGGCGACGACGATTAAGGAGTGCGAGAAGATCTGTAAGCTCGTTCAGGATACAGGCCTGAAGTACATGATGGCAGAGACGGTCGTCTACTCGCGCGAGTTTCTGTTCATCAAGCAGATGTACAAGAAGAAAGAGCTCGGCAAGATTCAGCACCTGGCGGCATCGCATCCGCAGGATATGGACGGCTGGCCGGACTACTGGAAAGACATGATCCCGATGCACTACGCGACGCACGTGGTCAGCCCGTGTCTGGGCCTGCTCGATGGGCGCGCGGAGTACGTGACCTGTCTCGGCTCAGGCACGGTGCGGAAGGATATCGCCAAGCGCAGCGGCAACAAGTTTGCCGTCGAGAGCTGTCATATCAAGGTGAAGGACTCGGATGTCGTCGCCCACATCTGGCGCTGCCTTTATGACACGGCCAGGCAGTACCGCGAGAGCTTCGATGTCTACGGCACCAAGCGGAGCTTTGAGTGGACGCTCGTCGAGCATGAGCCGCACGTGCTGCACACGGCCAAGAAGCCTGAGCCGGAGATCGCGGAGAAGATCACGGTGCCTGACTTCGCGCACCTGTTGCCCAAAGCGATTCAAAGGTTTACGCAGCCCGCGGAGATTCACGATGCCGGGCATCTCTCCTTCATTCAAGGCGGCGGGCACGGCGGATCGCATCCGCACATGGTCAACGAAATGGTCACGGCCCTGGTGAAGAACCGCGACCCTTGGCCTAATGCGCCGATCAGCGCGAACTGGACGTGCGTGGGCATCTGCGCCCATCAGTCGGCGATGAAGGGCGGCAAGATCGTGAAGCTGCCGAGGTTTACGCTGAAGTAAGGTTGAATCGATTTAACCACGGATAACACAGATGGCACGGATGGGTTTCAAACTTATCCGTGCCATCTGTGTTATCCGTGGTTGCATTTTCCTGAAAAACAACGCCGCGCTTCATCATGAAGCGCGGCGCTGTGAGTCGGTTCTGTTTTGTGCTTGGCTCAAAGCTCATGGCTCAAAGCTCAATCGTAGAGCGGGCTGATGACCGTGGGCTGCACGGTGTTGAGGTTGATCGAGGTATCGATACGGAAGTTGGACTGCGTGGTGTGGCGCTCGGCGAAGAAGAAGGCCAGGTCGCAGTTGATCTGGGTCGCGCCGTTGTAGGAGTGCGTCTGGCCGTCGGTGTTGGTGCCGCTCTTGATGAGCACGTTGACGATTTTCTTGTTCTGGTGGATGCCGGTGCCCGCGAGGGTGGCGTTGTGGCCGCCGCCGAGGGTGAACTCTTCGGTGAAGCCGTCGAGGTAGGTCAGGCGGGCGCTGACGAGGGCGGCGGCGGCGTAGACGGTGACGGTCTTGTCGCTGTTGGTGAAGTTGGCGCGGGTGTCGCCGTGGCCGCCGTTGAGGTTGAGGTTGATGTAGCGGTCGCCGGCGACGATGGGGCAGTTGCCGGGCATGGACAGGTCCTGCCACTTGGTCGCCATATCCGCCGCCATGGTGGACGAGACGCTCAGAACGTCGCCGCCGAGCACGAAGTGGGCCTTGGTGACGAAAGCTTTGCCGTCGAAGAGGAAGAAGTTGGCGGTGACCGCCGAGTGAACGCCGCCGACGTCGATGCAGCGTTTGCCGTTGACGTAGACCCACACATCGTCGTCCCCGATGAAGGTGAAGGTCTGTCCGGGGGTGTAGGTGAACTTGGTTTTGATTTCGTAAGTGAAGTGGAAGTTTTTGCTGAGGCCCTGGTTGCCGAACATCAGGCCGTTGATGGGCCAGAAGGCGTTGTTCTGGTAGGTGTAGACGCCGCCGGGGCCGCTCTGCTCGTTGTCGAGCGTGATGGTCAGCGGACTGGCCGCGTTGACGCCGATGACGTCGTTGAACCACTGGTCGAATTTGGTGGCCGACTGCATGGTGTCCTTGCTGGGACGCGTGGGGTTGTAGACCGGCTTGCCGCTGCTGCTCAGGTCCATGGCCACGAGATTGAGCACGTGACCGAAGCGACCCATGGAGCCTGCGGTTTCGAAGTCCGGGTGTCCGCCGCTCTGATCGCCGCGTTTGAAGTCGCGGATGATGCCGGTGAGCTGGATCTGGTCCGCCAGGGCCGATGAGCCCAGGGCCAGGACGCCGCAGACTGCCGCGATGCCGATACGTTTTGCGTTCATGGTTTGGATCCTTTCGTGCTCACCTCCGTGAGCGTGGGGCCGGGTCGATTCCTGAAAGACCCCTGTCGCAGGCCGAGGGACTGGCAACATTCCAATAAGAAAATGTGCAAGGCCTCGACGCCAGTGATTGGAAAGATTTGTGTGAAAGGAAGGTTTGCCTGATCGTCATAACCGGACCGGTACCGCAGCGGGCCGTGCAGAAGATGATCTATCGAAACCGCTTCAGGCCTGCCGCCTCGCGCGCCAGGTTCACTCTCTCCAGCGCCCGCGGCTCTTCCTTTAGCAGCTTGACGAGCTGCGAAGAGGAACACGCCAGCACAGTTGCCGCGCCCGCCACATCGCATCGCAACGCGACGATCACATCCAGCGCCTCCGCCAGCATCGCGGGGAAATCATCGTGCTTCGGGTTCAGCGCGATGCGCCCGCCCTTGCAGCGCGATCGCCACAATGCACTGGCCGGCTGCCCCGCTGCATACTCGCCGCGCACGTCAAGCGCCAGGTGGACGCGCAACCGGAACAGGGCATTGCGACGGTTATCGGCCAGACTTCGCCTTTCGCTGGCCGCCCCGGTGACGCCCGTGGGGTTGTGCGTCAGTTCGATGGCGGTTTCGACCTTGTTGCGATGCTGCCCGCCCGGCCCGCTGCCGCGCGTGCGGCGCTGGGCGCAGTCCTTGAGCAGTTGCGATGGGTCGAGCGACGCGGGATGGGAAAGGTGTTGACTCACAGTGCAAGTATTATTGTGCCGATGGTTGGCAGTACGTCGCGCGTCTTTCAAGAGTACAAGCAGACAATCGTATGGGCAGTGACCCCGACAGCAAGGCCTCGAACGCGGAACCGTCAGATGTGGACGGTACCGACGCATCCGCCGCCGCCGCGCGGGAAGCCGCCGCCGCCCCGTTCCGCGTCCAGCGCGGTTCCGCGCCCACGCTGCTGGGCCGGCTCGATCACATGATGACCGAGCATCCGTGGTATCCGCGCGTGATGCCGTTCATCGCCTACATCCTTCTGCTCACCATCATCGGCTTCATCGCCGAGCGCGTGCCGCAGACCTACGCGTTTCTCTATCCGCTGCAATGCATCATCGTCGTCGCCATGCTCTGGCGTTACCGCAAGCTCATCCCCGAACTCACCATTCGCTTTCACTGGCTGGCGATTCCGGTGGGCGTCTTCGTCTTCATCGCCTGGGTCTGGGTCGGCATGGTCATCGACGAATGGTCGCAGATGAAGCACATGGGCCTTTTCGAATTCACCCGCCACCTGTGGAACTGGTCCTTCTCACCCGCGGCGACGCAGGGCGTGACCACCGCCACCGGCGAAGCGTTTTCCTTCGTGGATTACGCCAGCCGGAGCCAGTCCGTCTTCATCCGCATGGGCCTTGCAGAGGGCAACGCCCTGGCGTGGACGGCTTTCATCCTTCGCCTGCTGGGCATGTCGCTCGTCGTGCCGCTCTTTGAAGAACTCTTCATCCGCTCAGCCATTCTCCGCAGCATGAACGATCGTCGCAACACCATGCTCGGCTTCGCGCAGGTGCTCAGCGATTTTCCCCTCATCGGCGAGCGCATCATGGACAGCCGGCTGGGACAGGAAGCGGAAAAACATCCGCCCATGTTCGAAAGGGAATTTCACCGCGTCCCCCTGGGGCAGCTTACGATCTTCGGCGTGTTCATGTCCACCCTCATCTTCACCATCAGCCACGCCCCGCGCGACTACGCCGGCTGCATCATCTGCGGCATCGCCTACTGCCTCCTCCTCCGCGCGACAAGACACAAAGGCCTCGGCCCCGTCTGCTGGGCGCACGGCATCACCAACGCGCTGCTCTGGTGCTACACGCTGCACACAAACGATTGGCGGTTTTTGTAGAGCACCATCCCGACAGGGTGGTGCTAATGGCACGCGAACGCCTGTTGCGAAGTGGGCAATAGATCGTCGTGCGCGAACAGCACCACCCTATCGGGATGGTGCTCCATCATTCACCGCATCCTTCTCCGTTTCATTTAATCCATAAAGCTCAAAGACCTCACAATCAAGCTCCCTATCAACGCTTGCCAACAGGCTCAAATCACCCCGCGTGCCCTGCAAGTCCAGCATCCGCTGCACCAGCGCGACGATCCGATCATGCCGCTCGGACTCCTTCGCGTCATCCCAATCAATCTTCCGCACAGGCAGCATGCGCAGCGAGCGCACTTTCACCTGCGGAAACGCCTTCTGCTTCGACTCGGCGACTAAGCGCCTGTACACATGGCGGATCAGCCGCGAGTTGAGCAGGCCCACGAGGTAGCGAATGTCCGTGCCATCCGTCGGCGGATAAAGCGCCAGCAGCGAGTTGCGGAAGTAGTCGGCATGCAGGCGGGGGCCAACGATCGGAAAGGCCGCGGTCTGGCGGATGAGGAAGGGTGCATCGGTGTAGCGATGCGGGGCGCTGATGCGGAAGTATTCGCCGGGTTTCGGCGTGTAGTCCAGTCGCAGCACGCGCCTCGGCTTCTCGCAGGCGTAGCGCGAAATCTGTCTGCCTTCGAGTACGGCAGCATACTCGCCGGCTGCATCTGCCTGTGAAAGAATAAGCTTCGCGGCGCAGTTGCCTGTGTGGACGCCCGGGTCAGCGACTTCGGTGATGAGGAATCGCGACTGGGACGCAAGCTTCGCCAGCAGGTCGTCGCTTTGACAGCTTTGCCATGTCCCGCCTGCACATAGGTTCAGTGCCGCCGCGTGCCCGTTTGCATCGATGATTGTCGCCATTCCACGATGCTGCCGATCCGCGACAAACGTGAGCACCGGCGTCACCGCCTGCTCGAACTGCCCTTCACCCCAATAGCGCACCTCCGCGAGTGTCGAATGCCGCGCGAGCAGATCGCGCACCGCCTGATATCCCGACAGGTGGCCGACCTGATCGGGCACGACCATCGCGGTGATGCGTTTGCTCAGGTCGCCGGCTGCGCGTTCGATGAACAGGCCATGCGCGGTGAGCCAGCCTGTGGTGGTGAAGTGTTTCTCGATGTGCTGCCGCTGCTCCTGTGCGAGCGGCTCCGCCTGCCTGCCGGAATAGGACACGTAAGGCGGGTTGCCGATGACGATGTCGAAACCGCCCGCGTTCATGATGGCAGGAAACGCGCGGTGCCAGTCGATGCCGTCGCTCGCCGCATCAGGCCCGAGCAGACTGTTGCCGGTGATGAAGGTGGATTGAACCGGGAGGGCGAGGCTCCCGCCGAGCCGGTCTTCCTTTTCTTCCGCCAGCTTCAATGAAAGCCTTGCGACTTCGACCGCCACAGGATCGATATCCGCGCCGACCAGATGAAGTTTCACAGGATTGTCCTGCGCGTTGACCTGATCGCGCACGTACCGCATCGCCTCGATGAGAAACCAGCCAGCGCCGCAGGCCGGGTCGAGCAGGGTGATGGCGCTCGGTTTGCCGGTGGGGTTACGATCGTTCAGAACGCGATCGATCGCCGACTTCACCAGATGCTGCACGATGATCGCGGGCGTGTAGTACACGCCGTGGGCTTTGCGATGGTCTGAGTTCCGGTCGATGGCCAGCCCGCGGCGCGACAGGCGGATGGTCCGATCCAGTAGGGTTGTGTACACAAGGCCGAGTGCAGCGGGTGAGCCATTGCCGGTCGTCTCCAGCTTGCGATACACCTTGCGAATCACCTCGCGGCGCACGGCGATGTTGAACGCGGCTTCAGTCCAGTTGTTCTGCTTTGCCCGAAGCCGCGCTGCCGCCTGCTCATGCAGCGCGATCGCGTGCGTAAGAAGAAGGGAAGTCGCCGAGCCTGCATCCTGCGTGGCGGGCATGGGCGCATCTTATCGGTAACCGCGGTCCAAAGCCCAGGCATAGCTATGCCTGGGCTTTGGGCGCACAAAAAAGCCGCGACTCGCGTCACGGCTTGGAAATGCCCCCACGGGGATTTGAACCCCGGTTTCCAGGATGAGAACCTGGCGTCCTGGACCAGGCTAGACGATGGGGACGTCTCGGGAAGAAATATAGACCGGCTGGCGAGTCAGGTCAAAAAGAAGGGACGGAGGGACGAAGGGACGAAGGGATCAATACAAGACAGCAGGCCTGGCTAACTCCGCCGCTTCAGGCATGCCGCGTCAATCGCCAGCTCCGGCAGCAGCGGTTCGATTTCCGTCCAGAAGCGTTTTGCATCGGAGGCATAGCCTGCCGTCGGCGCGATCTGCGGCGCGCGCTCGCTGAACCAGCGTTGAAAACGCGCCATCAAAAGCTCGCGCGTGTACTTGCTGATCATGCTCGCCAGCGCGATGGGCATGTGGCCGCTGTCGCCGTCGACTTCAAAGGTCACGGTCATGCTCCGCGCCGGCTGCTTGGCCGAGGCACTCTGTTCCAGTCGATAGATGCTCCGGGCGTTCGTCTCGTCCATCACGGTGAGTCTCACCTGCGGGAAACATTGCGCGAGCAGCTCGCGATAGCGCGTGCGCCCCGACTGACGATCCACCGCGACATAAGGCCGCTGCTCGCCGAAGCGTTCCCACACCCGGCACAGGTGCCCCGCGACGAACGTAAAACTCGTCGAAGCCTTGGAGCGCGTTGCCTTGACCATGCGATTGAAGCGATCCTCAAAAACCACAGCCGCGCCCATGTCCAATGTATGCACGCCCGCCTCGGCTGCCGCGCGCGCGAAGACACTCCGCGCGATCGCAATCTCCCCCAGCGTGCTCGCCGCGGGCAGCGCCTCCCAAGGCTGCTCGCTCGACGCGGCGTACCAGGGCATCGCCTCCAGCTCGTGATGCGTGCGCTCGCCCATGCGATCGAGAAAATCACCCACATGCCTGGGCTGCATCGCAAACGGCGCCGCGGAAGCAAACGCCAGCACGCCTGTTTCCAGGTGACGGATGCCGGCCGCGGAAGTCTTGAGCTTCTTCGAATCGTTCACCGCGATGCGCTTGCGCTTGTCGTTCAATTCCTTGCAGACCGCGCGCTTCAGAATCGACCACATCGCCGGCGGCGTCGCATTCGGTTCATCGCTTGGCGAAAGGTTCTCCACCCCCAGCACCGCGCATCCGATCACCAGCGGCCCGAACATCGGCCCGTAGCCCGCTTCATCGATGCCCGCGTAGATGAACATGGGGGGAATATACAGGAGGGAAGGGACGAAGGCACGGAGGAACGGAGGAACGAAGGGAAAGAAGGTGACTGATTCCGTCTCTCCCTCCCTTCGTTCCTCCGTCCCTCCGTCCCTTCGTCCCTTCAGTTCTCAAACACCTCCACGTAATCCAGCCACACGCCGTGGATGTGCTTCGTCTCCTTCGGCAACACCAGATCGAGCGTGATCTTGTCATCCTTCTTCAGGCCGGCGGGCAAGTCGATGGAAAGGTCCGACCATGCATTGCCTTCGATGAGCTGATCGAAAACCTTCTTCCCGCCCGCGGTGACTTCGAGTCGGAAGGCTGAGCCCCACATCTTCGTGCCGATGCGAAGCATCTTGCCTTTGCCTGGGTAACGGTAAGTCACCCGCGTGAACGTCGGCGGCCCCGCATCCTTCGGTGCATCCCTATTGATGTCGCCCGGACCCTCCTTCGCGCCGCCTGTCGCATCACTCGCCCGGCCCGCATGAGGCACGGCAAAGAGCACACCCTTGCGTTCATCGACTTCGTCCACCAGCTTCATGCCGCTGCGATGCATCTGGCTCTTTTGCGTGTGAATCCACATCGAGTCGCCGCGCAGGACCTGCGGGTGTCCTTCGATGTAGCTCCACGCCTGAAGTGCTTTGAGCCCGTGAAGGTCAGCTGAAACCTGCGTCATCCACAGGTCGCTCACCTTGTCGCTGCCCGGAAACTTGCCGCCGGCCTGCGCGAGGTAGTCGCTCGCGGCCTTCTCGTGCGTGCGTTCGCCGAACTTGAGAAACTTCTCCGCGCTGGATCGCAGCTTCCCGCTCTCGACCGAAGGGCGCTCATCATCGAGCCGCAGCAGCAGGCGGTACCACGTCGCAGCCGCGTCGCGCTGGTTCTTGCGCATCATGATCTGGGCGAGGATGTGAATCGCCTCGGGATGATTGATGTCATCCCACAGCTCGACGTAGATGAATCGTTCCGCCTCGTTGACCTTGCCGGTGCGAAAGAGCAGGCGGATCGCTTCGAGGCCCTGGATCGTGGGCGGTTCCTTCTTGTCAGCCTGCGCGAAAGTCGAATCGCGGCATGCGAGAGAGATGATGAGAGTGAACGCGACAAGCGGGGCGAAGTGGCGCATGACAGGCCTCCATGGAAAGGACATCATCATACCCGCGCGGGAGCACCATCCCGAAAGGGTGGTGCTGAGGGCACACGACGACCTTTCGCCCAGTTCGCATCAGAAGTTTGCGAGCGAATAGCACCATCCCGAAAGGGTGGTGCTGAGGGCACACGACGACCTTTCGCCCAGTTCGCATCAGAAGTTCGCGAGCCAATAGCACCACCCTGTCGGGATGGTGCTTCCGCATCACCACTCCGTCGTCGCGTGTTGAAACACTTCCTTCGCGCTGCGGCCGTCGCAGGGAATCCGGCGGATGAGGATTTCGTTTTCGATGTTCAGTCCGCCGTGCGCCGCGACGATGGCGTGATCCAGTTCCAGCGCGGATTGAATCGTCGCCTCGTTCCAGTCCCAGGGCCGACCGAAGGGAAACGCAAAGACCCGCTTGTACGCCTTGTAGCCGGAAAGAGCGTCAACGCAGGTGCGAAGGTTGTCGCGCTGCCACGCGGCTGACATGAGGCGTGATCGCTGATGTTCGTGGCCGTGGGCGCCGATGGTGAACTGCTCGCCATCGAGCGATTGCAGCCAGGCGTCATCCACAAGCAGCGGCTCGCGGTCGTCGATCACGTGTGAGTGCGCTTCCACTTCTCGCCGCACCGCATCGTAGAGCGAAGGGTCCGGCGTCTTGCGAAGCTGGGCGACGCGGGCCTTGAGGTCATCCGTCCACAGGGCGCGCACAGCCGGGTCCGGACTGTGCTGAAGATAGTTGGCGACGGGAAACCAGTAGTAGCCTTTGCCTTGGCCGTGACCGGTGTTGATGAAGAACGTCGCGGGCAAGCCGAGTTCCTTGAGCAGCGGCAGGGCGTGCTGCTGCATGCTGATGTCGCCATCATCGAACGTCAGCGCCGCACAGACGCCCGGCACCGCGCTGCGCTTCAGGCAATCGATCGCTTCATGCAGCGGCAGCACCTTGAAGTAACTCTTGATGAACTGAAGCTGCTTGCGGAAGTGATCGAGATGCGTCCACGTGTACTGGCTCTGGCGAAGCGGATCGAAGACGGGCGAGACCTGGTGATAATTGAAAATGACCAGGGCGCGCCCGTGAGCACGCTTCCACATCGCCGACGCCAGCCATCGCAGGATCGATTTCATTCGCTTGACCGCTTTGTTCTTTACGTTTTCTCCGCGACCATGAGAAGAAACGGCGCGCCCGCCCAGTTCACATCGAGTCGATCCATGACATCGAAGAAGGTACCCCAGATCAGGCCGAACAGCGCGGGGATGAAAGTGAGTTTGCCCAGCAGCGGAATTTTTCCCCACAGGTCCCACGAGCGCATGAGGATGAGCGCCCCAGCGGTGAGCCAGGCGCCGCCGATGGCGCGGAAGAAGACGGGCGTGAGGTTTGCTTTTTTGACGATGTGCTCCAGGCCGTAACGCGTGAAGCGGTAGTAATCGTGAGGCGGATCGTGCACCGGATACATCTGGTTGATGGTCAAGATGAGTTTGCCGCCAGGCTTGAGCACGCGCCGAATCTCATCGAGCACGACCACCGGCTCAGGCACATCATCAAGCATCTGCGTACACAGCACCGTGTCGAACGACTCGTTCGCAAAAGGCAGCACGCCCGCCACCGCGAAGACATCGGCCCGCGTCCCGCGCACATCCAGCGTCTGCATCATGTCCACGCCATCGTGTCGATCGACGTGGCCTTTGAACATCGCCTCGAACGGCTTGATCCCGCAGCCCACATCCAGCATTCGCCCCTTCGCATGCGGCAGCACCGTCGCCAGATCCTTATTGAACCGGCGGCGAAGGAGCCAGCGATGAGTTCCGAGACCTTGGGACATGCATGAGCTCTATGGACGAAGGAAGGCGGCGAAGGAAGGCGAGCGATCGCGGAAGGCGAGGTTATCGGCGGTGACAGCATCCGCCACTCACTTGAGTTCTTTATCGGGTGGCACGCCTGAGAACGTGTGTGAGAAAGTCGGAGCACCATCCTGGCAGGTGGTGCATGCCGGAGTAACCGCACGCCTCAGGCACCGCCCTTGCCTGACGGTGCTCCACGGCTGCCTCAGGCACCGCCCTTCCGGGACGGTGCTCCAATATCACTTCTTCAACATCACATAATCCACGCCCACCATATACGCCTTCGCCGCGCCAGGGTTCGCCCCCTTGATCTCAATCGTCAGCGTGTGCTTACCCTTGCTCAGTTCGTGCTTGCCGAGTTTGATCTCGCCGGACTTGATCACATCCGGCGCATTGAAAAGATCGATCGGTTCGCCGATCGCGGTGCCATCCAGATGAAGCTGCACGATGGCGTAGTCGCGGGCCTTGGTGAAATTGATGGCGAGGTTGTAAGTGCCGGCCGCGTCGGCAGTGAGTTCGAGTTCGAGCTTGTCACCCGGCTTCGCGCCGATCCAGAAAAGCTGTTCATTGCCGGACCATTTGTCCTTGCGGAACGCGGCCATGCCCTGCTTGCTGGTCTTTCCGCCCGTGATGCTCAGCACCTTCAGCGACTCACCTTCGATCGCGCCTGCGACCGCAGCGGGCTTGTCCTCTTCGCGCGGGCCTTCGTAAACCTTGGGCTGAGCTTCGAGCCATTCCTTTTCGCTCACGCTCTTCTTCTCATGGAGAAGCAGGTGTCCGCCCTTCATGCCGCCCATGATCACATCAAGCAACCCGTCGCCGTTTAAGTCCGCGATGCCGAGTTGCCTGCCGATGCCCGCTTCGCCGTCCGCCTTCATCGGCAGCCAGTCCACGCCGTCCTTCGTGCGCACCAGCTTGAACCAATACGTCACCGCGCCGGCGTCCCACATCGGGCTGCCGGTGTGGTGCGACCAGTAGGTTTTGCCGGTGATGATGTCCTTGAGGCCATCGCCGTCGATGTCCGCGAGGTTGACCGAGTGCAGCTCGGTGAAGAGCACACCGTAGCGGTTGTGCCAGGGTTTGGAGCCCATGATGACGTGCTGTTTGAAGGTGATGGTGTTGCCGGTTTTGATGTGTTCGTACCACGCCAGTCCGAAGTCGTGGGCCGCGAGGCTGGTGATGATGTCGTTGTCACCGTCGCCATCGACATCGTAAGCGAACATGTCCGCGCCGCCGTAGGCGGTGGAGAAGGGCGTCTTGTGGAACTTCCAGTTCGCGTCCTCGTCGGCCTGGATGAATCGCACGATGTTTCCTTCGATCACAACACGGTATCCGGCCTCGGAGAAAAGCGAGGCCCGTTGATCGGCATCCTGAAGGACTTCACGGATGAGCGTTTGAATTTCCTCGTCGCGCGCGGACTCAGGTTTCGGCAACGCTGGTGAATCGTTGCGAGCGTCCCGCCCCGCAGGGTCAGCTTCTTGGCGGGCTTGAACCTTCGTAAGGCCTGCAGGCTGCTCGAACCAGCCATCTTTATGGATGACATCCATGCGGCCGTCGCCGTTGACATCGCCGACGCCCAGGCCGTGGCCGAAGTTGACGGGCGCGGTCTTGGGCGAGATGGGATGAAAGGTCCATTTGTCGAAAGGTTTGTCGGGGTTGAACGTGGCGTAGCCGAAGTATCCGCCGCGGGTGCAGACGAGCTCGGGTCGTTCATCGCCGATGAGTTGCACGAACTGCGGCGACTCGTTGGAGACGATGTCAACCACTACGTGCTTTTTCCAGTGTGCATCCCATTTTCCCTTGCCGGGGTTCTCGTAGACATACGCCGGCCGACCGGGGAAGCCGACGATGAGGATGTCCGCGAAGCCGTCCTTGTTGAAGTCGTACACCCAGTGGAAGAAGTGGTCGGCGTAGCCCTTGGTGTTCTGCGGTTTGGGCGGATAGACTTCGCGCGCGGTCTTGAAGTCAGGGCCTTCGTACCAGTGCGGACCGTAGACGACATCGGGCTTGCCGTCGCCGTTGATATCGCCGCTGCCCGCGCCTTCGGAGTAGTAGACGTCGGTGAGCTGAATGCGTTTGAAGGAGTGCAGCACGCGATCCCCGGGCGCGTCAGGCGGCGCGGCTGCGGCAGGCGGAGTACTCGCGGCGCAGAGGCTGCATAGGGCCAGAAGCGAGATGCGGGATGTGTGATGGTGAAGGTGCGGCATGGGGCGTTCCCTCAAGGGTGATTCGAATCGTCGGGCGAAGGCGGAGTCCGGTACTGCAACGCGAACTCACAAGGCATTTGACCACGGATCGCACGGATGGCACGGATAAAAAGGACAAAGCCGATCAAGATCACTGACTGAAGTTAACCGCTTAACGTCAAGTCTTCCGCCTTTTCCTCTCGATCCGTGCTATCCGTGCCATCCGTGGTTGGCTTGGTTCGCTACCTGGCGGTGCAGTGCTCAATCAGGTTACCAGCCGGGGCGAAATCGATCGTCCAATGGGGCACAAGCCGATAGGATTGAAGCGACATGAGCGCCCTGTTGCTAACCTGAACGATGAGATTCAGCGTGGGAAATCAACTTCATCTTGCTACTCCTGCGACGGTTGGTTATGATAAAACTGAATTGTGAGCTTTGCCCCTTCCCACAAGGGTCTTGACTCCCCGCTTGCAGGTTGAGTATCCCATTAAGCGGCGCACTCTGCGCCGGATGCTGACACGAGTTCTCGTGGTTCCCAAGACATGGATTCCGATTTCAAAAAACCATTGAGCTATGCGGTGATCGCCTTGGTCGCGGTCTTTTTTCTTTGGAAGCTGTTCTTCAGCGGCCCGAATATCAGTGCTGATCTGGAGTCGGGCTCGACCGAAGCCCGCCTTCGCGCGGTGGAAGAGCTGGAGCGGCTGGACAGCGCCAGTGCCGCCGAATTGATCAGCAAGTACGCCAACGATCCGGACCTGGTCGTGGCTCGGCGGGTCATCATCTCCATGGGGCGCATGAAGAACCAGGTCAAGACCGAGCAGTTGCTGCCGCTGCTGGAATCGCCCAAGTATGAAATCCGCGAGGCGGCGATCATCGCCGTGGGCGTGCGCGGGATCAAAGGCAATCCGGAAGCGCTGCGAAAGGTGATGGTCTCCGATCCCATTCCCTCGGTGCGGGCCGCGGCCGTTTCCGAACTCGCCGCCATGCGCGACTGGGAAGCGATGAAGTCCTTTGCCGCGCTGCTTTCGGATTCGGATCTCATGGTGCAGAACACCGCTGCCGAAGCCATCATGCGCATCGGCGGGATCATGCATCAGGGCTTTCGCACCAATGCCTCCGCTGCCGACCGCCAGACCGGCATCCGCTTCCTCCAGCACTTCTGGCAGAACTTCAAGCCCAACCACGACGAATTTCAGCGTTACCTTCAAATCAAAGGGAACAGCCAATGAAACGCACTCGAAACCGCTTCGGATTCAGTGTCCCGGAACTGCTGGCTGTCATCGCCATCGTTCTCATCCTCATTTCCCTGCTCCTGCCCACGCTCTCGCGCAGCCGGGACGTGGCCCGCACCGCGATCTGCGCTTCGCGCCTTCACAACCTGCATCAGGCTTATATGTCCCGCCAGGTTGAGGTGAAGAGCAAGACTTCCAAGAACATGGTGGCCGGCCTCTGGCAGAGCTACCTGCTGCCGCACGTCGGGCAGGACACGCGGGTCATGAAGTGCGTCTACGGCGACCTGGGCAGCGACGGCGGACAGATGGGCGCCATCACCGGTGGCAACTCCACCAACAACGCCACCTCCGCTGTCTATCTGAAAGTCTTCAACGCCTACCCCAACGGCTACCTCTACGACATGGCGATGGAGCCCGGCCCGCTGTGCCGACAGGTCGACGCCAGCACCACCGATGCCCAGATCGACGCCCTCTGGGTCGGCACCACCGCCGCGGTGAACGCCCGCCCCATCATCAAGGGCTTCCGCAATCAGTGCGAGTCCCAGCCCTACAGCTACCTGCTCTGCTTCGAAGACCTGCGCCCCGACGGCGGCGACAAGGATTATGAAGATGTCATCTTCCTCGTGACCGAAGGACCCGACGGCGTTGAAATCAAATTCCTGTACGACGGGGCCGGCTACGTGTTTGACCTGCTCAGCCAAGACGGCACCGTCATCGCCGCCAAGCTGGACAACAACGGCGACACCAAGCCCGGCAGCATCATTCCCCTGTCCGGCGTCAGCGGCGTCAGCGGCGGGGAATCAGGCGTCAGCGGCGCGGGAATCGCCAGTTACGGCATGAACAACGCCATCGAAGAGAAATCCAAGACTGGTGCCGGCAAAAATGTCGTCTTCATGCTCGACTACGCCCGCTCCGTCGCCAAGGGCGGCTGGGGCCCCAAGGATCCTGTGACCGGCAACCTCAGTTCCCTGGGCTTTGACCCCTGGAACGACTGGCTAACCTCCGTCGGCGTTCCCAAATTCGCCCGCCATCACTTCAAGGCCAACGTCGCCTTCTACGATGGCTCGGTGAAACTGATGGACACAGCCCTGTTCGATCCGAAGATCACGCAGTACAGGACGGATTACTGGCTGCCGTGAGTCGGGTGAAACGCAACCACCAAACGAACCGAGGCTGCGGAGCTTCGGTTTTTTGTTGGTTGGTTCGCCCTGCAATCCGCCTCGTCCGCAAAACGTTAGGTAACTGGCACGCCTCGCCCAAACGGCGCGGGGCGATGCCATGGACCCGTCGACATGAACCGCAAGCAAGCCCACCTCAGCCTCGCATCGCATGGCCACTCGCCACGGATCGCCAGCCATTGCGTTGTAACTCCATTGTTTTCGCACGGGGTAGACACGGAAAATGGCGGGGGTAGACACGCCAATCGGCGTTTTTGGGTGAATATCGAGGGTGCGATGTCTAGTAGACACGAGGTAGACAAATCGGTAAAGTCGTGCGATAACCGTGGTTACGTCATAAATGACCCCTGGGGGGAGGGGGGTGGTAGACGCCATCGCACCGGACCGGGTCGAATGAAGCCGATAAACCCGCAGGGCCGGGCCGGACAATCGGGCGGGCGGGCCGTTGTAAGGGTAAGATGGGTGAGTGCCCGCCGTTCCGCTCCGACCTGGCGGGGCACACTTGATTCACAAGGTTTGCAGCGACAGGAAAACCGCCATGATGCGAGTTGGACGTATTTCAGTCTGGACCCTCACGCTCACCTTGCTGGCGGTCGTCATGGTCGCGTCGGTGACAGCCCCGGCCCAGGCGCAGACGCGGCATGATGTCGATGTGCTGTTCCATATCGGTCGGCGCGAGGCGGCCGCGGAGAAGCTGTCGCAGGATCCGATCGCCTCGGCCGTCGCCATTGGCGATGTGCAGTCGCTGATCAATCTCTTCCGCCAGTCAACCGACGCAGACCTGCGCAGCCGCGCAGCCGGGGGCATCCTCCAGATCGGCGGCAGCGGGCCCGCTCGCCTCATCACCGCGCTCTCCACGGAGTTCCGACCCAAGCTCAAGAAATATCGCGGCCTGTTCCAGGAAGAAGTCGTCGCCACCATTCGCAAGCGTCGCGGCGGCGCCAGCAACGAACAGATCGCCACCTTCCAGAAACAGGTCACCGTCCTGCGCAGCGATCCCGGTCTGACCAAGGACAGGATCGTCAAGGAAGGCGACCCGGCGATGGAGCAGCTCGAAAAGCTTCTCTCCATCGACCGCGCGACGGTGATGGCGAATTCGCAAGCGATCAAGGCGGCGCGGAATGAACTAATGGACTTGGCGCAGCTCGCGTCGCGGGCCGGCAAGCACCTGTCCAGCGGCGATCGGCGCACGGCTGAGAAAATGCCTTCGCCCGCCGAGCTCGACAAGGAACTGACCGATGCGGAAAACCTCGCGGCCTTCCTGGTCACGCCCATGACCAGCGAGTGGCAGGAAGTGATGTTCGACAATGTCGATCTCGCCAAACAGCTCGATCCGGAAGAGGCGGCGGGCGTGCTGATGCTCAACCTGATCCGCATCCGCGCGGGCCTTCAACCGCTGGCGATTGATCTGAAGCTGGTCGATGCCAGCCGGGATCACAGCAAGGACATGCGCACGCTGGGCTTCTTCGATCACACCTCGCCGGTGTCGGGCAAGACCACGCCCTGGGACCGCGCGAAGCTGGCGGGGACCAGTGCCAGCGGCGAGAACATCTTCTACGGTCGCGCGGATCACAGTTCCGCGATCATGGCGTGGTGGTACAGCCCCGGTCACTTCAAGAACATGATGAACCCCGGCTTCCGCCGCATCGGCCTGGGCAAGTATGAAGGCCACTGGACGCAGATGTTTGGGAGTTGAGATTCATGCAATCGGCAGTGGCCGCCAGCGAATCTGGTCCTCTTCGATGACAACGACGCAACCCTCGACCAATGGCGCCCCGAAGCGCTCGATCACCTGATTCAGTAGTCGGTTGACCATGTCCGTATCCGCCTTCTCGATGCGGAAAAGCAAAATGGACGGCCACTTCAGTTTTCCTACCGCAACGAGACGCGTGCAGTCGAGATCAAAAGTCGCGAGGATTCGATTCTCTTCAATCGCTTTCTGCATCACCAGTGGATCGGGAAGCTTGTGCAATCCCTGTTCCCGCAGGTGAATGGCATCGTGCCCGAGCGTTCGCAAATGCTCGGCGGTCTTTAGCGAAAGGCCCATATCCAGCAAGAATCGCATGTCAGATTGCCCGAAGAATTACACGCTCATCCGCCAGGTGTGCCGCGTACTGCATGCACTGGTCAATGTCGCCCGCCTCAAGGTCGGGATAGTCCGCCAGAATCTGTTCGCGCGTCATGCCGCCGGCCAGCAACTTGAGAACGACGCTCACGGGAATGCGCATGCCGCGGATGCAGGCCCTGCCGCCCATGATGTCCGGATCGTAAGTGATGCGGTTCAGTTCCATCGCATGGCTCCGCTTGCGCTGCTGCGGGGCGGACCCCGCAGCTATTACATCTGACTTCGAACTTCACTTCTTCAAATTCCCCTTATCAATCGCCGGCTTCATCAGCGTCGGCAAAAGATAATTCGCGCCGCGATAGACGAAGACCTGTCCCGAGAGAACGAAGACCAGTTCCTCGCTCTGGTCCGCCACGAGGCCTTCCATGCTCTCGAGCAGCCGACAGGGCAGCAGGTACATCGGGCCTTCCGCGGCGGTCGCGCCGTCGGCGTCGAAGGCGAACATGGACTGCCCGCTGGTGCTCTTGATGAGCCTGCCGCGCCGGCTGAGGACGAACTCGCCTTCGCGGCGCAGCTTCGGGGCGGGCGTGCCGGGTGCGGTGCCGATGACGTTCGCATCGGGCTGATCGATCCGCGAGGGCGCGACGCCTTGCGGCCGAATGATCTTCGGCGTGACGATCGGCTCTTCATCCTTCCCATCAGTCTTCGGCTCGGCCTTCGGTTCCACCTTCGGCGCGGGCGGCTTGGGCCCGTTCTTCGCGTCCTCTTCCTTCAGCCGCTCGCGCAGCTTCTTCTCGATGTCCTCCGCGGACTGCTTGGCGGGATCAACCGGCTTCTTCGTATCGTCGGCCTTGTCCTGAGCGATCGTGAGCACGCCGCCGGCGAGCAGGGCGACGAGGGCAACGGTCCACATCCATGCGTTGGTAGAGCGAATCATGTCGAGGCTCCTGAAGATGACTTCGTGCAACTCTAATCGGCCTGTTGCCTTGGATCAATGCAGCAACGCGGGAAACCTGCGATGCAAGCCCGATGGCGAGGGCCGCCGAGCCGTCGGGGTATTTCGCGTCCTGTTTCCGCCGATACCCCGACGCCTCGCCAAGCCTCGCCATCGGGCTTGGAAGAATTCAATGCTTGTAACTCTTGGGAATCTCAAAGTCCGGCGGGAGAATCTCCAGGCCCTTGGGCGGCGGGTGTCGCAGCACCTGCCGCAGGGCGGCGATGGTGAAGGCCAGCACGATGGCCGCCGCCGCGACGAGCAGGAAGTTCCAGATGCGCATGGCGATGGTGCCTGCGCCGGTCCAGAGCATCACGCCGCCGGTCAGGAGCGTCGCCAGCCAGAGAAAGGCGGTGATGACCGCGCCCAGCGCGGCCCTGGGTTTATCCGATTGCAGACCGAGTCCGAACACCGCCAGCGACAGGCCCGCGACGCTGCTGATGACGACGGTGAGAAACTTGCCGAGGCGGCCGGGCTCGGCGGCGATGGCGAGGAGTGCGGACTGCGGGTCGGCTTCCTTTTCAAGCGTCTCGGCGGCCGCGTCCTTGGAAAGCGGGGGATCCCAAACGCCCGCGAACACGCACATGCAACTGGTGACGAGAAAGAGCATGATGCCGACGACTTGCAGCAGCACGCCGGTGCCTTGGGCAAAGGCGCGGACCGGCGGCACAGAAGGCGCTGCATCATCAAGCGAACTGGGCGAAGGCGTTTCCATGCGGACGAGCAGAGTAACCTGCGGAGCCGGGTAGGGCACGTTGCCTCATGCTTCCTCCCCCTCCGTCCCTTCGTTCCTCCGTCCCTTCGTTCCTTCCCACCGCGCCTGCACCATCGGCCAGACCGCCCGGCTGAGCATGACCAGCACCGCCATCGGCGTGCCGAGGATCAATACCGCCAGCGTCATCGTGGGTGGGTCGCCCGCCTGGAACGACCGCGCGATGAGCAACGAGAGGATCGCCCCGAGCACGACGATCTGCATGCCCGCCAGCATGAGGACGAGGGCGGCGCCGGTGCGCGACCCATGGCGGATTGCGAAGCCGCAAGCGGTGTAGAGGATGCCGGGCAGGATGCCGCAGATGCCCGTAGCCATCGCCATGCGCGGCATCAGTTCGTGCCAGGCTTTGAGCTGATCCACGCCCTGATTCGTACTCGCGGCGAAGTCGATGAACTCATCCACGCTCATCGCGCCCAGGCGAAGGCACGCCAGCGCCAGCAGGCTGAAGATGACCAGCTCGATGATGCCGATGCACCACGCGATGACCGCGGCCCTGCGGGCAAGGGTCTCGCGAATGAGACGCATGATGTCAGCGGTGATGGGCGGTTCGTCGGTCACGCGGGCAAGTGTATGTGATGGCACCCAAACTCGCGTCACTCGTCACGCGTCGCGCCTCACTTCGCGCCAATCGCATACAGCGAATCAAACCCGCGGATGTAAATCCTTCCGCCGCTGATAGCGGGGGAGGCGGAGGTCTGATCATCGAGCTTGTTCGTCGCCAGCAGTTTGAACGTTCGCCCAGCCTTCACTACGGAGACGGTGCCGTCGCGAGCCGTGAGATAAATCTTGCCGTCGGCGTAAACAGGCGATGCGCGGTGCCGCTGGCTGTGCGTGCGCTCCTGGTAAAGCTCCTTGCCGGTGTCCGCTTCCATGCAGATGAGGATGCCGTTCTCCCGGCAGAGGTACACAAGACCATCATGCACCAGCGGCGAAGGTACATCGGGCGTGTTGCTGTCGCGTCGCCACTGTTCGTGTTCATTGCCCGTGGTGATGAAGCCTTTCGCATCAGGTTTAAGGGCGACGACCGGGCCGTTCTTGGCCGAGGGAATGATGATGAGCGAAGGCGTGGCGACAGGGGAGGCGACGAAGCGGAGCGTGGCGTTGTACTTGCTCTTGGGGTTCAGGTCGCCGACGCGCCACAGTTCGCTGCCGTCCTTCAAGTCATGGCCCACGGCGTAATCGTTGCCATGCGTGATGAGGTACGCGGCTTTGTCCGTCTTCCAGAGCACAGGCGATGCGTAGGAGTGCAGGCACTCGGCGCGGCCGTCACTCTTGCGCTCGACCTTCCACACTTCCTTGCCGTCGTTCTTGTCCAGTGCGATGACGTGGGCCGGGATGGAGTGAATGAGCTGAAGGTAGAGATGATCACCATGCAGCACCGGCGTCATGTGCATGCCAAAGCCGTAGCGGAACTTGCCGTAGCGATCCTGAAGGTTGACCTTCCACTTGACCTCGCCGTTGTAATCAACGCAGGCGAGTTCGCCGCTGCCGAAGCAGACCCAGATGTGTTTGCCGTCGGTGGTGGGCGAGGGCGAGGCTTCGTTGCCTTCGTCGCCGCGACTGCGGTCGCCCTTGCCTTTGCCGATGGCGACTTTCCACAGGCCCTTGCCGTCGGTGGTGATGCACATGAGGACAAGATCATTGCCATCGGACGAGGTGACGAAGATGCGATCGCCCCAGATGGCGGGCGTGGCGCCGCTCATGCCGGGCAGCGGGAGTTTCCAGAGAATGTTTTCCTTCTCGCTCCAGGTAGTGGGCAGGTTGGTTTCACTGCTGATGCCGTCGCCGGCTGGGCCGCGCCATTGCGGCCAGTTCTCGGCGCGGGCGGTGAGACTCGTGAGAAGGATGAGAAGGGCGGTGATGGTTCGATGCTGTTGCATAGTTGGTTTCATTATATTGGGTGCCGTGGCACCCGGAACAGGGCCCGGCGCCCGGCGGTCACCTTGGATTGTTGCCTTGAGCCGGATTGTTACGCCCAGTCGCCAACTCGCGTTGTGATCCTTAAGATACCCACCATGACACACTCACGGCGACTTCTCACTCCGATCCTCTCCGCGTGCTGCCTTCTCCTCGCACACGCAGCCGCCCTCGCGCAGGTCGGACCGGCCCTGTGGATCGTGCCCTTCGGTGAGAAGGAGCAATTCCAGGCCGAGGCCCAGGTCACGTTCTTCTTCGATGGCAGCAGCAACGGCCCCGGCTCGCCCGATGCGACGTTGCTCATCGCCGATGGCCGCGGTCGCGTCCGCTTCGCGCAGGAGACGGAACACCCCGTTCACCTGGGCGCGGATGTCTTCTTCCTGAATATTGATTCGTCTGACCCCGCGCTGCCCAATCAGCTCGTGAACGTGCAGTTCGCCGGGGCTACGAGCATCGCCTCATGGGATGACTGGTCGATTGCGGTGATCATCGGCTTCGGGTCATCGAGCAGCGAGCCGTTCTCCGATGGCCGATCCTGGTACGCTCGCGGCGATCTGATCGCGACGTGGAAGCTCGACGAGAAATCATTCCTTCAGTTCATGCTTAACTATCACGGCAACCGCACGATCTTCCCCGATGTGCCCCTGCCTCTGATCTCCTACACCCGCCAGAGCAGCGCGACCCTGCGTTACACCATCGGCGTGCCCGTCAGTGCGATCTCCTGGCAGCCTGGAGACCACTGGCTGCTGGAACTGACCTACGTTATTCCCTTCAGCATTGACTTTACGATCAGCTACGAAGTGACCGAAGGCGTCACGCTGTATGCGTCGTACAAAGAAGTGTATGAAGCGTTCCACTTGAAGGGCGATCAGAAGGATCGGCGACTGTTCTTCGAGCAGAGCCGGATCGAAGCCGGCGTGCGCTGGAAGCCCATCTCGAATCTTCAGGTGATCCTCGCGGGCGGCTACGCATTCGGTCAGGAGATCAGCAGAGGGTTTGACGCGCGGAACACGACGACGGTGCGCGATTTGAGTGATGAGCCGTTCCTTCGCGCGGGTGTGGAGTTTCGGTATTGAGCATCGCCGGGAGCTGAATCGAGTGCCACGGCTCGACGAGGCTTTGCGAGGAGACCCGTGCCGTACCAGACAGACTCAAACAGAATCATGAAAGGCTGGATCAAGATATGAAGAAGCATGGAATCATCAGGCGGCTTCGCAAACTCACGGCCATCGTGATCGGCCTGGCGCTGGGCTGGACTATTGCGGAGTTGGCGTTCAACCAGGTGCCGCAGGCGAGCAATGCGGCGATGGCGGCGACGGCGGCGGCAGCACCGGAAGGCGATCATCCCAAGCCGGTCGGCGGCGAAGTCGATCACGCCAAGCACGATCACCACGCACCAGCTTCAGTGATGAACCTGAAACCGGGCGAAGGGCAGACACCTTGGTTTGGAACGGTGGTGTGGTATGCGATCCTTTTGTTCGTATTGGCGGCGGCGCTGGGGCCGCTGGTGATCGCGCTGAAGGGCCCGGATCTGCCTGAGCCTGTAGCGAAACATGACGCGCATGGGCATGATGATCACGGCCATTCGAAGGATGCACATGGCGGCGGGCACTGAGAAGCATGTTGTATTCAGTCACCTGGCGCGGTCAGGGCTAGAATCGGTGGATACTTGCGGAAGGATTCACGATGCGAAAAGCGATGATTATCAAAGGCACGCTGACCGGCCCGCGGCACGTCGAACTGGCGGAAGTCGCACCCGGTGGGGGTGGGGAGGTGGATGTCATCATTCACGGCGCGGGCGCCAATGGAAGCGGGCCACGCCGGTTACTCTCGGAGGTTTTGGAGACGCTGCCGGTTTGCGGACGAACCAAGGATGAAGTTGATCGCCAACTCGATGATGACCGCAACTCATCATATCTGCTCTGAAGTGACGCACGAGACATCTCCCTGATCACAGCAACCGCGTCAGCACCGCATCGGCGACGAACAGACCTTTCGCCGTGAGCCGAGTGTGCGTCGAGGTGCGCTCAAGCATGTCGAGCTTCACCAGTGAATCGATTTCCTTCCGCCGCGCGTCGTCCGCAGGCAGGTTCGCATTCAACCAGTCGTGCGATGCGCCTTCGAGCAGGCGCAGTCGCAGCATGAGCTGTTCGCCGAGGGAGCGGTCAGCAGGCAGATGCTCGTGATCCATCGTCGGCGGCAGCGGCCCTTTCGCCAGGTACTGCCCCAGGTGCGGCACGTTCTTCCAGCGGTGCCCCGCGACATGACTCGCAGCAGCAGGCCCCGCGCCCAGCCAGTTGGCGTTGAGCCAGTAGATCAGGTTGTGAAGGCATCGGCGGGGAGGTTCCGGGTTCCGGGTTCCGGGTTCCGAGTTGGGATCAGTGTCGGCGAACTCTGAACCCTGAACCCTCAACCCGGAACCACTCCGCCTCGCCCAGTTGCTGACTTCGTAATGCTCGAATCCTGCCGTGGCGAGGCGTCTAATCACGTGTTCGTACATCGTGCGTTCGGTCTCTTCATCCATCGCCGCGACCTGTCCCATCTTCAGTCGCTGCGTCATGGCCGTGTTCGGCTCGAAGATCAGCGAGTAACAACTCAGATGTGAAGGCGCAAGCGAGAGGGCGGCGTCCAGGTCCGCGTCGAGCATGGCCATCGTCTGGCCGGGGATGGCGAAGATGAGGTCGAGGTTGGTATTGGTGATGCCCGCCTCGCGCACGGTGTGTACCGCCTTGGCCACGCTGCTCGGATCATGCCAGCGTTCCAGCGTCGCCAGCAGGGCAGGTTGGAAGGATTGGGCGCCGAGACTGACGCGGTTGACGCCGCCTCGGGCGAGCGTCTGCATCAGAGGCAGTGTGACCGTTTCCGGATTCGCTTCGACCGTGAACTCACTGACACGGTCGAGCAGGCGCAGGCTCTTCATCGCGTCGAGCAGTCGCTGCCACTGGTCGCTCGGCAGCAGCGTGGGCGTGCCGCCGCCGACGAAGATCGTGCGCGGCGAAAGCGTGAACCGGCTCGCCAGTTCGCGCAGCTCCACGATCATGCGATCGACAAACACGGTGCCGCGAGCCGGCGGCGAAGTAGGGGAATGCCCGATCGCCTTGCCGGTGCCTGAAATCGTCTCTCCCTCCGATTCCGCCGCTTGGCCCCTGGCCCCTGGCCCCTGGCCCTTCTCCTCATCCACGATGCTGTAGAAATCGCAATAATGGCACTTGTGAAAGCAGAACGGAATATGCAGGTAAAGCCCGTCGATGGGCGAGCGTGAAAAAGAATTCTGGTCTTGCAGTGACCATGGCAGCCCGTTAGACTTCCCTTCAAGGGAAGAATCCGAGGCCAATTGAGGCGATTCGACTGTGGATGAAGTACGACTCATCATGTTCAAGACCGACGGGACCCGTCGTGATTTCCCGCTGCGCAAGCGGAACGTGGTGATCGGCCGCACCAACGAGGTGGACCTGCGGATTCCGCTTTCCAGCGTGTCTCGCCGGCATTGCGAAGTGTATCTGGAGGGGGATGCCGTCAAACTTCGCGATCTGGGATCCAGCAATGGGACGTTTCATAATAACGTACGAGTGACGGAAGCGACGCTGGCGGCCGGCGATCAGATCGAAGTCGGCCCGGTGGTCTTCATTCTGACGGTCAACGGCAAGCCGGAGAACGTGGCTCCGGTGCGATCGATGATGGAGAGCGATCCGGTCGATACCGGCGCGGGCATCCCCGCGATCGACTCGCCGACCACGCCGCCGCCGCCTTCGAAAGTGATCAAGCCGGTGGAGAAGGCCGCGGTAATTCCGCCGGTGGACAATGATCAGGATCTGGTTCGCGTCGAACCGGAGATGGACAGCCCCACCGTGGACCTGGATGATCCCATCTCCGCACTGGAGCGGCTGTCGCGGGAACAGCGCAAAGCTGAAGACGTGTCATTTTTCGAAGATGAAAAGCCCCGATCAGGCGCGGGCAAAGAACGCAAGTCCTGACGGTTGAAGATCGAATCCGATCGCAGACGGGGCCACCCAAATATCGAAGCGGTGAATCCGGCGAATCAGCCGGCTTTCTTCTCCGCTTTTGCAGCGTCGTCTGCTTTACCGTCGGCTGCGCCTTTGGCGGGGGCTGGTTTCACCGCCGGCGCGGGGATGCGCACCTTCGCACCGCAGGCGCGGCAACGGACATCCTTCCCGCGAGCACCCGCAGGCACCGAGAGAATAGTCCGACAAAGCAGGTTCGGACAGATCAGGCGAATGATTTGACCGGCCATCGATACCTCCGCAAAAGCCTTGTACCTTCGGCGGATATCGGTCTGAACCGGCAGGGGGATTAGCGCGATGGCCGGATAACAAGAGGAGACAGGGGACAGGGGACAGGAATCAGGGGTCAGGAGACAGGGGACAGGAGAGAGGAGTCGGTTTTGGGTGGCAAGCCTCGTCGTGTCGTGGCATCCGATCACTGCCCCCTGCCTCCTGACTCCTGACTCCTGACTCCTGACTCCTGACTTCTGCCCCCCGTCCCCTCCCCTCACTTGGCCAGCTTCCACGCTTCCACTTTCTCCGAGCCGAACAGCCCCAGCGCCTGCGTCTTCTGGTTCACCTTGCTCGCTACCATGCCTTGTCCCGGCACATGCCAGGTCAGCACCGTGACCTGCACGCTCGCCAGGTCGAGCGAGATGTCGCGCGTGGTCTGGATCAGGTATGCATCAAACTCGCCGGCCGGCGTCGTCACCTTTTCCTGTCTCACCAGTTCAACCTTGTACTTGCACGTGCCGCCGGCCTTCTTCGTGCCTGACCCGCGGTTGAGCACCGTCATCTTCGTCGTGCCCTCAAACGGCTTGCCCGCTTCCAGCGTTTTGGGCATGAGCACAAACGCAGGCTCATAGGTGATCGTCACCTTCTCGCCGAAGTCTTCCTCCCTCCCCATCACCACGCTGCCGTCGGAGTCGCCGTAGTACAGAATGCGGGCGTCCTTGGCCGTCTCCACCCACTGGCCCTTTTCACCCTCAGCGATCTTCACATCCACCGTCATGCCTTTGAGTTCGCCTTCGGTGAACTCGATGCGGATCGATCGCTCCTTTAGCGGGATCAGGTCCAGGCCTTTGACGCCGCCTTCGGTCGCGGCAGGCGTATCTGCCTTCGCAGTCGCATCAGCTTTGGGATCATCGACCGCCTTCGTCCAGCCTTCACCCTCCTTCTCGCGGCAGGCTTCGCAGCCGGTGAAGAGCGGGAGGATCAGCATGAGTGTGACACACCATTGCACGGACCACTTCAAAGAACTCATGGTTTGCACTCTCTTGAATTAAGAATGTGTGTGAGAATTTTGGAGCACCATCCCGGCAGGGTGGTGCCTGCCTGTGTCTACGCAGCCCTCAAGCACCGCCCTGCCGGGACGGTGCTCCATCGCATTACTTCTCACACACTTTCTAAGGCTGCCCGCCGCGCGGTTGTCGCCGCGGGTCAGGCTGATCTTCAATACTCGCCACGCGCAACTGCACGCGCCGCAGCGCGGGCCCTTTGTGCTGCACGATCAACTCCTTCTCAAGCCCCGAGCGCAGGCGGCGATCCAGTTCAAAGAGAACGGAGCTGGAATCGACGGAGACTTTCAATACGCCGCGCAGCAGTGAATCGAGGCGCGTGTGCGAAGCCAGGTCAGCGGGGATGAGCTCTTCCCACAGCGCGGTGATGGCGGCGAGCTGCTTGGCGGGCTTTTCGATCTCACGTTTGAACACCTGCTTGTAGAACCCCAGCGAATAGTCGCGGTCCGGCCGCGTCCGCCACTGGCGCAGACGATCGAGATAAGCGTCACTTGGATCGCGAGGAGGCATCGGGAGATTGTAGGCGGAGAAGGGAGAAGCCGTCAGCTTTCAGCTTTCAGCTATCAGCCTGAATCGGATTGGATTGGTGTTTCAGGCTGATAGCTGATAGCTGATAGCTGAAAGCTGAAACCTATTACAATCCCGCCATGGACGACGGACGCAACATCATCCTCATCGGCTACCGCGCCAGCGGCAAGACCACCATCGGCAAGCAGCTTGCCGAGGAGCTTTGGAAAAAATTTATCGATGTCGATGATGAGACCTGCAAACGCTTCGGCGGCAAGACCATCGCGCAGATCTGGGAAGAGTCCGGCGAACCGGCGTGGCGCAGAGAAGAAGCCGCGGTCACGCAGGAACTCGTCGCGCGAAAAGGCCTGATCATCGGTCTGGGCGGCGGCACGCTCATGCAACCCGAGGCCCGCAAGGCTGTCGAGGAAGCAGCCAACGCCGTGCGCATCTATTTCAAATGTCATCCTGATGAACTCTATCGTCGCATCAGCGAAGACAAGAAGTCCGCCGCCACGCGACCCAACCTGACCCGACACGCCGGCAGCATTGAAGAGATCAAAGAAATGCTGGCCCTGCGCGAGCCGGTCTACGAAGCGGTGGCGGATGTGGTGTTCGACGTGACCCACGTGACGCCCGACAGCGCGTTGCGATATGTGATCAAACGGTGTTTGTGAATTCAGGGTGTGGGGTTTGGGGTGTAGGGTGTAGGGTGTGGGTTCGATGTGAGCGGTCGTTGACATTCGACGTGCGGACTAACATGCCTTGCGCCCCACACCCTACACCCCAAACCCCACACCCCGATTCTCACCCCGTGCCGTACAACCGATCACCCGCATCGCCCAGCCCCGGCAGAATGTAACCCTTCTCATTAAGCTGCCGATCCACCGCGGCGGTGTAGATCGGCACGTTCGGATCCAGCTCATGCAATCGCTTCACGCCTTCGGGCGACGCCACGAGACAGACGAAGCGCACATCGACGCAGTTGCGACCCCACAGTTTGGCCAGGGCTTCGCACGCGCTGCCGCCGGTGGCGAGCATGGGATCGACCAGCAGCGTCGGCCCGCCGGCGATGTCTTCGGGCAGCTTCTCGTAGTAAGTGACGGGGTTGAGCGTGGACTCGTCGCGGAACAGGCCGATGTGTCCCATGCGGGCATCGGGCAGGACTTCGAGCATGCCGTCGGCCAGTCCCAGTCCCGCGCGAAGGATGGGCACGATGGTGACGGGGGCCCGCATGGTCTGAACCTCCATCGCTTCCATCGGCGTCTGAATCCGGCGCGTGATGCGGGGCAGGTCGCGCAGCGCTTCGTAGGCGAGCATCGCCCCGACCTGTCGCAGCAGCCTGCGAAAAACCATCGGCCCCGTGCGCTGATCGCGCGCTTCAGCCAGCAGGTGCTGAATCAAAGGATGTTCACAGACAAAAAGTTTCGGGTCACTTGCAGACATGGTTTCCCCGACGGAGGTAGTGTTGGCATGGGCGATTCGCGATGCGCAGAAAAAGGGCCGAGCGACTGCATTAAAAGGTAAGAACAATAACGTTCGAATATTCGGCCAATCGCCCGGCCTAGCTCTCCATTCCTTCCAGCATGTTGTGGTTCCTGTCGCGGCACCTCCCTTCATGTAATCCATACCGTTCACACTATTGTGGACCGGGAAGGGGCCTGAGTCAAGAGGCATTTCGATTCAAACCCAATGAAACCACAGATAAACGCAGATGGACACAGATAGGAACAGGCGAAATCGGTGTTCATCTGTGGTTTCATTCATTTCTTCCGCTTGGGCCCTTTGACCAGCCCGCGCAGCACTTCAAGGTTCACCGCGTCCCATGGTTTGCCTTGCGGCGTGTCTTCCTTGGCGGTCTCAAGAATCTTGGGCACGCGCTTCAGCTTCGCGTCGTTGACGATCACGGCAAAGGCGTCCAGTGCGACGTGGCCCAGGCCGATGTGCTCGTGGCGATCGACGCGTGAGCCGCGGGCGACCTTCGAGTCGTTCATGTGAACGCAGCGCACCGCATCCAGCCCTACGACCGCATCGCACTTATCGAGCACCGCCTTCGCGCCGGCCTTGCTGGTGAGGTCGTAGCCTGCCGCCAGCAGGTGAGCGGTATCAAGGCACACCGCCAGCCGCTCCGGCTCGCGCACACCTTGGATGATGTGTTGCAGGTGCTCAAAGCGGTAACCCAGATTCGTGCCCTGGCCCGCGGTGATCTCCAGCAGGGTGACCGTCTTGCAGCCTGCCGTCGCATCATGCACTTCATCCAGCGCGGCGATGATGCGATTCAAACCTTCCTCTTCGCCTTCGCCCAGGTGTGAACCCGGATGCGTCACGAGGTACGGAATCTTCAATGCCTCGCAACGTTCGATCTCTTCGCGGAAGAGGGCGATGGACTTGGCGCGGTTGTCCGCGCCGGGCGGACTGGCGAGGTTGATGAGATAGCTGTCGTGACTGACGACGCTTTTGATGCCGGTCTCTTTGCGATGGGTGAACCAGGCGTCGATTTCATCCTGCGCGAGGGGTTTGACCTGCCACTGCCGCTGGTTCTTGGTGAAGACCTGCACGCAGTCCATGTCGAGTTTCTGGGCGTCGAGCAGGGCGTTATGCAGGCCGCCGGAGATGGAGAGGTGGGAACCGAACATCTTTACTTTGCCTCGTGGTTGTATTGCGCCGTTGGTCAATAGCTCCCGGCCCAGGGGCGCACAAGGTTCATCGGGCCGGGGCTTGCGCGGACTCCAGCCCCAGCCACCCG
>JBBDXA010000071.1:0-6639 GCA_040902585.1 Phycisphaeraceae bacterium
CGGGAGCGCCATAACTGTCCCAGTCAGCACCCAAACTGAAGAGCGATTCCAACTCCTCTTTCACAAGTCGCCAACGCGCCTCGAAATGGATTCCAACAATACGATAGTTCGCCCATCGCGAGATCGAGGGGGTGCCTGGGTTGGGACGGTGTGCGTACTCGCTTACTCTGTCCAGATCCGCGCATTCGGCGGTTCTTAACTGCTGGTTATCGTGTTTGCGGGTGTCGTCGGATACGGCGGCATCACCCCAGAGGATAAATGGAACGCTTTCACTCGTGTCTATTGTATCTTCGTACACTTGTCAGCTTCCTTTTGATCGACGGCGCTGCGTCTTAGGCGAGGTGGCCTTTGCAAGTTCGTTAAATGTGCTGATCTTTTGCTCCAGCCATTTCACCAGCGATGCCGCTTGTCGCACATCCATCACAAGATTGACCTCGACTTCACGAACAACACCCTCTTTTGCGACGCGCTGCCCTACGACCTCTTCCCCAGGTTGGTTATCCATGATCTTCTGCACGGTCTGTACAGGGATTGGAAAGCGTTCGCTGAAAACAGACATCTGAATCCTTCCTTGGGGCGTAATCCCGCCGTGAACCCCGTCGGCGTGAACCGTGCGGAATTGTGGGCTCTTGATGTAGTGAAACACAATCTCCTTCGGGGACGGTGGGTGAGTGAAATTCTTCCTTTTTGCTCGCGCCATGCATCACCTTCTATAGTTGGCAAGGCTCCAAGAACCTAGATGTTAAGCATCGATTCTAGGCGCGTGCGCATTCGTCCGCAAGTAAGCCGCCGGCCGTTACACACTGCGGTCCACCGCCTCGGCGATGCGGGCCAGGACTTTCATCGTGCTCGCAAGCACCGCAGGCGTGATGGACTGAGCGCCGTCCGTCATGGCGTGGGCCGGGTCCGGATGCACTTCGATGATCAGGCCATCGGCCCCGCAGGCGATCGAAGCCTTGCACATGTCCGGCACCAGACGCGCATGTCCCGTGCCCTGCGATGGATCGACCACCACAGGCAGATGCGAACGCAAGCGCATTTCAGGCACGGCTGAAAGGGAAAGCGTGTTGCGGGTGTGATCTTCAAACGTGCGGATGCCGCGTTCGCACAGGATCACGTTCGGGTTGCCGCCGGCGAGGATGTACTCCGCTGCCTGGAGGTACTCTTCAATCGTCATCGCCATGCCGCGCTTCAGGAGCACGGGCTTGGGCTGCTTGCCGCAGGCTTCGAGCAGCTTGAAATTCTGGGCGTTGCGGGTGCCCACCTGCAAGCAGTCGGCATAGCTGGCGACGAGATCGACATCATCGGTCGTGACCACTTCGGTGACGATCGCCAGCCCGGTTTCATCGCGGGCGGCGGCGAGGAGTTTCAGACCTTCTTCGCCCAGACCCTGGAAGCTGTAGGGATTGGTTCGCGGCTTGAACGCCCCGCCGCGAAGGGCGTGAGCGCCGGCTGCCTTGACCTTGCGGGCACAGTCCATGATCTGCTCTTCGCTTTCAACGGAGCAGGGCCCGGCGATGATGGCGACCTGGTTCCCGCCGACGATGCAGGTGGAGCCGATGGCGACCTGCGTGCGTTTCTTTTTGCTTTCGTAGGCAGCGATTTTGTAAGGGGCGAGGATGGGCACGACACGGTCCACGCCGGCGATGTTCTCGAGGGAGCCCTTGTCTTTTTTGCGATCGTCGCCGATGACCGCGACGACGGTCAGGTCGGTGCCCACGATGACGTGATCTTTCAGACCCATTTCACGAACCCTTTTGACGACTTGCTCCACCTGACTCTTGGTGGCATCGGTACGCATGACAACGACCATGGCGAGACTCCTTGGCGGGCTGGGGGATCAGCGACGCCAGTAAAAGGGACACGGGTTGGGATGGTATGGACGGAACATTTATCGGTTGTTTATCGGTTGATTCACGTTCGGCACTGCCGCTTGAAGCGGCAGTGCCGAAGGCTCACCGTGTTGGGCGAAACAAAAACCCCGATGCGTTGGCCGCATCGGGGTCTTGAATCGTTCATTCAGGCGGCAATCACCGCGTCCCCAATGCAGCCTTTCGCTTGGTAAACCAGAAGCCAGAATAAGAGGGACGGGTGTTCATTGTTTTTGAAGTATGGCACCGAAAAGGTGCGGAGTCAAACAAAAGGTTGCTGAATCACGCGACCTTTCGGCGGCGAGCGAGCAGGCCCATCGCGCCCAGGACGAGGAGGGACGCGGAGGCGGGTTCGGGGATGGCGCTGCCGCTGATGGCCAGGAAGCGGTAGCCTTCGGTGACGGCTGCGGTGCTGAGGAATCCGATGTTCATCGAGGTCGGATTGGCGCGGACCTCGGCGAGCATGAGGTCGAAGGAATCCCGCGCCGGCAGCGACAGGGCGTTGCGGAAGGCGAGGATCGAGGTCTGGATCCCGAAGGAGGAGGTGCCCTGACTGGCGGTGAAGATCATCAGATCGCTGTCTTCCAGGCCGGTGAAGTTCCAGTCAAGGTTGAAGTTGCCGGTGGCGGAAAAGCCGGTGACGATGTCGACGGAGACCGGGACGAGGAACGCGTCACTGCTGGCATCCGGCGAATCGGTCTGGAAGCCGAAGCGGAAGCGCCCGGTGCCTGTGGTGAATTGTTGAAACTGGGCGAAGACGCCGCCGCGGCGCTGCGGGTCGGTCGCGGCCGTGCCTTGGCGCTGGAGGGCAACGAGGCCGAAGTATTTGTTCTGTTCCACGGGAGGAGCGTCAGCGGGGTTGACGTAGAACGCCTGGGTACTGATGGTGAAGGGCTTGGTCAGGTCCGCGCCGGAAACGGGCGCGATAAAGACCTGGCCGCCGGAGCCGCTGCCGCCCAGGACGAGCACGCTGTCGGGATTGGTGGGCGTGGGGAACGCGCCGGTCTGGCCTGCGTTCACCAGCTTGGAAGCATCGCTGCCGAGGCCGACGCCGCCGGGGTTGTTGAACGCGGCGAAGAAGAGATTGCCCTTCGATGCGCCGTAATGATCGGCGACGGCGTTGGCGTTGAGGGCGGTGTTGTAATAAGCGACCTCGTCCACGCTGCCGTTCATGTGGAAGGCGCCCGCGCCTTCGGTCGCGCCGGCACCGATGCGGAAGGGCTGGACCTGATTGGCCTCGTAGCGCTGGGTGGCGGTGGAGGCGAGCATGCCGTTGACGTAGAAGCTCTTGGTGCCGGTGAGTGTGCCGTTGGCGTCGGGGCCGCTGGTGGGGGTGAAGGTGCCGACCAGGTGTGTGTTCTGGCCGATGACCACGGCGGGGCCGGGAAGGATATCCCAAGCTGCCACGCCCGGCCCAGTCCAGAATTGCCAGGTATTATCAGCCGCCGCGTAGAGGATGTAGCCTCGGTCGTCATTGATATTGGAGCCGTCGCGGCTGGTGACGGGCGAGCGGAAAAGGCCGCTGCCGCCTGCCACATTGGCCCAGGCTTCGATGGTGAAGGCGTTGGTATTCAGGGCGGCGTTGAAGGGCACATCGATCTTGCCGGTAGTACCGTTGAAGCTGGTGGCGGTGTTCGAGTCACCGACCATGCCCGGCGCGCCCGGCGTGACGCCGCCGGAGTAAACGCCGTTGCGAGCGGCGATGTGATCGACCGCAGGACTGCCGGTATCACCCAGTCGCCAGTAACTGGCGGGTGCATCCGAAAGCACCTCGTTGAGGTAGGTGGTCGCCACGGCAGGTGCGCCAAGAGCGAGCAGTGTCAATGCGATGAGCAAAGAACGCGGGTTCATGTTCGGGGTCATTTCGATTCTCCTGCAGAATAGGGTGAAGTTCCTTCTCGGGGCAGAATGCTGTGAACGTGCGGACAGGATCGAACGCCGACTGGTGAAAGCCGGTGCGGTCCGCAACGCATTCTAAACGATTCTGGGCCCTGCGAAAGGTCTTCTTAACGAATTTGATTGTTTTTCTCGCAGAGGAGTGGGAAGGGTATCGCAAGTCGCCGAACCCATGCACAGGAGTGCATGGGCTTTCCCTGATTCCCGCCTCCTGCCTCCTGCCCCCTGCCCCGTGCCCCCTGTCTCCTGACTCCTGACCCCTTACTCCTGCCTCCTGCCCCTCACCCCGGCATCGCCGCCAGCGGGACCAGCGATTCCACCAGCTTGTCCATGTCGTACCTGCGGCCCAGGTCCAGCGGCAGGGCCATGCCGTGGTCGTGATTCGAGGCCAGGATCATCAGCGTTCTGGTCATGAGCTCGTAGCCCATCTCGGCGGGCTGATGGCCGCAGACGAAGACATCCACGCCCCATGCCTGGGCCAGCTTGTCGCACAACTCCTGGCTCTGGTACCGGCCCCAGACCAGCACGTACCCATCGCCGCCCGGCTCCAGGTCCTTGTCCGTCAACTCGCGATCGAGCACGCCCGGATCGAACTTCTCCATCTGCCTGGCGCCGGGCAGACTGTGGATGAAGAGAATCCCCTTGGGCGCCCGCACCGCCAGCGGGTAGGTGCGGATAAACGCCCGTACCGCCTTGCGCACCGGCTCCGCGTTGTCGTTGTAGATGTAATCCAGCCCGTCATCGAACGCCTTCACCACGCTGACGTTGCCCTTCAAGATGCCATCGCCTCGGTACTGGGCGAGTTCGTGATTCGATTGCAGCAGGTGGACCTGATCGGGGAATGCCACCTTCAGCGCGGCGATCTTGGCGAGCATGCGCACGGACAGGTCGCAGTTGTTGACGAATGATTCGCCGTGAATGACTTCGTGGAGGATAACGTGGTTGGAAGGGCTTTCGTGAATCTTGGCGAGGTTCAGGATGCGGTTGAGGTTGGGGCCGTGATCGTGGATATCGCCGGTCATGACGACGGTGCCCGCGGCTGGGAGGTACACCGTCGCCCCTTTGCGCATCTTCGAAGTGCGGTTCAGGTGGGCGGCCTGGTTGAAGAGATCGACCATCAGTTCGGGATTGCGCAGGTCCAGCCCCAGCCAGGGCTGCGGGGAAGGTTCGATGGAAAAGGAGTTCACCGGTGGCGCGGGCTCGGCGGCGGGCGTTTCCGAGGGCGTTTCGCCGGGCGTTTTTCCCGGAGTCGGTTCTTCAGGCATCGCGTCAGGCATAATGCTGCTGTCCTGAGTGGCGGGGAAAACCAGTCGCGCTATGTCATCATAGAGGATGCGGTCGAATCGTGGGGGCGGGACACCCTTTCCCGATTCAGTCCGGATGCCGAGCGAATTTCCTTGCCTTTCCGCCTTCCCTTGGCCCTTGGCCCTTCTCCCTTGGCCCTCCTCCCCCTTTTCCGCCTCTTTTCCCCCGCATTATCGGATGTCCCCGCGGCTCGATCCCATGCAATATGATGGATGCCCCTGCGTTCCTCCCTTGTGAGTCGAGAATGAACCCGAGTGTGCCCGGACCCGCCCCAGAGCCGCCGCCAGAGCCGGCCGAACCATTGGGCAGCCTGCTGGCGCGGGCCGCAGCCGGTGAGGGTGATGCGTGGTACACCCTGGTGAATGCCTACTCCCGGCGGGTGTTCGGCCTGCTGGTCAGGCAATGCGGCGACCGCGAACTGGCAGAGGAAATCACGCAGGCGACGTTTGTGAAGGTGGTCAGCCACCTGGGCCGGTACAACGAACTGGGCAAGTTTGAACCCTGGCTGTTTCGGATAGCAATGAACAAGCTGCGCGACGAAATGCGTCGCAGGCAGAGGCACGCCAGGCCGATGGATATGTCAGGGGCCCGCGGTGACAGTGATGGTTCGCCGGATGCCTCCGCTTGGGCGTCGATGCAGAATCGCGTTCAGCGGGACAGCGGCGACGAAGGCTCGGACCACGAAGACCCGGCCCAAAAGGCCACGCGGGCTGAACAGGTGCAGCGGTTGAGGGCAGCGATCGAAACGATGAACGAGGCCGACCGCACGGTGCTGAACCTCCGCCATACGGGCGAGCTCAGCTTCGCCCAGATCGCCAAGACGCTCGGCGAACCGCTGGGCACTGTGCTGGCCCGAGGCCACAGGGCTTTGGCCAAGCTTCGGAAATTGATGACCGATGAGGATGACTCCGTGGCGTCGCCCACCGCGCGGAACAGACTGGAAGCCGAGACCGAGTGAGCAACCCAGCGACGGGAAGTGTAAAATGAAAAGCCACATGAACCAACCTCAGCACAGCGATGCAGGGCCTGAAGGGCGCGCGGGTATCGACACCGATCCCTGGCTCGATGCCCTGCTCGATGATGCCCTTTCCTCCGACCGCATCGGCGTGCCCGCGGGTCTGACGGATCGCATCGTCGCCGCCACCGCGCATCAACTGCCCGGCCGCCGCGGCGTGCTGGCCTACCTCGGCTTCTCCTCCGCGACCGCCCGCATCGCCGCGACCTTCCTGCTCATCGCTTCGCTGGGCATCACCTTCTTCGTCGTTTCCAAGAGCAATCAGAACCGCCGGGCCGAGGAGTTCGCCCGCGCCGATGCTCACGCCAAACAGCTTCGCGATCAGGCCGCCCTCGCCCGCTTCCAGCAGCTCGAGGATGACCTGCGCCGCTTCGCGCACAACTCCCCGGTCGCCAACGATCCGCTCATGCTCGTGAACGCGCCCATCGATCAGTCGCTCGATCAGGTCAAGGCCCGGCTCAACAGCGATCTCCACACCGCCGTCGAAAGCTGGGACCTGCTCACCGATTCGCTGATGGATGAACTGGCACTGCTCGACACGGAGTCCAACGG
>JBBDXA010000072.1:0-6549 GCA_040902585.1 Phycisphaeraceae bacterium
GAGCTCCTCGACCGCGATCGCGTAGGAGAGCGTGTCGGTGCCGCCGCCGCCGTAGCCTCGGCTGCCGCCACGACCACCGCCGCCGCCGCCACCACCGCCGCCGCCGCCACGAGGACCACCGCGGAAGCCGCCACCGCCGCCACCGCCACCGCCACCGCCGCGATTTTCCTTGGGGCGAGCTTCGTTGACCGTGATGGCGCGGCCGTCCAGGTCAGCGCCGTTAAGGGCTTCGATGGCGGCGCGAGCGCCGTTGTCCTCCATCGTGACGAAGGCGAAGCCGCGCGGGCGACCGGTTTCCCGATCGCTGATGATCGCGACTTCCTGCACTTCGCCGTGGGCGCCAAACGTCGCCAGCAGCGTGTCTTCGGTGGTGTTGAAGCTCAGGTTTCCAACGTACAGTTTCACAGCAAGGCTCCCATGAAAAGGGGGGATTCATCGAGGGCACACGTTCGGCTGCCAACATAGGAGCGTAGCGGGCGTCATCGAGCGGCGGGGCAACACCGCCCCGTCCAAACTAACCCGCAATTTTAAGTTTGATTTTCCGGAATGCAACTATCTTCGGTCCAGAATTGTCGGGAAATTTTCAGGCGTGGACGATGGGAAGAGGGCGGGAAACGGGGACAGGGAACAGGGGACAAAGCCCATGCACTCCCGTGCATGGGTCCGACCGCCATGCCGGTTCAGCCGATTCAACCCATGCACAGGAGTGCATGGGCTTTCCTCTGTCTCCTGTCCGCTGCCCCTGCCCCCTGCCCCCTTTGAATTGAAAAAGCCCGCGGCTTGGAGCCACGGGCTTGATGAATCTGCTTTAATTGGGCGAGCGGGCGAATTACCAGCGATCGCCGCCGCGACCACCACCACCGCCGCCGCCACCACCACCGCCGCCACGACCACCGCGGAAGCCGCCGCCGCCACCGCCACCGCCGCCGCTGCGGTTTTCCTTCGGACGGGCTTCGTTCACGACGATGCTGCGACCGTCGAGATCGGTGCCGTTCAAGGCTTCCATGGCGGTGCGAGCACCGTTGTCTTCCATGGTGACGAACGCGAAGCCGCGGGGGCGGCCCGTTTCGCGATCCATGACCATGGCCACTTCCTGGACATCACCATGAGCGGCGAACGCATCCTGGAGGGTGTCTTGCGTGGTGTTGAAAGAGAGATTGCCTACGTACAGTTTCATTCGAAACTCCCAAAAAGGGGGGGGACTGGAGCCACCGTTCGGCTTCCAGGACATGGGAGCTTCGCGAGCGGTTCGATGCGTGGCGCGGCGAATACCGCAATTTCCACAACTCGATAATACCGAGTTTACTCCGGTTGTCAACTATTAAAGACCCTGTTTGTCCGCGCTTAAGGCCCTCAGCTTCCGCCTTAAATACCCATCACAAATGCGGTAATAGGCCACCATCGAGGCGATGTCGATCCACTCGTCCCGGGCGTGCAGGTTGCCCACCAGCGGCCGCGATAGGTTCACCGGAATGCCCGCCCGGCACATGAACCGGGCATCGCTCCCGCCCGAGGTCTTCACCAGCCGCACCGCTTGTCCGGTAACTTCCTGCGTCACTTCACAGAAAACCGGATCCGGATCCAGGTGCGTCGGCTCCGCCTTCATCAACGGCTCCACCACAATCGACGGTCCCGCCAGCTTCGTCAACTCCGCGATCACTCCCTCCACATGCCGCGGCGGAGGGAAGCGCACATCCAGCACCGCCTCCGCTTCATCAGGCACGCGGTTGATCGTCTCGTTGCTCGTCCGCATGATCGACAACGAGCAAGTCGCAAACCAATGATCACCTTCCATCGTGATCGCCTGCGGCATCAGTTGCCTGAAGTGCTCGCTGATCCGACCGACCGCCTGCGTCAGCCGCTCCAGCGCGTTGTCCGCCAGCCACGGCCGCGCCGCGTGCGCCGCCCTTCCCTGGGCCTTCAAGCGCACGTGAAGCACGCCCTTCTCTTCGACAGTCAGATCATTGAGCGAGCCGCCGTCGGGCACGATCGCGCGCCCGCAGCGCAGGCCGACGTTCTGCACGAGGTGCTGCACGCCGTCGGCACCGCCGCGCTCTTCATCGCTGGTGATGGCAAGGCCCAGCGAAGCGCCGCGATAGGCCGTGTGCCAGTGACGGAAAATTTCCAGCAGGATGGCGACGGCCCCTTTCATGTCGCCCGCGCCAGGGCCGATGATGCGGCCATCGGCGATCGTCGAACCATAAGCCTCGACATGCGGATGCTCGACCACATCGACATGCCCGCACAGCAAGATCTCCGGCTCAACCACGCCTCGCGGCAAGGCGACGAGCGACTCGTAGCCGTTGGAGGCGTATCGATGCAGCGTCACCGATTCGAGCGCCTCCAGGTGATTCGCAATGAACTGGATGATGCGCTGCCGCTCCAAAGGGCGAGCCTCGGTGCTGGGGATGAGCATCAGGTCGCGCGTGAGAGCGGTGAGGCGATGGCGGAGATCGTCGGAGTCAGGCATGGGCACAAAACCATAAAAACAGAAAAGCACAAAAGCAGAAAACTCAACACGGGGTGCCACGGTGCGAGGAGGCTCGGCGACGAGCCCCGTGCGATCAACCTGCGATTCGCATTCCATCCTCGGTGCCTGGGCTGCGGCACGGGTCTCCTCGCAAAGCCTCGTCGAGCCGTGGCACCCGATGCCGTTCAATCCCTCTCATACTGCCACTCCATCCGCAGATCCATCTTCGCCAGTTCGAGGAGTTCGTGACAATACTGGGGCTCTCGCGCCAGGCAGAGGAACTGGCCCTTGTGGATCAGGCCTTCGGGGCCGAAGTTGAAATTGATGGGCAGCACGCCGACGTTCTTGCCGGGCAGGTACAGATGATGCGGCTCCCTGAATCGGGCGAGTAACTGATCGCCGGCCATCGGCTCCTTCAGCCGCACGTTGCGCAGCAGCCAGGCTCCTTGCGGCGTGAAGTGCCGGGCGAGCACGGAAGGATACGTCGCGCCGGTGACCCTGGCATTGATCTCGCAGATGTACACCTCGGGCATCCCCTTGCCTTCGCGCTCGATGAGAAGCAGGTCCGCGCTGGCGGTGCCGCGGTAGCCCTGGCTGTGCAGCCACCGCCCCGCTTCGCCCGCCTGCCGGAGCATCTCTTCGCGCAGGCCGGGATAACTTCCCAGATAAGGCGGCGGCGACACATTCCCTTCATGCACACTGTCATCGCTCAAGATCTGCTCGGTCATGTCATATTGATAGACCGACTCTTCATCCAGAAAAAGCTGCACGCTGGGACTGCGCACCGACTTCACACCCAGCACGCCCGGCCCCAGCCAGCCCTGCACCATGCACGGGCCTTCGAAGAACAGATGCTCGGGGATGGCCTCGACCGCCACGCCGGCCGCGATATCCTTCAGCTTCAGCAACCCGATGCCTGACGCGCCGATCTGAGCCTTGAGCACGGCATCGAAGTACCCGCGACTGGAAAGCTCGCGGATCGCATCAGGCACCTGGGCAGGCGACGCGGCCATGAGGGTGTCAGCGGTCGGAAGGCCGGCCGACTCGAGGAAGGCGTGCAGTAGGTATTTGTTGTTGCCCCGCCGGCTGCCTTCGCAGGTTGAGATCGTCCGCTTGCGCAGGCGATGAGCGATGAGTGAGAGCGTTTCATCGGTGACGAAGCCATCGATCCATTCCGCTTCGTGGCTGGCGGGCCCCACGAGCATGCGGTCGGCTTCATCGGCATCACTCTGAGCCAGGCAGCGGCCCAGCGTGCTGTAGCTGTCGTGACTCATGCCGCTGAGCGTGGGCAGCGACAGGCCCAGTTCCTGACGGAAGTAGGTACACAGCGGTGCGTCAGGCTCGTGTTCGAGGACGAGCATGTTGCTTCCGCCACGGAAGAGAAGATTGAGGATGGGGATCAATCTGCCGCCGTAGGAATCGATCTCGCCGACTTCCTCGCGCAGGGTTCGGGTGCCGGATTCGTTGCCGAAGAACAGGGACATGAGATTGGCGAAGAAGACCGCGCGGCGAGGCCAGAACGGCGGCAGCGTGCCATCGGTCACGATCGTGTTGACGGATCGGGTCTGCATGGATCGCACTCGACGTGGCCGAGTCCCTGACCGAACGCCGAGTGCGATCATACAGAGTCGCGGGGAAAATCAGGAGCCGTCAGAAATCGGGAAGCAGAGCATCACGGCTGCCTGGGGCTACTTTCCGCTGACGACGCCGGGCTGTCGCCGAACGCGCGGGGGCAAGGCCACGAGTTCGCGGGCGGTTCGGCTGTCGATGATGAGGTAGTTGATCAGGTGCTGGTTGTTGGCGAGGATCACTTCGAGCACCTCGGTCTTGGTCAGGCCGCCGACACCCGGACCGCAGAAGAGGGCGACCTTGCCGCCGCGTTCGATCAGGCCGGCCAGTTCGTGGAGTTCGAGCAGGGTCATGGCGCGGATTCGCGTGGGGGTCTCGATCGGGCCGTTCTCTCCGACGGGTCGCCAACAGAGATCTCCCAAAACGAATTCATCGTTGAGCTGTTTGATGGACTGTGGGTCTTTCTCCATGTAGCAGCGGAGCAGGCCGGTTGTATCCTTCCAGGTGCCCAGACCGGTGAGGACGATATCCAGTTCGTTGCGGCGTTCGTAGGCCTCGCAGATGCCGTCCAGTTTCTTGAGTCCTTCAAGCTCATCGGAGTGAACGATGGGCGGTGCGTGCAGGGCCACGAACTTCGTCTCCACCGGGATGGCCGGGTCAAAGAGAAACCGCGTGAACATCGCGTTGGGGTCCGTGGTCGGGTCATCGATGTTGAAGCCCGCGCCCAGGGCGTGCAGCGTCAGCTTCGTGGGCACATCCGACAGGAGCCCGGCTCCGTCACCGGTGAACGCCTTGATGAACTCCTGACTCAGCGACTGCATCACCGAGCGCAGGATGCGTCCGCCCGCCACGCCGATGTGAATGCCGTGGTTGTATTTGCCGCCCGCGACCATCTCGCGAAGCAGTTGAAAGACGAACTGAGCGCCGCTCATGGCCACGGTCTCGAGCATCGCGGTGGCGACCACATCGACATTCAACAGGAAGGGATACAGCGCCTTGATCTGGATTCGAAGATTCAGCGCTTCGTTGGCGTTGTAGGTGAATCCTTTCTTGCTGGCGATCTCGGTGAGCCATCGCCAGATGCTCTTGGGATGAATGGTGATGTTGTGGGCGCTGTTGAGCAGCGCGGGAATCGCGCCCGGTTTGATGCCTTTGGAAAAGTAGTGCCCGATGAAGGATGAGATTTCGAGGTAGTCAAACCCCCCCTGCCCGTCCTTGCGAATGATTTTCTTTTTTCGCTTGCCGCCGCCGGAACGACCCTCGCCGCGACCGCCTCCGCTGCCTGTGGACCTGGCCATGCGAACCTCCCTGGGATAAGATTTTTCTGCCGCCGCGGAGAGTGCTTCACATCCATGAGGCACGCGCGGCGGCTGGAACACTCGAACCCTTTCGAGCATACCGAAGGAAGCTCCATTCTCATAGCACTATTTTCTTTCGGTGCGCACCAACGCGCACGATTGTTTGCTTTTGGTGCGCACAGGCCCGGCAAAAGCGGTTGCCGCTGCCCGGGAACGCCGCGCTGCATCCGCCTATCCTCGCGGAGAATCTGCCCGAATCTCGAAAAGAATCCGGTCCGACTATTCATTTAATGACAACTACTTATATCCGCTCGCCGGTCGCCTCCTTGCCCGATTGGCTGACCCGGGGCAGGTGCCCACCTAAAATCCCTTCAATCGCGACAACTGCCTTCTGCTTGGAGCGACAGATTCTCGCGAAACGGAACCCTGACCCTCGAAAGGAGTTCATCATGAAAGCGAAAGGAACATGTATCGCGGTTTTGCTCGCCCTCGCATCGGCCGGCCTCGTCGCCTGCCAGTCCACGCCCGTTCAACCGGTCGCACAGGCCGACAAGGACTACCTCCGGCAGGATGCCGAGGGAATCCTTCAGGTCTGGGACAAGAATTACCCTGAAGCGACCGCACGCCTGAAGGAGGCGTATGCCTACGCGATCTTCCCCAACGTGACCAAAGGCGCGATCGGCATAGGCGGGGCGTACGGCCGCGGCATGGTCTACGAGCAGGGCAACCTCATCGGTTATGCCGACCTCTCGCAGGCCACTGTCGGTGCCCAGCTCGGCGGACAGAGCTATTCCGAGTTGATCCTCTTCCGCGACAGGTTCGCGCTGGAACATTTCAAACGCGGCAACATGGAGTTCGCCGCGCAGGCCTCGGCGATCGCCGCCAACAAGGCCGCCTCCACCGATGTCAACTACGAAAACGGCGTCCTCGTTTTCACCAGCGGTCGCGGCGGCCTGATGTTCGAAGCCGCCATCGGCGGACAGAAGTTCCGCTTCGAACCTGCGACGTGACCCCTTCTCCTGAATAGCAACCTGATCCTTCATCGGCCGCCCGACGCCCCGCGCCGGGCGGCCTCTTTTTCCGACCGCGACCACATTATGAGGCAAGATCAGTTGGGGTGGCATGGGCAAGCGGTGTCTTCGGAGCTTGGGCCTGCCCCCATTCGGTGGAGAGGGTGAGGCAGCGGCGGGGTGAGAAGATGATAATGCCCTG
>JBBDXA010000073.1:0-6485 GCA_040902585.1 Phycisphaeraceae bacterium
GCGTCGTCGCGCACCAGATCAGCTTCGCGCCGGTCTTCTTCAGCTTCGCCACCAGCTCGCGCAGATTCTTCTCGTAATCCTCCGGCGGCACCTGCTGCTTGCCGGCCTTCACATCGACGAGCGTGCCCTTTTCGTTCTGGTATTTCAGATCGTGCAGGCCCCAGTTGAAGTGAATGACATCCCATTTTTTCTCTGCGCCTCCGGTCTTCAGCCAGGCGTCGAGGCTTTTCAGGCCGTTGGTCGTCGGGCCGCAGTTGGTGGGCGGACGATGCACATTCGCTTTGCCTTCGAGCATGGCGCGGACGTCCAGGTGGTAACCGATGGAGATCGAATCGCCGATGAGCAGCACGCGCGGCAGCTTCGGGTTGTCTTCGATCGGATCGAACGGGCCTTGCTTCTTCGCCTGCGCAAAGAGCGGTGAGGCGGCGAGCAGGACGAGGGCGAGGGCGATGAAGATTCGTGTGGGCAGTCGCATGCGCAGCTCCTTCGGGGAGAGACGGATTCAATATAACGTCGGGTGGCTGGGGCTGGAGTCCGCGGAAGCCCCGGCCCGAATCGCCCTATGTTCACTTGCACGCCGGGCCACTCAGGCCGGGGCTTCGCCGAGCCTCAGCCCCAGCCACCCAAGACAGCCCCAGCCACCCGATTCCTTACCGGCTCGCCTGCTTGCGATCGGTCAGCTCGTAGCAAACCAGGCCATCCTTCAATCGCACGATCAGTCGGCCATCCACGATGGCGGGCGATGAACACTTCAGCGGGCCCTGCCGTTCGACCTTGCTGCGGTAGAGCTGTTCAGCTTTCTTCTCGCCATCGGGCTGGGCTTTAAGTTCGTCGAGATTCAGGCGTTTGCGATGCACATCAGCCGTGGCGATCACGCCGGTGTCATCCATTTTCAGGTCGAGCAGCGGGGTGAACTTCGCGGGCTCGGCGGCGAACCAGAGCAACCCTTCACAGGCGTAGAGCACTTTGCCATCCGCGGCGATGAGCGAGGTGTAACGCGGGTCATCGTGTTTCAGTTCGGTCTGCCATTTCTCATCGCCGGTCTTCAGATCGACGCAGGCGAGGGTGCGTTCGCCCTGCACGTAGACGTGGCCGGCGACGATGACGGGGCTGGAGCCGGGGTCGCTCGCGCCGGTGTAGGTCCACAGTTCCTCGGCTGCCTCGCCGGGGATGAGTTTGTAGCAGCGCAGGCCGCCGCGGCGGGAGGAGCCGTAGGTGAGCAGCAGGTTGCCGGAGACGATGGGCGTGCTCTGACTGGCCTGCGATTTGACGCGCCACATTTCCACGCCACTGCGGGCTTCGAAACAGGCCGTCGCACCGGCGACATTGGCGATGAAAAAGGTAAAGCCTTCGTGCGTCCAGACGGCGGGGCTGGAGTGCGTGCCGCTGGTCTGCTTTTTGTCGCCCTCCCAGCGGATGTCACCGGTCTTCGCATCGAGCGCGAACAGGCTGCCGGCCAGGACCGCCGCGACGCCGTCGGCCACGGCGAAGCTGCTCATCATGAACTCATCGCGGTAGTCGCCGGGCAGGCGTTTGGACCAGAGTTCCTCGCCGGTCTTGGCATCGAAGCACCGAGCCATGCGGCCGGCCCCGAGCACGTAGACGCGGTCATCCACCACCACCGGCGTGCCGGACTGCACGAAGCGCGAGTAGACCGAGCTGACCTGTTTCTTCCAGAGCGTCTTGCCGGTGTCGAGCGAAAGGCAGTAGAGCGTCTCGAAGAACTGCTCGATCTTGGCGCGGGCCTGATCTTCATCGCGGCGATTCTTTTCGTAGTCGTCGTACTCGGCGGGGGTGAGGTGGCCGCGTTTTTCGGGAGGCAGCCAGGGGAACTTGGGCCGACCCAGATTCTCGCCGGCCTTGCGGACCTTGGAGTGAACGAAAAGATACACCTTGCCATCAGCCACGACAGGCGACCCCCACCCGCCGTTGCCGCTGGAGGGGATCGCTTCGCTGACCCAGGCGGGCGCGAGGCCGGTGTCGGTGGTGAGGCGGTTCAGGGGCGGCGAGTCGGGGGCGACGCCGTCGCGGTTGGGGCCGCGCCACTGCGGCCAGTCGGAGGCGAAGGCGGGGGCGGCAAACATTAGCAGGAACATGAAGACGAAGCGGTGCATGACAAACTCCGTTGAAGGGCCAATCGCGAGCGGTCATTGCTCTATTGGCGGGCGTTCAGGGTAGGTTTCGAGTACTCGCGTTGAATAGGAGCCCGAAGGCACCATTAGGCGTCTGGGTGAAGCCGGTGCATAATACGGTAGTCCTTTCCGCCCTCATGCAAGGTGGTGACCATGCGCAACCATTCCTTTTTCGTTTTGGCCGTTCTCGTCGCCGCGGTCATCGGATTCGCGGGTGGAGAGCGGGCGTACGGCATGTGGATTCTGCCACCTCAGTCGCCGGTGGATCGCCTGGTCGATTTTTCCAAAGCGTACATTGAGGCTCATCCCAAGGACCCGCGCGGCTATTACATGCTCGGCCGGATTCACAGCCTTGCGTATGCTCTGAAGTCGACCACGCTCACGGGAGGCATCACCGATGGCGACCGTGGCAAGCTTTTGCCCAATGTCACGGTCAACCCGGAGATTCAACGGGGAGATGGCAAGGTGAAAGATGAAGCGGTCCTACTTGAACACTTGAAGCAATCGGTCGCGAACTATCGCAAGTCAGTCGAGTTGCAGCCTTCGGCGGGGCTTTGCCAGCTTGGTTTCGCCACCGCACTGCGTACCGGGTCGGCTCAGGCGGAGAAAATCGGCCTGCCGCCAGGCGATTCCCTCGAAGGAAAGAAGCCCACGCCGGAACAGGTGAAGGCGTGGGAGCCGACGGTCAAGCAGTTGCTAACCGGCAGCGACGCCCAGCGACAGGCGGCTTCGAAGAAGCTGAGTGCATCGATCGAGGATGCGATTCTTCTCATCGCGCCGCATCGCGAGCATGAGAACGAAGTAGTGCGCACTCAGGTGAAGCAGTTGCTCTACGCCTATTGGTATGAACAGGCGATCAAAGCCTACCTCGCGGCCTACGAAGCCTCCTTCAAGGATGACGTCAAGAAGCTGCCCAAGTTAGAGTCAATCGATGATCGCAATGACCTTGTCAGTTACGAGGCTGCCAAGCAATATGTGGCGCTGGTCACTGGTCGCGGCATCAGGCAGGCCGAGCAAGGGAAAGTGCGCACCTGCAAGCTGTATGTGTCGAACGTGGAGAAGAAAGAAGTCGTCTTCTTCATCACGCCGATCGTTTTCTCTCTTGAGGAGCACCGCGAGATGGCGGACCTGCTCCAGCCTGATGCATCGGTTCCGTTCGACCTCAACGGCGACGGTGTTGGGGAGCGCTGGCCTTGGGTCAAACCCACCACGGGCTTCCTCGTGTGGGATCCAAAGGGTACGGGCCGCATTACGTCCGGACGACAGATGTTTGGTTCTGTCACCTGGTGGCTCTTCTGGAAAGATGGCTACGAAGCGATGTCCGCGCTGGATGACAACCGTGACGGCGAGTTGCGCGGCGAGGAACTGAAGGGCATTGCCGTCTGGTTCGACCGCAACACCAACGGTATCTCGGAAGAAGGCGAAGTGACGGCGATTGAGCATTTGGACGTCGAAGCGATCCTCGTCCGTGCGACAGCGACCGTACAGCACAACGGGCTTACCTCGCCGACCAACCCGAAGGGCCTGCGATTCTCGAATGGCCGCGTGGTGCCGACCTATGACTGGGTGACGCGATCGAGCGAAAAATGAGCGGTCCCGGAAAGGGCTGGGGCACCCACCCACAGGAGTGGGTGGGCTTTGAAGATTCGTGATCTCTGTTTCCTGCCTCCTGCCTCCTGTCCCCTGTCTCCTGTCTCCATCCCCTCCCGAATCCCCCTTCCCAGTATTGATATTCAAGTTTTGGAGGTGCCGGCCCCGATAACGCTTCCAGCGCGGGCTGCGCACGGATTGTTCCGTGCAGAGAGGTCGTGGTAGACTCTTTCGCCAGCCTGCGCGGAACCGGTCGAGACGGGAGATCGAGCCATGCCCGCCGGCGCATCTCTTTGCCCTGCGGCGCGAAGCTTGATCTTCTGTCGCTCCAGTTCACACGGGCTCGGATCGCAACTCCCCGCGGTGATGCTTCGCTGATCGAAATCAGCGCCGCAGCCGAGGCATGGGGATGACGATGGGCAGTGACGGCTTTGCCGTCCTTCACGGATGAAAGGACGCCCAGTTGCGGACGATCGCCATCATTAATCAGAAGGGCGGCTGCGGCAAGACCACCACCGCCATCAACCTCTCCGCCGTCCTGGCTGAGCACGGCGAGCGCACGCTGCTGGTCGATATGGACCCGCAGTCGCACTGCGCCCTGGGCCTGGCGGTCCCCGAAGCCCAGATCGAGCGGCACATCGGCGACATCCTGCGCGCCGGGCTCGATGGCAGCATCGGCTTCAGTGACATCGTCTGGCAGATCGCCCGCAACCTTGACCTCGCGCCCTGCACCATGGCCCTGGCCGGGCTCGAAGCGGAGCTCGCCGCTGCGCCTGATCGCGATCGGCGGATGCAGCAAGTGCTCTCCACCGTTCGCGACAAGTACGACTTTTGCATCATCGACTGCCCGCCTTCCATCGGCCTGCTCACCTTCAACGCCCTCCGCGCCGCTGACGAAGTCATCGTCCCCGTCGAGACCGGCTACTTCGCGATGCACGGCTCGATCAAACAGGAAAAGACCATCGACATGCTCGCCCGCCGGGCCGGGCATCACGTGCGATTCAAAGCACTCGCGACGATGTACGACGTGCGCACGAAACTCGCGCGGGAAATCCTCGCGGAGCTGCGCAGGCAGTTCGGCGATCGACTGTTGCCGGTGGTCGTGCATTTCAACAGCAAGCTCAAAGAGGCCGCGAGCTTCGGTCAGGCGATCACGGAGTACGATCCGGGCAGCCGCGGCTACCAGGATTTTGAAAAGCTCGTCTCCTGGCTCAAGTCGAATCCGCCTGAGGTGCCCGGCGTGGATGAGATACACGAGCCGGTCGGTGCCGCGGCGGGCGGCATTGCGGGACCAGCCCTGAGCAGGGCTGCGGAACTGGTCGAACGCGCCCGCGCCCTTTCGCAGCGCACGGCTCAGCTCGCGGCGAAGATCACGACCGATCCGGATGTCGCGCGTGAACGGGCTGCTCAGCCGCCCAAGCCCGCACCTGCCGAACTCCCGATGCCGGCGATGCCCGCGCGAACCCCTTCGCTATCGGAGAAACTCGCCAAGCTATACGGCGTGCGTCACACCTCGCAGGGGCTGCTCTTCGTGCAGCCTTTGGATGGCAGCAAGCATCAGGTCGCCATTGCGGGGGACTTCAACAACTGGAACCCGCAGAGCACGCCGCTGCGTCAGGATGATCGGCTCAATGTCTGGCAGGCGTGCGTGCCCGTGCCGCCGGGGCGATATCGCTATCGGCTGGTGGTCGATGGCAAATGGCAGCAGGACCCGTTTAATAATTACGTGGAGTCGAATCCCTTCGGCGAGTTGAACAACGTGGTCGAAGTGGACGTGGAAGGATGAGGTGGGGAAAGTGGAAAGTGGAAAGTGGAATCTGGAAAGTGCAAAGTAGGAAGTGAAAAGTGAAAAGTGTGAAGAGTGCGGTTTGAACTTTGTACCTTTCGCTTTTCACTCTTAACTTTTCCTGGAACCGTCATGGATGACACCCGCACGAACGAAACGCTTGACGCGCTGGCTGATCTCTTTCTGACCGGCGTGAGTACGCCGCCGCGCAAGGGGCCGCAACGAATTCCGCCCAAGTCTCGCGAGGAGGAGGGCGGTGATGACGTTGCCGCTTCCAAGCCGAGCCGACCTGCGACGCACACAGCCGTCGAGGAGTTGGATGGGCCTGAATCGATCCGCCTCGGCAGTAGTCATCTCGCTCCGCGAGATGGAGACTCCCCTCGCCCGGCCCGGGAGGACCACAGCAAACCAGCCATGCGCCTGACCAGTGACTACGACGATGCTCCGCCTGTGCCGGTGCATGTCGAAGCGGTATTCCTCGGCAATCTTCCCGGCTTCGGCGGACCCTGGCTGACGCAGTATGCGTTTCATCTCGCCCAGCAGCGCGGGCCTGTCGGCATCCTGCATCTGTCCGGCGATCAGATCGATCTGGAACTGGTCACCGCCGAGCGCCAGGCGATCCGCGCGGGCATCGACGAACCGCTGCGCAGCGTGGCGGAGGGCGATGTGCTTTTGAAACGGCTGCATCGCCTGTCGCGTGATCTGGACATGCCCGTCGCCAACTGGCTCATTCACCTGCCTTCGCCGCCGCGCGAGGAAGACCTGCCCGCAGCCTGTTCGCAGGCGCACTGGACGATCCTTTGCGGTGCCGATGACGCAGCCATCGCCGGCGCGACGCGAACGGTGCAGCAGCTTGTCGAAGGCGCGGCTGCGCAGGCGGAAGCGACGCAGACCGCGCCCTTGCCGCGCCTGATCGGCGTCGCGGTGATGGGCAGCGATGAAGTCAAGGCCCGCGAGGCGATCGGCAAGTTCAACGC
>JBBDXA010000074.1:0-39798 GCA_040902585.1 Phycisphaeraceae bacterium
GTAAGTCATTAGCACCACCCTGTCGGGATGGTGCTCCCGCCGATGGTACTCCCTGAACATCAACCCGTCGGTTGGCCGAAAAACTTCGCGTTCTTCTGGCGTTCCATTTCCTTCTTCAACTTGCCGATTTCCACTTCGAGATTGGTCGGATGCAGTCGGGCGGGGAACGTGTCGCGCACCTGCGAAAGGATGTCGATCGCGCTCTGAAGCTTGTTGGCCTTGACCATGGTGGAAGCGGACGTGAGCAGGGCGCTCATTTCATCGACCTTGGCCAGGTCTTCCGAAGCGGAACGCCGACGGACGATTTCTGACGTGACGTTGGCAATGTTCTCGTAGAGATCATCAGGATGGCTCTTGCGAGGATACTCATCGCGAATCTTCGTCAACAACGTCAGCGCGCCTTCCAACTCATCACGCTTGTAGGCGTCCTGCGCCTGCTCCCACATCTTGAGCATCTCGTTGTACTGCTTGGTCGCTTCCTCCACGGTCAACTCAGGCGTGACGGGCAGCGGCGTCACGGGTGTATTCGTCGGCGTGTTGGTAGTCGTGTTGGTGTTCTTGGGCGGGGTCGTCGGCGTGTTGGTCGCGACGCGAGTGCCCGCGCCGTTCGTGTTCGCCGAGTTGCCTGTGCTGCCGGTGTTGTTGTTGCCTGGTGTCGTCGGTGTCTGCGACTCAGCGGGCTTGCCTTTATTGAGGACGAGCAGGGCGATAAGCACGACGATGACCAGGGCGTTGAAGCCCACCAGCAGCCAGGTCATGGTGTTGGCGGTCCGCTGCTTGCGTTCGGTGGGGTCTTCGCCGGTGTCATCCATTTCGCCGCCGAGGCTGAAGGCATCGACCACGCGCGGAGCGGCTTCGGGAGCGGCGGCACCCGAGGTGAAGCCCGCCGCGAAACCTGACGCGGCCGGCGCTGCTGGCGGGAGGGGCGGGGCTTTCTTTGGCGCACCCTTGGGCTTGGCATCCCCTTCGCCGTTGGAAGGCCCGCCGGCGAAGTTGAGGAGCGAGGATCCACCCTTGACGCCGAGCACTTCATCGAGCAAACCTTCGCCGGGCGCGGAGGGCTTGGCCGGCCCTGAGGAGCCCGCAGTGGGCTGGCCGGTGAGCTGGGCGATTTCCTTTTCGAGCGCCTTCTGCGCCGCGGCCGCCTCAGCCGCGGTGCGATACGCCAGGCCCAGCTCGTTGCGTTCCTTCGGTTCGTCGAACTTCTCGCCGCAGGCGTGACAGACCTTGTCGTCCGCTTTCACCTTGGCGTTGCACTTGTGGCAGTAGCCCAGGAGGTGGGAGATGCCGGGCACGTTGCGGGCGACGGACCAGAACTGCTTCGTCGAAGGCCCGCGCAGGACGGTGGTCGGTTTGATGCGGCCGTTGCGCGCCATCTTGGAGATGACTTCAAAGCTCGCACCGGGGCGGAAGGGGTTTTTCTTGTCGCGGATGTACCAGGGGCCCATCGAAATCTGCGTGGCGCGGCGGCTGAGCGGCTCGAAGAGTCCGCGACACTCGGCGCACTGGTCCGGCACCGACGCGTTGTCGGGCACGACCTGCACGTGACCGCAGTAAGGACAGAGAATGACTTGAGGTTCTTGTTTCATTTTTTTAAGCTTTGAGCTTGGAGTCTTGAGCTTTGAGCCAGATTACCACCCGTTGGTGATCGTGTTGAATGCCTTGAGTGTTTTGCTCAAAGCTCACCGCTCACGGCTCATCGCTCTCATTGACATCCCTGCCACTGCATCTTAGCGTGGCCGGGATGCACATGCGCTTCCTGTTTATCGGCATTATGGCCCTGACGCTGACCGGCTGCCAGTCCGGTTCATCCTCCCTTTTCGGGGGTGATTCCAACGCCGCCGGGGCCAATAACGGGAAGGCCGCCACGCCCAACGCTGGCGCGATCGCCTATCTGGACGGCCGACCTATCACTGATAACGATCTGAAGGCCGCACTGTACGAAGCCGTGGGCGGACAAGTTTTGGCTGAACTCATCCTCGACCGTCGCGTGGAGCGCCGCCTGGGCGAGCGTGGCATCACCCTGACCAAGACCCAGGTGACCGAGGAAAAGGCCCTCTTGCTGCGTTCGCTTGATCCGAACAACGACGATAACGCCGTGCGATTGCTTCGCGAACTGCGCCGAAGGCGGGGCCTGGGCGATCAGCGGTTCGACAAGCTCCTGTGGCGCAATGCCGCGATGCGAGCCCTGGTGCGCGATGAAGTCGTGATCAATGAGGAGGTCATCAAGCAGGCATTCGAGATCGAGCACGGCCCGCGCTACGAAATCCGCCTGATCATGCTCGAAAGCTTGAACAAAGCATCCGATGTCCTGCGCCAGGCCCGCGGCGAAGGCGGAGCGGCTGCTTCCTTTATGGATCTGGCGGTGAAACATTCGACGGATACCAGCAAAGTGCAGGGCGGCCTGCTCGCCCCCGTCAGCCCCGTGGACCCGACCTGGCCCGAAGGCATTCGCAAAGCGGTGACGGGTCTGGAGGAAGGCACGATCAGCGACCCCATCGCCATGGACCGCGGCTTCGCCCTGATCAAGCTGGAAAAGAAAATCCCCGGCGGCACGGTAAAATTAGCCGATGTTCAGGCGGACCTGACCAATCGCCTTCGCCGCAACCTGGAGCGGGTGCGCATGCAGACCCTGGCACGGCAGCTTTTGGCGGATGCGGATCTGCTGGTGACGGATCGAACGCTGCGGCAAAGCTGGGAAAAGCAGAAAGAGGAAATGTTCGCAGAGTGAGGGGAGTATTGAAGGCTACGATAGAAAGGTAGATCGATAGTAGAAACCAAAGCCCACGCACTCCCGTGCGTGGGTGCCCGGATCGAAAGCCATGCAAAAAGTTGACACCCAAACCCTGGCGGAAACGCAGGCTCATCTGCCCGATCACGTGCGGCGGGTCCGGGAGACGAACCGGCCGCTGTTTCTGACGAGCGAAGGGGAAACCGCAGCGGTGATGTTGAGCCCGCAGGCATACCGCGAGCTCATCGCCGAAACGGAGTTGGCGAAGAATCTGGAATGTATTGACCGCGGGCTGGAAGACATCAAAGCCGGTCGTGTGCGTGACGCTCGCGAAGGCATTCGTGAGATCGCCGCCGAGTTCGACATCAAACTGAAGCGATGATCTACCGCGTCGTTTACACTGATGCCGCACACGCACAGATTCGTGCGCAGGTCGCCTACTTCCGCAGGGAGCGGGTTTCCGGGCGGACAGTAGACAACTGGCTAAACAAACTCTTTGATCTGATGGACAGTCTGTGCGAATGGCCGAAACGATTCGCCGTATCAGAGCGGGAGACCGCGGCCCGCAAACGTGAAATTCGAAAAGTCAACTTTGGTGACTATCTTGTCTTCTATTGCGTGAGCGACGAGAGACAATTGGTTGAGATCGTCGGATTCCGACACGGCGCGAAAGCCGATGAGGAACACGACCCGGCAACGGAATAGCAGTACTCAATGAAAATCCGCCCCGCATCCCGTATCGACCGCCTGCCGCCCTACGTGCTCGGCAAGCTCAAGCAGATGATCTACGACCGCCGCAAGGCGGGCGCCGATGTCATCGATCTGAACATGGGCAACCCCACCGACCCGCCGCCGGATGTTGTTGTGGACAAGCTGCGCGAAGCCGCCGCCGACCCGCGTAACAGTCGCTACTCCATCGGCGCGGGCGTCTACAACCTTCGCCGGGATATGGCCAACAAGTACAAACGCAAGTGGGGCGTCGAGCTCGATCCTGAAACCGAGATCATGGCGACCATCGGCTCGAAGGAAGGCTTCAGCCACATGTGCCTCGCGCTGCTGGGCCCCGGTGACAGTGCCGTCGTCGGTAACCCCGCGTTCCAGATTCACACCTACGCGATTATTCTCGCCGGTGCTTCGACCATTGCCGTGCCGCTGGGCAATGATGATGCCTTCCTCGAGCGCATTGATCACGTGCTCACCAGCCTGACGCCCAAGCCCAAGGCGATCGTGCTCAACTATCCGCACAACCCCACTGCGATGACGGTCGAGCCCTGGTTCTACGACCACGTCGTTCGCCTCGCGGACAAGCATCAGGTCATGGTCCTGCACGACTTCGCCTACGGTGAAACCTGTTTCGACGGCTACAAAGCCCCGAGCTATTTGCAGGCGGACGGCGCGAAGGAGTTCGGCGTCGAGTTCACCACGCTCAGCAAGCCTTACAACATGGCCGGCTGGCGCATCGGGTTCTGCTGCGGGCATCCCGAGATGATCAAGGCCCTCTCGACCATCAAGGGCTACTACGACTACGGCATCTTCCAGGCGGTGCAGATCGCCGCGATCATCGCCATGCGCGAAGGCGACAAACACATCGAAGAACAGGCCCGCATCTACGAGAAGCGCCGCGATGTCCTCGTGCAGGGCCTGGAAAAGCTCGGCTGGGAAGTGGAGTCGCCGCGCGCGACCATGTTCGTCTGGGCCAAGGTCAACCCCGAACACCTCGCACCCTACGGCGGCAGCGCGACGGAGTTCTGCATGGCCATGGTCGATCAGGCCGAAGTCGCCATCACCCCCGGCAGCGCCTTCGGCGACCTGGGCGAAGGCTGCGTCCGCCTGGCGCTCGTCGAAAACGAACAGCGCATCAAGCAGGCGATCCGGCAGCTCCAGCGCGTGCTGATGAAGCCGGCGGTGACGATGGGGTGAGGGACTGGGCGCGTCAATCAAGGTGTGGATCGAATGAATAAGCATCTGCGACTCACGATGATTGGTCGCCCCATTCAACTTGCTGGTCTTTGCCTGGTACCACTTCTGCACGTGGCGCTCTGTCGGGCGCTGTCGGAGTCAGCGTGGATATGGCCCCCTCTCTCGATTTTTTATATCCCCGCCTTCTTGATTGTGGTGTACAGCGCGGTGAATCCGGTGTGGCTTGGTCCGCCCATCGGTGTTTGCGTGCTGTGGGCGGGTGAGCTCATCTTCGCGATGTCACAAGGTCGTCGAGGGTATGGATTTCCATCTTGCGTTGAGCGAATCGGCGACGGGAAGTTGCAGTATGTGCTGGTGATGGTCGCAGTGGCCATTGCAGGTTGGTTAATGGTTGCGCTGCGGCGGTATCTTCATCTCCCTGATCCCTCACTATGCGCATCGTGCGGATATGATTTGCGCGGAACGATCTCTGCCGGTCGATGTGACTGTCCTGAATGTGGCGACGAGATTCGTCGTTCCGGCTAACCGTCCACAACAGTCGACGAGCACCCGTGCGTTGTATGTCTTCATCGAGCCTTGTATGCACCTGTCCCGCAGCGCGCAGCAGATGCTGGTCGTGAGTGAGCAGTTTATGGACATGCCTGACCCGCGCCTCAATCTCGTCGTAATCCGTTCGCCCGACATCGATCGTGCTGTGGAGTTCTATCGCGCGCTGGGGCTTGAATTCAAGAAGCACGCTCATGGCACGGGTCCTCAGCACTATGCCTGCGAATGGAGCGCGTTTGTGCTCGAGCTTTACCCGCTTCCCGATGGCGCAGTCCCGACGACCGGTACACGTATCGGATTCGCCGTGAATTCTGTTGATGAGACCGTTGCAAAGTTGGTCGCAATCGGCGGCACGATTATCTCGCCGCCCGCTGATTCACCTTGGGGTCGTCGTGCCGTTGTTGCCGACTTCGACGGGCATCGCGTTGAACTGACGAGCGCAATTGAAGGTGCCTGCTGAGGAATCGCAGCGCGTTGTAGGGGGGCGACGTTGCCGCGCAGTCAGCGATCGGATGGACCTGCCTGAACGACAACAGCTGCACGGCCGGCGCGCACAGTACCGCTATCTGAATGTCATCGATGGGAATATCGCCGGATCAGTTGGCACCGGGTGCCGGCGGATTGTTGAAGCGAATAGCAACACCATTGGCCCACATCGTCGGTGAACTGAACAGGCCAGTTGCGGGATGAATGCCCGTGCTGGTCAGAATCACTGCATGGGCTCCCATCGGCGCTGACTTGGTGCGCAAGGCGTTGTGCATCTTGGCGGTTTCCGAGGTTGACCACCCCGCTGTGCTGATGGTGGCCAGTTCCGTGTAGTCGGCTTTGGGCGGCACGGTCATGAGCACCTGGATGTCATCAGGCCGGGTGGGGGCAAAAGATCCCTTGCCTGTCTTGGTGACATCCACATTGACGCAACCCATCAGGAGGCCTGCGAGGACGACAAAGGAACAACCGGTGAATCGAAGCGTTTTCATGATCATGGTCCCTCTTTGTAACGGATGGCGGTGGCGGTAATTCGCGTATACGACGTGCTGTGGCTGTCATCACTTGCCCACTTCTCGTGAGGACTTCGATATCCCCCCAGGGTGACGACAATGACCGCATCGGCACCAATCTCCGCAGCTCTTTTTCGCATGTAGCTGGCCGATGCGCCGCGGGCTTGAAAATCGGCAATGACTTCGTGGGGCCGACTCGGAGGTTCGGAGAGAAGCTCGACTTCTCTTGCGTCTTTGGCGGGGTAGGTCTCGGTCGCGTAGTAGCGGTACGCTTCGTCGGTGGCGCAACCTGTCAGGATCGTCGCTGCCGTGAAGAGGAGGACCAATCGCGCTGTAAGAAGAGTCCGGTGGGTCGAGTGATCAGTGATGGCAGATGAAACCGAATTGCGCATGACTGCTCCCATTCAATATCAGTCGTTGTTCGTTAACCCCGCGTAGTTCCTCGAATGAGGCGACGATGAGCCAGAATGGTAAACCAGCCCCCGCGATATAGCAAGTGAGCCGATCGTCGCAACAGACCTGTGATGGATTTGCCCCGGCGAAGAGAGGTCAATCACGATTTTTAAGGTCACGAATCAGTCGGGAATAGAGATTGTCATTAGCCCGGTCGCCGAGCGGAGCCGCAGGGGTACTTTCCTTTACATGGCTTGGAATGTCTGCGGCGTTCGTCACTGGAGCCATCGCCGCTTGGGCAGACGACACGAGGGACGGATCACCTGTTATCGTTTCCATCTCATCAGGCACTTCCTCATCCTCCAACTCCGCGACCACCTCAATGATCGCCTGGCTGCGGTCCATGAGCGCCTCGCTCCGCTTCATCAGCTTCGACACCCGCGATTCCAACTCGATCCAATGCAACTCGACCGCATCCAGCCGATGCTCGATCTTCTCCAGCCGGCGGGTCAGGTTTTCATCGATCGTGCCGACCCACTGGTCATATTGATGCAGGGCCGCCGCCACATCCTTCTCCAGCTTCTCGCGCAGTTCGTTCTGCTCGGCGCGAACTTCCTCGACATAGCTGCGCGTGTGCTGCGTGTGGGCCTCCGCGGCCTTGAGCAGTTGCGTGCCGATCTTCACGCGATGCTCCGCCTGCGACTGGACCTGGCGCAGGGCATCGAGCTTCTGTGCGACACGGACACCGGCGGGCGACATCGTTGGAGTTTCAGTGGCGGGCATGGTCTTTCCTTTGATTCCTTTCCCCATCACTTCTTCGGCCTCCTTCGCCGCGACCCTGCACAATCCCTCGCTTGCGGATAACCTGACACCATGCGAGTTCGCGACGTCGTGTACGCCCTGCATCAGCTTGCCCCCGAGCACCTGGCCGAGTCATGGGATAAGGTCGGCCTGCACGTGGGCGATCTTGACTGGATCATTCCCCACAATCCCAAGCGCAAGCCCTGCGCTCTTCTCTGCATCGATCTCACCGAACCGGTCATGGCCGAGGCGATTCGCCTGGGCGTCGGCATGATCGTCGCCTATCACCCGCCTATCTTCGATCCACTTCCCGCCTTGACCACCAAGCACTGGAAGCAGCGACTGCTCATCGAAGCGGTGCAGCGGAAGATCGCCATCTACTCGCCGCACACCGCGCTCGACTCTGCGCCCGGCGGCGTCAACGACTGGCTCTGCGAATCCGTCCTGCCCGGCGTGATGGAAGCCGTCAGCCACACCGCCGCCCACGGCTCCCTCGCCACAGGCGGCGCGATCCGCCCCATCAAACCCGCCAGCGCCACCAAAAAAGACCGGCCCTATAAACTCGTCGCCTTCATCCCGCCCGAGCATCTCGATGCCGTGCGCTTTGCCCTTTGCAAGGCTGGTGCGGGACAGATCGGCGATTACAGCGAATGCTCCTTCAGTATCGAAGGCGAAGGCACGTTCCGCGGCGGAGAAACGACGAACCCCACCATCGGCAAGCGAGGCCGACTCGAACGTACCATCGAACGTCGCCTGGAAACCATCGTGCCCGCCGCGCGGCTGGCGGAGGTCGTGGCCGCGCTGATGAAGGCCCATCCTTATGAAGAGCCCGCGTTCGATCTGATCCGCCTCGACTTGCCGCCCAGCTCCGGCGGCGAAGGCGTCGGGCAGGGGCGGGTGGTCACGCTGGATAAGCCGCTGGGGGTGAAGACTTTCATCGATCGTTTGAAAAAGCAACTCCGGGCAGGGCGACTTGAAGTCGCCCTGCCGCGGGGGTTAAAGCATGTGCGCACCGTCGGCTTCTGTGCCGGCGCGGGCGGCTCGCTCCTTTCCGATGCGGGCCCGGTTGATGCTTTCTTCACCGGTGAAATGCGACACCACCAGGTGCTCGATGCGCTGGCACAAGGCACCATGATCCTTCTCGCCGGCCACACGCAGACGGAGCGGCCGTACCTGCCTGTTTATCGCAGCCGCATCACGAAGCTGCTCGGGCGTGGCATTACGTGGCATATCAGTAAGGCGGATAAACCGCCGACGAGCGTGAGGTGAGAGCAGGAGACAGGAGACTCAAGACCCAGGACTCAGGACTCAGGACTTTCCCCAGTTATGCGGTCTTCAAGCCTCCTGAAAAAAGAGCCGATATCCCTGTATTGGAGAGGCGGGAATCTGGAGCCTCGTCATGAGCACATTAGGCATGGGCATCGCGGGCAGCGTCGCTCAGAGTTCGGTTCAGGCCGGGCACGTGAGCAAAGCCCAGCATCGGGCCCGGACCGATCAGGCGGCCGACGCGCGCAAGGTGCGCGAAAAGCTCAGTGAACATTTCGAGGCCGTCGAAGAAGGCGACGAAGCCAATCTCGTTTCCAAAGTCCGCGTGGATGAAGATGTGCCCGAGCACGATCACCATCCGGATCAGGAACGGCACGCCAAACATGAAGCAAAGGATGTTGCCGCCGACGAGGAGGCTGAGGAACCCGCGAAGGATTCCGAGTCCCCCGCCAAGCAGGATCTCTACCGCCACGTCGATTTCACAGCCTGATTACAACCTGGGTGGCACGCCTTCAACTTCACCGATCACATATCACGCTACAATCGCGTCGTGGTTCCCGCTCTCATCATCGTCAGCATCCTGCTCGCCGTCGTCGCGCTCGCATGCGTCTGGCTGTTGTCGCAGCGCAACGCCTTGGGCGGCGAGCGCGATCGACTCCATGGTGAGCTCGCCGCCTCCCAGACGCAGGTGCGGACGTATGCGGATGAACTGCGCGAGATGGAGACGAAGATCAGCGACGCCAACACGAAACTCGGCGTGGCGGAGGAACGCGTTCGCGGTCTGATGCGTGAACACGATGTTCTTCAGACAGAAGCGAAGAAAGCCTTCGATACCGCCCAGAACCAGGCCCGCGAAGCCTTCAAGGCGATGGCGGGCGATGTGATGAAGGAATCCAGCGAATCGTTCCTCAAGCTGGCCGGGGAAAAGTTCAAAGTCGAACAGGCGGAGGCGAACAAGCAACTGGAATCGCGCGAGAAGGCGATCGATGGCCTCGTAAGGCCGATCAAAGAGACCCTGGAAAAGTACAACACCTCGCTCGCCGAGGTCGAGAAGGCCCGCACCGAAGCCTACAGCGGCTTGCGCGAAAAGCTTTTGCAGATGGCGCAGAGTCAGCAGCAACTACAGGCCGAGACGCGCAACCTGGTGACCGCGCTGCGCCGGCCGCAGGTGCGCGGCAGGTGGGGCGAGATGCAGCTCCGCCGCGTGGCGGAACTCACCGGCATGATCGAACACTGTGACTTTTCCGAGCAGGTGCATGTGCAGGGCGAAGACGAAGCCCTGCGCCCGGACATGCTGGTCAAGCTTCCGGGCGGGCGCGAGATCGTCATCGACGCGAAGACGCCGATCGATGCCTTCCTCGACGCCACCGAAGCGACGGATGAAGTCGTGCGCGAAGCGAAGCTCGATCAGCACGTGCGCCAGATCGAGCAGAAGGTCTCCTCGCTCGCCTCGAAGAAGTACCAGGAGCATTTCAAGTCCGCGGACTTCATCGTGCTGTTCATTCCGGGTGAATCGTTCCTTCAGCCGGCCGTGATGCGCAAGCCTTCGCTGATTGATGATGCCCTGGTGAAGAATGTCTTGATCGCCACGCCCGGCACGCTGTATGCCCTATTGAAGGCGGTGGCGATGGGCTGGCGCGAGCAGCAGCTTGCGGAGAACGCGAAGAAGATTTCCGAAGCGGGTGTCGAGCTGCACAAGCGGCTGTGTGTTGCGCTGGGGCACGTGGAGAAGCTGCGCGATTCCCTGCACAAGACGTGTGAACACTTCAACAAGTTCATCGGTTCGATCAACTCGCGCGTGCTGGTGCAGGCACAGGTGTTCGAGGAACTGGGTGCGAAGTCGAACAGTGAGGTGCCGGTGGAGATTCACATGATTGAACCGGAACTGAGCGAGATGAAGGCGTTGCCGGCGGCGGAGGCGGGGGCGGCGATAGTGACGGAAGGGGAGTGATTGGATTTGGGGTGCCACGGCTCGTGGAGGCCGCCGACGAGATCCGTGCGGAGTTCTGCGATTCGGGTTGGAATCAAGTCTTTGCACCGCCGGCACGGGTCTCCTCGCAGAGCCTCGTCGAGCCGTGGCACCCGGAGGGAAACCGAATGCGTCACACTCTTTTGGGCAACTCCCGATCCACCTCCGCGAAGAATCGTCTGATGACCGAGCAGTCGAACTTCGCCATGATGCTCGATGCCGGCTCGCGCTCCAGTAGAAACTCGAACGCGGCTTTCACCACTTTCTCCGGCGCGACGCGACCGTGCGACCACAGGTCGTAGTCGGACCAACTCAGCGTAACCACGTAGTCGTAGGTGATGCCGTCAGCCACCACGCGCACTTCGTACGACCAGTTGTTGGTGCCTTCGGATTCCGTGCCGATTTCGATGGTGGGCATGATGCGTGATTGTAGTCATCCCGCTCGGCGCGATGGGAGCACCATCCCGACAGGGTGGTGCTGATGCGATACGTAAGGCGAGGGTGCGACGATGCAACAGGTTCTCGTGCGTCAATAGCACCACCCTGTCGGGATGGTGCTCCCTGAGGCACCCACCGGCTATGATGTGGAACTGCGATGAACTTCCTCCTCGAAACACTCCGCCTCGGCTTCACCAACCTGCTGCTGCACAAGCTGCGCTCGCTGCTCACCGCGCTGGGCATCGTCTTCGGCGTCGCGGCGGTCATCGCGATGGTCGCCATCGGTGAAGGCAACAAACGCAAGGCCCTGGAAGACATCGAGAAGCTCGGCGCCAAGAATATCATCGTGCGCTCGCGCAAGCCGGATGATTCGGCCCAGTCCAAGCAGGCCAGTTCGTCGCGCCAGCGCACCATCAACTATGGCCTGACCTATGCCGACGAACGCCGCATCATGCAGGTGGCACAGGGCTCCGGCGTGGTCGATCTGATCGTGCCTTTGAAACTCGTAGGCACGAAGGTCGGCGGCAAGTACAAGCAGATTCCAGCCATGGCCTTCGGCACCACGCCCCAGCTCATCGAAGTGACCTCGCTTCGCATCGATCGCGGCCGGTACCTGACGGCGACGGATGAGGCCCGGCAGGAGCGCGTCGCGGTCATCGGTGCCGAACTCGCCAAGCAGCTCTTCCCGCTGGAGGATCCGCTGGAAGGACACATCATCGTCTACAACGGCCCGGGCAACTGCTCCTTCCGCGTGGTCGGCATTCTCAAACCCGTCGGCCTGGCGGGCGGCGCGGGCTCAGCCCTCGTCGGACGTGATCTGAACTTCGATGTCCACGTGCCCAAGTCGACGGCGATCGATCAGTTCGGCGATCGCGTCGTCACCATCAAAACTGGCTCCTTTGAAAGCATGGTTGTGCAGCTCGAGGAAATCTACATCCAGGCCCGCGAGCAGGATGATGTGCGCGCGCTGGCGGCGCAGATCGAACGCATGGTTCAGCTTGAACACGGCGAGAAGGGCGATGTCACCGTCATCGTGCCGCTGGAGCTCATCGAACAGACCGAGCGCACCGGCCGCATGTTCACGGTGTTTCTCATCTCCATCGCCGCGATCAGTCTGCTGGTGGGCGGGATGGGCATCATGAACATCATGCTGGCGTCGGTGACGGAGCGTACGCGGGAGATCGGCATTCGTCGTGCCCTGGGCGCGACGCGCTCGCACATCGTTGCGCAGTTTCTCGTGGAGACGGCGACGCTCTCGGCGGTGGGCGGAGCGGTCGGCGTGATCGTGGGCATCGGTGGCGCGGCCCTGTACGGATCGCTCCTCTTGCAGCCGGGCATGGGCGAGCCTTACGTCGCGGGCTGGTCCATCATCGTGGGCCTGGCGGTGGCGGTGACCACGGGCATCGGCTTCGGACTGTACCCGGCCTACCGGGCGTCCATGCAAGATCCGATTGTGGCCTTGCGGCATGACTGATTCAGGTGGCGACCGGCGTCATCGCTGCCTTTTCGCGTCGGGTAAACCATTCACCGCGATAGCCGCTGCGACTTAGCGTCCAGCCGTGGCGAAGAAAGAAAAGCAACCGCACGCTGCAGGGCATCTCCCGTTTCCACGCGCCGACTCCGCCACCGCCGAATGCCCCGCCGACAGTGGACGATTCAATATATAGGAATCGCGAATGCCTTGCGGCAGGTTCGCGAAATCGGCGGCGCGGACCCGCGCGACTCACCGGCGGTCATCGGATGCTTCCACCTCTGGGAGAGGAAAGCGCATCATCGCACCATGCCACTTCGCCCATGCGTCCAGATAGATGCCGGTCTGTTTTCCGGGCGGCGGAGCGGCGGGAAGGCCCTCTTTCTGATTCCACGCCTCGGCGAAGTTTTCCAGCCACGCAACCGCCTTCGCCGCCTGGGTCGGATCGTTGCCGCGCACGGCTCCCATCATCGCCCGCACACGATCCTCGTGCGGAATCCATGACGCGATTGCCGCGACGGCTGCATCATCCTTTTCCGCCTTCACGCCGAGCAGCGCACGCACCAGGGCCGGGTCGGTCTTCCGCGACACATGCCGCTCGACGGCCTCTTCAAGATTCGGCTTGTAGGTCTTGCCGGTCTTAAGGCGGAGCGTGCTCGGCACGCTCGGGTCGCCCAATCGAAGGCTGACCATGTTGCCGGTTTCACTGTACGAGAGCGGCATCGAAGTGAGTGGCTGAAGCATCATCCCCAGATGCGCCGCAACCGCCTGGTTGTCTTCCTTTTCATCCTCGGGCATCCAGGTGAGGAATTGTTGAATGAGTTCGCCCAGGGCCTTCGCCTTGATCGTCGCCCACTCGCGTTGGTGTACCGGTACGCTGAACTTCAGTGCGTGGCCATCCAGTTCAAGCCACTGGTGCCCGCCTTTGGCGGCAGTCTTGCGAATATGCTCATGGGTGCGGGCGAAGGCTGGATCGGGTGCCGACTCGTTCATCGTGATGCCCAGATCGATCGCCGCGTTGGCCTTGACAAAAAAACCCTTGGCGTGGCGGATGACGATGTGCTGTGTGCCGCCGACGCGGCCGTCAGGATCGCGGTGATAGCCGACCGCTGAGATGGTGATGTCCTTCTGCACCGCCGCGGTAAACGCCTTGATCGCCTCCGGCTGGTCGTTGGGCACAGGCGCGCGTTGAAGTTCCACCAGGTCAAACGTGAACGGCCAGTCCATGATCATCACCGAGCCATCTTTGACGGCCTTGGCAACCTGCTCCTCGCCCTTGCCGTGTTCCGGCGAGCCCGAGTCGTGAATCCCGTCGTACTGAATGAGAATGTGAAGCTCATCCTTCTGCGCGTCGTAGTTCAGGGTGATGCGCTGGCCGGCGATTTCGAGGCAGCCGGAGAGGAGGAGAGCGCACAGGGCGACGAGGGCAATGCGAAGCGAACGGATGAGCATGGGTAAGACCTCCGGGAAATGAAGTGATGATCCATCGACCAAGGTTCAGCTTGCTTCGAAGAACTGTTTTACCGGCACCGTCCATTCGGAAAGGACCGGAGCGAACGTGATCGACTCATCGGCACCGTAAACGCGCACCGGATCATCCGGCGTGTAGACGTGAGCGGTTCTCGTGTCGGGATCAAGAATGCAGACGAGCAGGACGTTGGAGTCCAGAAACTCACCGACCTTCTTTTGAAGTGCCTTCCATCGGTCATCCGGTGACTTCACTTCGAAGACCAGTTCGGGCGATTGTTCAGGATATCCAGCCGGGTCTTCACCTTTGGGCATGCGTTCATAACTATAGAACGCCACGTCGGGCCCTCGCACGGTATCAGGCTTGCGCTCAGTAATCACGCCGGCATCATTGCCGACGATAGTGCCCGCGTCGTTCTGATCTAGGTGACGTTGAAGCAGGATGGCAATGCGAATGCAGATACGCCCGTGCCGAAACCCCGGTCTGGACATGGTGACGATCCTTCCGCGCACCAACTCCATAGGCTGTTCGCTCTCCAGCCGAAGGAATTCCTCCGCGGACATCAGCTCAGGAAAATTGGAAGGTGCGGTTGACATAATCGTATTCTACACGGCATATCTACTGTTTCACAAGCAATTTCAAATCAATTCACCTGCTTCAGACTCCCCTTGTCTAACGCCGCGCCCGTCTGCTCGGCGATCTGCGCGAACTCGCCGATCTCCGCCTCGGTGAAGAGCAGGCCGCCGGCCTTTTCGCTGCGCATCGCGTTGTTGTGCTCCAACTCGCCGGGCAGGATGCACTTGCCCGTCTCCTTGTTGCCGTGACCGAGAATGTCTTCGAGTACCGCCTTCACATTCGCCTGCTGATCGCGGCCCTTGGCGAAGTGTCCGCAACTCAGCGCCTCGGGGTGAATGATCTGAAAGTAAAAGTTGGGTGTGGTCTTTTCGGTGCCGCCGGGGCCGAGCTTCGCCGCGGCTTCGGGGCGCGAACGGATCGTCGGCAGCGACCCGCCGATGAAGGCACCGATGACCTCATTGATCAGCGACATGCCGTAGCCCTTGTGCGCGCCGAAGGGAATCAGCGCAGACACTTGATTAGGATCGGTGGTCTCCTTGCCGTCCTTGTCCACCGCGCAGCCCGGCGGCAGTTGCTTGCCTTCGCGTTTGAACTGCTGCACGCGCCCCATCGCGATGGTGCTTGTCGCCCAGTCGATGACGATGGGGAAGCCCACGGCGTCGGTCGTGGGAAAGCCCCAGGAGTGCGGGTTGGTGCCCAGCGTGGGGAACTTGCCGCCGAAGGGCACGACCTCAGCCAGGGCCGCCGTGCAGTTGGTGTAGGCGATGTAACCTTTCTTCGCCGCATCCATCACGTAGCCGCCGCCCCAGAGATAGTGGAAGGCGTGATCGACGCTGACCTGCCCGATGCCGTACTTGTCGGCGAGCCTGGTGCAGGTATCCATTGCTTCGACGGCGACGGCCTGGCCGAGCTTTTTCTGGGCGTTCCACTTCTGCGACGCTTCAAACTTGCAAGGGCGATGAATGATCGTCGCGCCGGGCACGCAGCCGGGGCTGGTCTTGTTGCCCGAGCCGAAGTGATCATCCAGATGCAAAGCCTTCAGTGCGTTGTGCGTCTTGATGCCGTGCCACGCGGCCGACTCGCTCACCTTCGCCGCCACGGCACACTCCTCCGGCGTGAACCCGCGCTGGCGGTACGCGGCCTCGACGAGAGCGTTGTGCACGGCAACCGGCATGACGTATTCCATGGCAAACATTCCTTGCAGTGTGTCGATTGGGAAGATTGGAAGATTGGAGCACCATCCCGGCAGGGTGGTGCGCTGGTGTGGGTCCGTTCGTCAATGCACCGCCCTGCCGGGACGGTGCTCCAGTACTGTTAGAGAGATTTCCGACTGGGGCGGACAGGATACATCGCAACGCGGTCGCTGACGAGAGGCGGTGACGACGGTGTGGCAGGCCGTCGCATACAATCCAGTCGCGCGATGGTTCTATTGAAAGCGAGTCACTCCGATGGCAGCCGAAAGTCGAAGTGTCGTGAATCTGGTCTGCCCGCACTGCGGAGCCGCCGACGATGCGATCATTACCGACAGCGAAGGCGCCGGCCAGGTGTTCTGCACGCAGTGCAAAGCACACCTCATCTTTCCGCGCATCGATCGCGAGATAGCGATCGAAGCGGTCGATCTGGGCCGACCTCCCGAAGGCATGTGGCTGCGGCAGGAGGGCACCGCGATCAGCGTCGGTAGCGCGTTTGGACCGAACCGCGCGGCCCTGTTCATGTTGCCGTTCACGCTCGCCTGGATCATCGGCGGTGCCTGGTTTGTCTCCACCGGCTTCGATGGTGATCTCTTCTTCGGATTGATCGCGCTGGTGATTTTTCTTCCATGCGATGTCCTGCTCACCGCCATGTGCCTGATGTGTCTCGCAGGCCGGGTTGAGATGACGATTGAAGGCGATGAGGTGTACGTCTTCACCGGGGTCAGTCGCTTCGGCTGGCGCAGGCATTTCACACTCAGCGACGTCGCAAGCATCACGCATCGCGAGAAGATCGTCATGAATGTGGAAAGTGACATCGTCATCACGCGCGGCATCGAAGTCCGCCTGCGCGGCGATGCGGCTTCGCCCGGCAAACGAATTCGCTTCGGCGTCTACTTTCTCGAAGATGAGCATCGTGCGTTCTTCATGACGGTGTTGCTGGCGGTCGCTGGTGATGGCGGCGAGATTGTCGACGCCCCGCTCACGTCCGCGCCGCAGTAGGGCCCATCGCCGGCACGACCGCATGGTTCCTAGACTCCTTTCATATCATTTTCCATGCCGTCCAGTGCGGGACCGATGATGTCCATCAGCTCCGGGTTCTTCTCCAGCACTGCGTCCAGCTTGGCCCTGGATTGCATGAACGACTGCATCACTTTCGCTCGCTCCGCACCGATTTTTGCCTCCAGCGCCTTTTCGTCGGCCGCGTTGATCTTCACGCCCTTGGCGCGATTCGCCGCATCGCGCATGCTCGCTCGGATCTCACCGAGCTTCGGCACCGCGGCCTTGGCGCTGGCCTCATCCGTGATGCTCCCCATCACATCGCCCATCGCCTGCATGTTCTTCATGATTTCCCTGTTGACAGCCTCGGCCGCCTCATAATCGCTGCCTCCGCAACCGCCCAGGAACAACGCGACCGCAAGCACGAGGGTGGCTTTGAGCTGTTTCATGGGAACCAGACCTTTCAACAAACAGGCCAGGCGGTGTTGCCGACTGGACGGGATTGGCCAGGCCGCGACCGTCGCGACCTCTGGCAATCGTAGTTTATGCAAGCGCGATGGCGTGAACAATAGGCCGATTCTCCGCGCGGCGATCCACGGCTCACCAGCGCGCTCCATATTGATATACTTGCAATCAACCGTCACGCGCTGTTGCCTGCGGCGTTCACTTCTCGCATGTGTCACCACAAGAGGATTCCTATGAGCCGTACGATCCTGACCGCCGTTGCTCTCTCTCTGTTCGTCGTTGCCGGTTGCAAGTCCGGATGGTACAAGCCCACCCCCACGAAGAAGTGGCACGAGTCCATCGCCGGCACTTTCAAAGGCACGATCGGCGCCAACAACGACGCCATCACCATCATCTTCGCCCGCCAGGACGGCGAACTGACCGCGACCTACACCATCGACGACCCGGCGTTCGCCCCCAAGCCTTACCACGGCAAGATGACGAACTTCACCGAATTGGGCAAATGGATGCTCGCCTGCCGGTTCAAAGATGATATGAACGCCGGTTCCTTTGAAATAACCTTCACCCGAACCCTCGATGCACTGCTCGCCAGCTACACCATCGACGGCAAAGCAGCCTCGAACGATGACACCGTGTCGGCGTTGAAGGAGTAGATCATCCCGTCTGGGACAATGGGTTGGGTGAATTGCTTTGGTGGGACGGGCAAGCGCAGTCCGCCGGGGGCGGAGCTTGCCCGTGAGGATGATCAAAGGCGTCGGACATGGACAAGCTCCGCAGGCTGCGCTTGCCCATGCCACCAATGCCACCTCCCGGTTTCCACTTAAATCTTCCAATTGATCACTCATCCGATTTGCAGACTCGGGTGATATCATGTCTTCATCATGCCCGGCGATGTCGCCCGGCAACGGGGAGTGGCATCACCATCTAATGGAAGCAAGGAGTTGACGGATGAAGAATCACACGATCGCGCAGCTACTGGTCGCCCTGGCCTTGTTGATTTCGCTGAACTCGAACACGTGGGCCGTCCCTCTGCTTGACCCCATCGGCGCTCCCGCCGGCAACCGCGACAACTTCACCGGCACCGTCGCCGCGCGCTTCACCGTCGGCGCTTCGGATGTCATCATCGATGCCCTGGGCTATCAGGACCCCGGCGGCGGCGGCCTGACGGTCGCGCATCAGATCGGCGTGTGGCGCGTCAGCGACTCCACGCTGGTTGCCGCGCTCACCCTCCCGGCCGGCACCTCTTCCACCCTCGTCGGCCAGTACCGTTACGAAGCGATCGGCTTCGACCTCAAGCTCGAAGCCGGCCAGACCTACACCATCGGGGCCCATGTGTTCAGCGGCAGCGGTGACGGCTGGACGGACACCGGTGTCGTCGCTTCGTTCACGCTCGGTGCCGGTCTGGTCGATGCCAACCCCACCAACAATTTTCTTTCCGCTGCTTTCGGCTTCCCCACCAGCGACGGCGCGGGGACCGACCTGCGCTGGGCGCCCGCCAACGGCGAGTTCCTCGGCTTCGGCCGGCCTGTTGTTGACTCGCTCCTGCACTCCGACGGCACCACCAATGCCGCCCGCGATGACTTCACCGGCACCGTCGGCACCGCCTTCACCGTCACCGAAAACAAAACTATCAACGCCCTGGGCTACCAGGACGCGGGTCTGAATGGTCTCGCGGTCGATCACCTCGTCGGCCTGTGGCGCATCAGCGACGGTGCGCTCATCGCCTCCACCACCGTCGAAGCCGGTACCGGTGGCATCCTCGACGATCAGTGGCGCTATAAACTGCTTGACTCCAATGTGCTGCTGGTCGCCGGTGAGTCGTACATCGTCGGCGCTCAGGTCTTCAGCGGCAGCGGCGATCCCTGGACCGAAACCGCCACCGGCGTCGCTGACTTCTTCCGCGGTCCCGGCCTGCTCGACTCCAATCCCACCAACCGCTTCCTTGGCGGCATTTTCGGTTTCCCCGGCAGCGATGGCGGCCCGGCCGACCTGCGCTGGGCGCCGGCAAACCTTGCGTTCATCACCGTGCCCGAACCCGCGACGATGTCCCTGCTGCTGGTGATGTCCGGTGCCCTGCTGCGCCGCCGGCGCCGCGCGGCAGCGTGAGGCGAAAGTGTCGCGGAAAATGAGTTTCGCCCAGCGAGCCGCCGCGTGTCGCGGCGAGGTCGTCCGTAAACCCGCCACGCTACTTGGTAAAGCAACGTCCACCCGCTCCGCTCTTGCATAGGAGCGCGAGCGGTGTCCGTTGGGTTCCGCGACGACACGTTGCGGCTCCCTGACAATCGCAAATAATGATTTCCCTGCGCTCGCACAAATGTGCGGACTTGAATCGGAGATTGGAAGCGAAGATTCAGCTTGCAGTACTTTCGTCCGTCACCATGAGTTGCCATGTATCACGTATCGCTACCTTTGCCCGCGCAATAAATTCAGGGGACACCATTAGCTTGTCATGTAGCGGCGAGACAGTGAAACTAACGCCGCCGCGCGCCCCGTCGGAGCTCGAAAGCATGATCGAGAATACCTCAGCGTTTTGAGTGCCGACGCGCCGAATAGCAAACGCGTGAATCACGCCAGGCGCATACGGTAGTGGACACTTGTCTGCGGTTGGCGGCCAAATCACGTCCTTGGGTTTCAGTGGAGATAATGGAGCAATTGTATGGAATTCCGTTCTTGTTACTTCGAAGTTTTTCCCTGTTGGATCCCGCATTTCGAATGACCAAATGATGGGTGCACCGTAGTAGTGAGTGAGGTGAATCACGCGATACGGTGGAACTCGAAACAGAGGGGTTCCGTCGTCGGCAATCTCATGCGCCCAAAACATGATCGGGAACTGGTCGTGGTATGAAAATCCGCATTCACTGTTCACGATAGTTTCGTATGCACCTCCAAACGACGCTTGAACTGGTCCGAGTGTGAAAAGCTCAGCCTTTAGCATGAGCGCTGGCAGTGTCGAGAGCGCCGCGAGAGAATTGGCTTGGCGATCATTGAAGTTGATCGCGTTCTTGGTCGATCCGAGTGTTTTCAAGAATAGAGATGTCCCACTCCCGGCGACCCAGGCTTGCTGGAGACCGTGTCCCTTCAATCTTGTGTATTCATGCGGCCCGATTGGGGCGTATCGAACTTTATCGCCGTGGCGAATGATGGCGAAACAGGTGCCAAAGTGACCAAACGGTAGTACAATGTTGCGTATGAGTGCCGTTATCTCGTCAGGGGACAACGCACTTGTGTCTGGAATAGCGACTAACGTGGAAACAAGGGAGTGTGCAAACCAACGGTAGCCCGCCCACGCGATCGCAAGCCTCGGGTTGATAATGGCGAGTTTGGGGAGCAGGTTGATGGGTGTAAATGGATCGCCTTCAACGAGGTGATCGTCCGTGACGTCCCCAATTGACGGAAGATGAATCCTTCGATTACCGACCTTATCAGAAAGCATTAGATCGCCGAATAACGCTGGACCCGACTCGGTCTCAATCATTGCAATCAAAGTCATGCCGGGATTGTAGCGCACGAAGTTCAAGCAGCGCCGATAATCGCGTTGTTTTTCTCGGCTCAAACCTACGCGGCAGGTGTCTCTCCCTCCGGGGCCCTCTCCATCGCCGCCGCCTCCAAGGGCGGCAGCGGAGGTCGTCCATCCTTCTCACGTTGACGCTGGGCCGATTCGTACAGCATCAGGACGATGTCCACCTTCGCCTTCAGCTCGATGCGCTTCGCCATCGTCAGCGGGCGTTTGCTCATCGGGATCGCGGCCCGCTCGCGCTCAGCCTGTTTGCGCAGGCGTATGGCGTCGTCACGAGTCCTGCTCGAAGCCCCTTCGGTGCCATGCAATAAACACGGTCGCAAAACGTTAGGGTATGGCATGGTTCCGATGCACCGCGCGGTGTCTTCGCGCCGCTCTTGCACGGATCGACCAGAAACCCGTGTCTAGTAGACACGAGGTAGACACGAGGTAGACATTTTGGAAGTACCCATGAAATCTGCACTTAAAACCAAATGGCTACCAGGGGGTAGGGGGGGTGGTAGACATGTGTCTACCGGGTTGACCCTGAAACACCCTGACACACCCGACTCGCCAACGCGACCTTGTCTTGCTACACTTTCCCCCTTGCGATCCGCGGTGGACGCCTCTCGTGCGAGGAGCGACGCGGATCCCGAACACAGGCGTTGGTTATCGCCTTTCGCTGCCTTCCAATAGTCAGCGGGCGGTTGCCGTCGCGACCCGGTTCAGCCTGATCGTGTTGACAGGCCGGGTAAACCCCTCGAAAGGACTTTTACGTTTATGGTAGACAGACACCTCATTGCCGAGCTTGAAATTGACGACGCGGATGTCGATCGCATGATCTCCGACGGCTTCGGTGCCGCCGCTGAAGACATGGAAGCCATCCTGTCCGCACAACTCGGCGATTACACCGCGGGCGCAATCCTCAAAGGCAAAATCATCGGCATGGCCGGCGACGGCTTCCTCGTCGAGATCGGGCTCAAGAGCGAAGGCGTGCTCGATCGCAACGAGTTCGACGAGCCCGATTCCGTCGAGATCGGCGACACCGTCGAAGTGCTCCTGGAGTCCATCGAAGACGAAACCGGCGGCGTGGTCGCGATCTCCAAGCGCAAGGCCGATCGCATCCGCGGCTGGGAACGCATCATCAGCGAAAACAAGGAAGGCGACGTGGTCGAAGGCAAGGTCATGCGCAAGATCAAGGGCGGCCTGCTGGTGGACGTCGGCGTGCCGGTATTCCTGCCCGCGTCGCAGGTGGATGTGCGCCGTCCGCCGGATATCGGTGAGTACATCGGCCGGGTGATCCGCGCTCAGATTCTGAAGATCGACGAGCCGCGTCGCAACATCGTCATCAGCCGTCGCAAGCTGATTGAGGAAGAGCGGACGGAGAAGCGCAAGAAGCTGCTCTCGACGCTGAAGGAAGGCGACGTGGTCAAGGGCGTGGTCAAGAACATCGCCGACTTCGGCGCGTTCGTGGACCTGGGCGGCATCGACGGTCTGCTGCACATCACCGACATGAGCTGGGGCCGAATCAATCACCCCAGCGAGATGGTCCGCATCGACGACAGCATCGAAGTGAAGGTGCTCAAGATCGATCACGAAAAGGAAAAGATCGCCCTGGGCCTGAAGCAGAAGGAAGCGAGCCCGTGGGAGAATATCGAAGCGAAGTATCCGGCGAACACGCGTGTGCATGGCGCGGTGACCAACATCGTCAGCTACGGCGCGTTCGTGAAGCTGGAAGACGGCGTCGAAGGCCTGGTACACATCAGCGAGATGAGCTGGACCAAGCGCATCAACCACCCGAGCGAAATGCTCAGCGTGGGCCAGGAAGTCGATGTGGTGGTGCTTGATATCAATAAGGACAAGCAGGAAATCAGCCTGGGCATCAAGCAGACGGAAGTGAATCCGTGGGAGCTGGTGGCTCAGAAGTATCCGCCGGGCACGGTCATCGAAGGCACGGTTCGCAACCTGGCGAGCTACGGTGCGTTCGTGGAGATCGAGCCGGGCATCGATGGTCTGCTGCATGTGTCTGACCTTTCCTGGACCAAGAAGCTGTCTCACCCCAATGAGGCTCTGAAGAAGGGCGACAAGGTGAGCTGCGTGGTGATGGAAGTGGATCAGGAGAAGCAGCGCGTGAGCCTGAGCGTCAAGCACATGAGTCAGGACCCGTGGCTCGAGGCGATTCCCGGTGCGTACCAGCCGGGCATGATCGTCAAGGGCAAGGTCACGAAGATCACCAACTTCGGCGTGTTCGTCGAGCTGGAAGACGATCTGGAAGGTTTGCTGCACATCAGCGAACTGGCGGATCACAAGGTCGAGAACCCCGAGGAGATCGTCAAGGCCAACCAGGAAGTCGAAGTGAAGATTCTTCGCGTGGATATCGACGATCGCAAGATCGGCCTTTCGCTCAAACGTGCCCAGTGGGGCGCGGAAGCGGACAAGAAGGAAGAGGCGGCCACCACCGGCTCCTCGTCGCCTCGCCGCGCAGGCCCGGCCACCGGCGGCATGGGCGAACACGGCGCGATGGGTACCGACAAGATCACCTTCGGCCCCGGCGGCGCGAGCAGCGCCGAAAAGAAAGAGAAGCCCGCTGCTCAGCCCGAAGCGGAGCCGGACGCCGAAACCGAAGAATGAATCACTTCTCATCGCAGCAGCGATGACCAGTGACAGGACAAGTGAATAATCCCCATGCAAGGCCCGCGGAAACGCGGGCCTTGCCTGATTAAAGGAATCAATGCGTGTCTGGTAGCATCAAATTGAACTGCAAGCCGCGTTCCAAGGAATCAACTGAAGAGGGAAACCCATGTTCACCGCTCGACACCTGATCATCTGCCTGATCCTCGCGCTGGCGTCTAACACATGGTTAGACGCGGCGCGAGCCGCGGATGCCGCCGCCCAGCCGAACATCATCCTCGTCATCACCGATGACCAGGGCTACGGCGACATCGGCGCTCATGGCAACACGATGATCCGAACGCCCAACCTTGATCGCCTGCACGGTCAGAGCATTCGCCTGACGGATTACCACGTGGATCCGACCTGCTCGCCCACGCGGTCGGCCCTGCTCACCGGGCGCTACTCCAGCCGCACCGGCGTGTGGCACACCATCATGGGCCGGTCCATCATGGCTAGTGATGAGGTCACGCTCGCGGAACTCCTGCACGGCGCGGGCTACCGCACCGCCGCCTTCGGCAAGTGGCACCTGGGTGACAACTATCCCTGCCGCCCGCAGGACCAGGGCTTCGAGCATACGGTTGTTCATGGCGGTGGCGGCATCGGTCAGACGCCCGACTTCTGGGGCAACGATTACTTCGATGACACCTTCTGGGTCGATGGTTCGCCGACGAAGTTTGAGGGCTATTGCACGGATGTGTTCTTCCGCGAAGCCTTGAAGTTCATCGAGAAGTGCAAAGGCGAAGGCAAGCCGTTCTTCGTTTACCTGCCCACGAACGTGCCGCACGGGCCCTTCAATGTCGCGGAGAAATATTCGAAGCCTTACGTGCAGAAGGGCGTGCCGCAGGCGATGGCGAATTTCTATGGCATGATCGAGAACGCGGATGAAAACATGGGCGTGCTTATGAAGAAGCTTGATGACTGGAAGCTTGCCGAGAACACGATTCTGATTTTCACAACGGACAACGGCACAGCCGGAGGCGCGGGCTCGACCGGCGGCGGCAGGGCGGACGCGAAGGGCAAGAACAAGAAGGGCGACAGCACATGGCCCGGCTTCAACGCGGGCATGCGCGCCACCAAGGGCAGCCAGTACGAAGGCGGGCATCGCGTGCCGTTCTTTATTCGCTGGCCCAACGGTAAGCTCGGGCAACCGCGCGATATCGAGGCGATCACGGCCCACATCGATGTGCTGCCCACGCTGTGCGACTTGACCGGTGTGAAGGTGCCCGCGGAGCTGAAGATCGACGGCACGAGCCTGGTGCCGCTGCTGAAGGATCAGAAAGTGGAATGGAGCGATCGCACGCTCTTCGTGCATTCGCAGCGCATCGAGCTGCCGAAGAAATGGAAGACCAGTGCGGTGATGACCGAGCAGTGGCGCTTGATCGACGGGAAATCGCTCTACGACATCAAGGCTGACCCCGGCCAGCAGAATGACATCGCGGGCAAGCACCCGGCTGTCGTCGAGAAGCTGCGCGGCGAATACGACAAGTGGTGGGACAGCATCTCCACGCGCTTCGATGACTACGTTCGCATCGCCATCGGCTCCGAGAAGGAGAACCCCGCCCGCCTCACCGCGCACGACTGGCACACCGGCGACGGCCCCGTGCCCTGGAACCAGAACATGATCAAGGCCAACACCAGGGCCAACGGCTACTGGGCGATCCACGTGGAAAAGGCCGGCCGCTACGCCTTCACGCTTCGGCGATTTCCCGCCGAGGAAGGCAAGCCGATCGGCGCGGACGTCGCACGGATTCAAGTCGGTGACGCCAAGGCGTTTTCATCCATCGCGAAAGATGCGACGAGCGTGACGATCGAGATCGACCTGAAAGCGGGGCCCGCGAAGTTTCAGTCGTGGTTCGGCGAAGGGGAGAAGGATACGGGTGCGTTCTTTGTCGAGGTCGAGAGGAAGTAGTTCCGCGGAGCACCATCCCGACAGGGTGGTGCTGACTGTGAACAGCAATCCTTTGGTTCCGATGCCGCCGCTGTACCGCGATGTGAGCCTCAGATTGTCGTCGACGCATAGCACCACCCTGTCGGGATGGTGCTCCCGCAATGCGTCACGTCCGCGTGAAATCCTTCCCCTTCGGATCCGCCACTGCCGCGACGGCGACGCACACGCTCGCCGCGCCCGCCTGTTTCAGGAGTCGCGTGCAGGCGGAGAGAGTTGAACCGGTCGTCTTCACATCATCCACGAGGATGACATGCCATCCGGTCAGGTCCACAGGTTGAATGTTGAAGCAGCCGCGCACGTTCGCGGCCCTTTGCGAAGGCAGCACCGAAGTCTGCGGCGGCTGCCATCGCCTGCGCTGGAGCAACTCCGCATGTTCCACCTTCAGCGCCCGAGCCGTCGCGCTGCTCATGATCTGCGCCTGGTTGTATCCGCGACGCCAGCGCCGCAGCCAGGGCATCGGCACGGGGCAGACCAGTGTCTTCGTGCGATCCTGCAAGTCGCCCATTGCACTTGCGAGTTGCCTGCCGAACCACTTCGCCCAAGGCCAGACGCGGTGGAACTTCATCGAAACAATCCAGTGTTCCACCGGCAGCTTGTACGCCGACAGTCGCACGATCCGCTGCCAGGCGACCGCATGAGTCACGCAGTGCGAACAACCCTTCTCCATCGCCTCGCCCGGCCCGACACTCGCCCCGCAGCGATGACAGTACGAACTTGCCGCGTCGATCTGCCAGCCTCCTTCCGCCGCGAGCGCCACTTCGGTGTCGACGATCGCTGGAAACAGATCGTTGAACGTTTCACGCATCGGCGTGAGGCAGGATCCGATACGGGAGAGAATGGAAGCGCGATGCGTCATAGTCTGTGGCCACAAACGAACTCGTTGGAATCACAAGCCCGATGGCGAGTCCGTCCGGGGGACGAGCCGTCGGGGTATCGGGAACGTGCAGCGGACTACCCCGACGGCTCGGCAGACCTCGCCATCGGGCTTGGACGACCCCTACTCCTCCTCCGCCGTCCGCACAATCGCCCGGTAATTCTCGCTGAAGTACGCCGTCCAGCGCAGGCGGTCGCGAAGCTGGTTGTCGCCTTTGCGCCACCCTTTGACGAATGCCTTCATGGCGCTCATCACTTGATGATATTGAGCATGGGAACGATCCTTCACTGCCACTCGCCATGTACTCCTGATCGCATCACCGCTGAGCGAACTCTCAAGATCATCCGCCCAGCCCGGTGCATCAAAGAAGCCCGACAGCGCGGCGACGACCGCATCATGATTCGGATCAGTCTTGTCGGAAACGATCTTGTCCCACTGCTCGCTCGTGTCCTTGGGCCACTTGATCCGGATATCGCCCCAAGGTCGCTGCACCTCATTCACGAAGATATTAAGCTTTCGCGTAATCGCTCCATGCTCCGCATGATTCGCATCCTCCAGAATCGAAAGCCAGTTGTCCGGCAATCCTTCCAGCGTCAGCTCCGGCGGCATGCGATCAAACATCGCAATCAGCTTCGCCCTCTTCGCCTCATCCTTGCAAGCCTGAATCGCCTTCCACGCTTCGACGAGTTCTTCATGCACATCGATCGCCGCCGCGTGCGCCACGATCGCGATCGTGCTGTACATGTCCGGCATGCCCGGCGCGAAGGGCTTGGATAACTCGAACGGATTCTCCGGATCAGTCCAATGCTGCATCTCTTCAGGCGTGTAAAGGTCTCGCCGCACCGGCTGACGGCGCAGCTCAAACTTCACCGGCCCATCCTCCGCGCCCAGTTTGCGCTGCCAGATGCGCTGCCCGTCCTTTGAGAGCAGCCAGAGGACAAACTCATTGGCCAGTTCGCCGTGCGGTGCGCCGAGGAGAATCGTGATGGGGTCGGCATTCACCTTCGTCATGCCCACAGGGTCTACGTATCCGAGCCGCGGGCCTTGGACGGAAGCCGCGGGGCCGATGACGCCGGACTGGAAGCGACCGTAGAAATCGATGGTCATGCCTGCCGCGCTGTCACCGGAGGAAACTTCCATGCTCACCTGCGTGCTCACGGCCGCGAAGGATTTCGCGTTGGCGTAAATGCGGCGAAGGACGCGCCAGCCTTCGTTCCAGCCGATGCGCTGAAGGATCGCGTTGTAGGCTTCGGTGATGGAGCCGGAGTGCGCGGGGTCCGCGAGGGCGATCATGCCGCGATAGCGCGGGTCGGTGAGATCAGTCCACGTCGTCGGCGATGGCAGGTCGAGCGAATGCAGCACATCGCGGTTGTAGACGATGCCGAAGCTCGCGAGCACGACGCCCATCCATCGCCGCTCGGGGTTGTAGAGAGCAGCGCTCGCGATGGTCGGGGTCGGGAAGATGTCCTCGAGCATGCCGTCGGGCATCTCGATGGGCACGCCGATGTGGAACTTGATGCTCTCTTCCTTCGTTTCACCTTCGCGCTTGATGCGCTCGGTGACAGTGATGGGCATGGCGAACTTGTTGTGCTCGTACTCGCCGCCGCCGAAGAACAGGTCGTAACCGATGCCCTTCATTTCCCGGCCTTCGCGCAGGGCGCGCTTGGCCTCCGCTTCGTATTCGTTGATCACCTGTTTGCGAAGGTCACTCGTGCCGCCGCCGCTGCGCCAGTCGAAGGTCACGACCGGCTTGCCCTGCGTCGCCCGCCAACGGTTGAAGGAGTTGCCGATCTCGAAACGAATCTGCTCGTTGTGCGGGCTGATGATGACGAGGCGATTGGGATTGTCCGGATCGCGGTTGCCGTCGGCCGCGCGCGGGGCCTTCATAAGGACCGGCACGCCGATGATCACGGCGAGCAGCGAGAGCACGATGATGCGGCCGGTCCAGTTCATGCAAAGGCCTGCGGCTTGAGGCTTGAGGCGTGTGGCGCGGTTAGCGGCGCGGCCGAGTCCGCGAGGCCCGCCCGTGCCGCCCACGTCTAACAATCAGATCAACCGATCAAAGAACATCCTACACACCTCCGCCGCCTTGCGCTCGAGCAACGCACCAGCCCTTCGCATCGACTCCTCCGCCGGCAACCCTTCACCAATGCAGTGATACGAATGCAGAAGCCCTTCGTTCACTGCCTGATTCGCATCCGCTGTCGCCGCCCCAACGAGGGCGATCGTCGGCACGCCTTGTTTCTTCGCCGCCTTCGCGACGCCGATGCACGCTTTGCCTGCGAGCGATTGGCCGTCGAGCTTGCCTTCACCGGTGAGGCAGAGGTCGGCGTGTTGCAGGCGAGTATCAAAGTGAATCGCGTCGAGGACGAGTTCGATGCCGGGCTTGAGCGTCGCGCCGAGGAACGCCATGAGTCCGAAGCCCAAGCCGCCGGCCGCCCCTGCGCCGGGGGTGTGTTCGTAATCGACGCCGAGCTGTTCGCGCACGAGCCGGGCGAGATGTTGCAGGCCTTCGTCGAGTTGTTTCACCTGCGCAGGCGTCGCGCCCTTCTGCGGGCCGTAGATGTAGGCGGCGCCGTTAGGGCCGGTGAGCGGGTTGGTGACATCGCAGGCGACGGTGATGTCTCGAGTGCGAGCCTCCTGCAAGCTGGCGAGGGTTGTATCGATCCGGGCAATGGTGTGAAGGCTGCCGCCGGTGATGGGTTGCGTGATTCGCGTTCCCTTGGCGTCAAAGAACGTCACGCCCATCGCCTGCGCCATGCCGCAGCCGCCGTCGGTCGTCGCGCTGCCGCCGATGCCGATGAAGATTCGCCGGCAGGCGCTCGCTGCGTTCAGCAGTTCGCCCGTGCCGAAGGTTGTGGTTCGCGTAGGGTCGCGCTGGGCTGGCGGTACGAGGGCAAGGCCGGATGCGGACGACATCTCGATTACGCTGGCCCAATCACCACGATCAAGGTGCCTGTCGATCAAAGCGATGGGTGCGGTCACGTGCCGGGTCGGAAGGGGCCCGGTGACGGTCACCATCCCCACTTCGCCGCCGGTCGAGGCCGCCAGCGCATCAACAAAGCCTTCGCCGCCATCGGAGACGGGGCAGTGTTCGATGGTCGCCTTTGGAAAGACGGTGCGGATGCCGCGCGCCATGGCTTTGGCCGCTTCATCCGCGGTGAGCGAGCCTTTGAACTTGTCCGGCGCACAGACAATCTTCATGCGGGCATTGTAGAGACGTGGCGAACTCCGTCGCGGCTTTGGCTACATTGTTCGCATGAGCGAGCCTTCGGCGATCGACATCACGATGATGCAGCGCGCCCTTGAGCAGGCCCGCGCGGCGGCGGCGATGGGCGAGGTGCCGATCGGCGCGGTGGTCTATCGCGGTGAGGAAGTGCTGGCCGAGGCGCACAACCTGCGCGAGTCGCAGCGCGATCCTACCGCTCATGCGGAGATCCTTGCCTTGCGCATCGCGGCGCGAAAGCTTGCATCATGGCGCATGGATGATTGCTCGATCGCCGTGACGCTGGAGCCGTGTCCGATGTGTGCCGGTGCCTTGGTGAACGCCCGGATGCCGCGATTGGTGTACGGCGCGCCCGATGCGAAGATGGGCTGCGTACACACGCTGTATGAACTGTGTACGGACGAACGCTTCAACCATCGGCTGGAAGTGATCGCCGGGGTTGAGGCGGATGAGAGCGTGCGGTTGCTTCAGGAATTTTTCGCGGCACGGCGCGGGAAGGAGCGGCCGGCGAAGCCGAGTGCTGAGTAGTCCCGTCGTTGTCGACCCTCACCCCGGCCCTCTCCCTGGGAGGGAGAGGGGGCAGGAATCACTCCTCTTCGTTCTTGAAGACGCTCGTGCGTTCCTCCATCGCGGGCCACTGCTTGCCGTTCAGGGCCGCGAGCACGTCGGCGTTCTCCTCGAACGCGCGAGCGGTGCGACGGAGCCAGAGTCGGAGCGCGATGAAGATGATCAGGGCTGCGCCCAGGGCACTGCCGAGGATCACGCCGAACATCTGAAGCCAGGGATCTTTGATCGGGTAAGGATCGCGCAGTTCCGCCTGGGCAATGAAGGTCTTGCCGGCCAGACCCGCCTGGGCATCCTGCTGGGCAGCGAAATTGACGTACGCCTTGCCCATCGCGTCGAGCAGGAAGTTCACCAGTTCCTTGTCGCTGCTCTGGTAGTCGAGTGTGATGCGGTTGCTCGCGCTGGCGGTGATGGTCAGAGCGCCGTCGAGCTTGGTGCGCAGGTCGAGTGCATCATCGAAGTAAGCGATGCCGCGTTGCTGAAGGACGTTGATGGTTTCGTTGAGCACGGGCTCGCTGAGGAAATCCTTGGTGCGGGCTGCGGAATTCTCGCCTGCGATTTCGACGACCATCGTCGCCCGCCAGGTCTGCGTGGTGACCTTCTGCGCGGCAATGTAGCTGGCACCGGCCAGACCGAGGATCGTCAGGATCACAGCTGTGAGCAGGGCGGCCGAGCGATTCGTCGCCCAGCGGCGGACCATCTCTGCTTCGCTGGAGGCGAGGAATTGTTTCACCTCGGTGAGCATCTGCTTCTGCTGAAGAAGGCCGGCGTACTGCTGGCGCATCGATTCGATCTGCATCTCAGCAGCGCGAATCTGCTTGGCGCGGTCCTTGAGCAGTTCCTTGTAATGCGCGAGCTTGGCGCGGCGATCGGCGAGACTCGCGTCATCACCGGCGTCCGTGTCGAAGCCGTTATCTCTGCCTGAGTCCGCAGGCGCGGGGCCTCTGCCCTTGAGCGCCTTCTCGCGGGCTTGAAGCTCTTCGCGTTCCTGCGTGAGTTGCGTCTTGGCCTTGCGAAGGGCGTCGTGGTAGTCGGAGACTTTCTTCTTCAGTTCGTGCTCGCGCTTCTCGACTTCAGCGCGGCGTTTCTCCAGCTCGCGAATCTCCGCCCGCGCGGCCTGAGCTTCACCGCGAAGCTTCTGCACATCACCCTTGGAAAGCTGACTGTCAACTGCGGTCTCGGTTGCGGCGGTGGCCTGCGCGGCGTTGATTGATTCGCTGATTGTTGCCCGTTCATCCTCCAGCTTCGCGCGTTCCTGTTCGATCTGATCGCGCTGCGATTCAAGTTGTGACTGGAGCGATTCCAGATCCGTCTGCCGGCCTTCAAGTTCGAGCTTCAGCGTGTTGAGCTGATCAGCACGTTTGTCCTGGCGCGACTCAATCTCCGCCTGTTCGCGTGCCTGTTCCGCAATGCGCGAGCGTTCGTCCTCCAGCGCCTGGGCCCTGGCGACGAGCGCAGCTTCCTGCCGACTAAGCTGCTCTTCCATCTCGGCGAGTGTCGCCGTGTCTGAATCGGTGGCTGCCTGCTTCTCTTCCACTTCGGCGCGCTGTGAGCCGATCTGGCTGCGAAGCGATTCGATCTCGCTTTTGGCGGCGTCGAGTTCGGACTGCTGCTGGGCAAGCGTCACCTTCAAGGCATCGAGTTCCTCGCGTTCCTGCGCCAGGGCTTCTCGCTGGGCGGCAATCTGCTCCTGCTGTGATCGCAGTTGTTCGACGGCGTCGGCGGTGTCCGCCTGCGCGGCGGCGCGATTGACCGCATCATTCACTTCCGACTGCTTCGCCTGAATCTGCCGTTCGCGCTGCTCGATTTGAAGCTTCTGCGCCTCGGCTGCTGCGAACTTGGCATCAAGCTGCTTGCGGCGGGCGAGCAGGGCAGCCCGGTCCTCTTCGATCGCTGCGCGATCCGTTTCCATCTGCTGCTGACCTTCGGTCAGCTCCCGGCGGGCCGCTTCCAGCTCGGTGCGGCGGGCATCGAGCATTTCCTGCCGCGCCGTCAGTTCCGCGGCAGTCGAATCAAGCTCCGCGGCCCGGCTGTCCAGCGCCTGCTGACGCTGCGCCTGTTCCGCAGCCTGTGCATCAAACGTCACGCGGCGATGCTCCAGATCAGCACCGGCAAGCTCCATCGCCTGACCGGCCTCATCCAGCTTTGCCCACTGTTGTTCGATTGACTTGCGTTCCGCCTCCAGTGCCTGTTGCTCGCCTGCGAAGACGTCGCGCTCCTGCCCGAAGCCTTCGCGCTGCTGTTGGAACTGCGCGAGCTTTTGCTCCAGCGCGGTCGAGCGAGCTTCGAGGGCTTCGGTCTGCTGCGCAAAGGCGGCGCGGCGGCTGTTCAGTTCCGCATCTGCCTGTTCGATTTCCTGTCGGAGCGATTGCAGGGCGATGCGATCTTCTTCAGCCGTCTGCTGCTGTGCGGTTAAAGCATCGATTGATGTCTGAAGCGACTGCGTCTGCTCGACAATGGCCTGGGCGCGGGCTTCCAGTTCCTCGCGCTCAGCGGCGAGTTGTTCGCTGGCCTGTGTAAGCTCAGCGGCCCGAGCTTCGACCTTCGCGGCTGAGGCTTCGATGGCGGTGGCGCGAGCTTCATTCTCCTGGCGCTTCTGCTGAATGCTCGCTGCCTGTTGATCGAGCTCGGCCTTGCGAGTGTCAAGGTCCGCGCTCTGCGCGTTAAGCGCCTTCTGCTTTGCCTTGATCGCCGCCTCAGCCTGATCGAGGTCGACGAGTCCCGCGGTCACCTGCTCCGCCTGCTTTTCCAACTCCTTGGAACGCTGGGTGATCTCATTGTCGCGCTGGTCTGCTTCGGACTGCCGCTGCCCCAGATCTCGCTGCTGCTTTTCAACCTGCTTGCGAGCCTTCTCGAGTTCCTTCTGCTTGTCTTCAATGCGCGCGGCCTGCTCCTGCAATTCCTTGCGACGGCTCTGCACATCAGTCTGTTGCGATTGAATGGTCTGCTGAAGATCCGCCAGTTCGATGCGGCGTTTGCGCAGGGCGGTGCGCAGGGAATCGAGCCGGGTACGACGCTTGCCGACCTGATCGTTGAGCGCTTCGATCGCGGCGTTGCGATCGGCGACTTCCTGCGCCTGCTGTTCGTTCTCCTGCTGCCAGCTTTTCAACTGGCCCAGCCGGCTCTCCAGGTCCGCAAGCAGACCCATGACCTGATGGCTGTCATTCTTCACCGGCGGCGTCTTGATCGCGTCTTTAGAGCTCATGCGCAGTCCTTCCTCGAGCCCGTTGGGAGGGGCATTTGGGTAGTATCGGACCGCAGGACAGGTGACCTAAGCGGCATAGACGGAAATGAAAGCCCAGGTTAACAGGAGGCAGGGGGCAGGAGACAGGAGACAGGAGACAGGAATCAGGAATCAGGAATCAGTCAATGGTTCACTCCCCCTCGATGCCTCCTGACCCCTGACCCCTGACCCCTGACCCCTGACTCCTGATTCCCCTCCCCTGACTCCTTCGAGGATCGACGTGCTGGAACTCAAGAGCGTCCATTTCGGTTACGAGGATGGCGAACCGGTCGTGCGGGACGTCTCAGCGGTGCTTGGGCCGGGGCGGTTGTGCGCATTGCTCGGACCTAACGCGGCGGGGAAGTCCACCTTGTTGAAGCTGATGCTTGGGCAGCTCGATCCGGTGAAGGGAAGCATCACGCTCGATGGCAAACCTGTGGCGGCACTGCCGGCCCAGGAGCGGGCGCGGCGAGCGAGCTACGTGCCGCAGCGGCCGCGGACGCATGTGGCGTTCAGTGTGAACGAAGTGGTGACGATGGGCCGGTTCGCACTGCCTGTCGATGAAGGGGCGGTGGAAGAGGCGCTGCGGCTGTGTGATCTGACTTCGTTGCGATCGCGCGTGTTTGCGGAGCTGTCGGTCGGGCAGCAGCAGCGCGTGGCCTTGGCGCGGGCGATCGCGCAGTCTCTGCCCACGGGCAGGGTGCCGGCCGGCGTGATGCTTCTGGATGAACCGGTCAGCGCGATGGACCTGAAGCATGTACACGATACGATGGCGCTGCTTCAGAAGCTCGCGGCCAAAGGCGCAGCGGTGCTCGCGGTGCTGCACGATCTGAACCTGGCGGCGATGTATGGCAATGAAATCTGGCTGATGCACGAAGGCCGACTGGCGGCGAAGGGCGCGGCAAAGGATGTGCTCAGGCCCGAGGTGCTTGAGCCGGTGTACGGGGTGAGCCTGATGACGACGGCGATAGGCGATGCGGAGCAACCGCTGCTTTTTGTGGATCGTTCGCGTAGACTATAAGGATGGGCTGGGCATAACTGCCGCTTCACCACGGAGCTGATCGATGGAACTTCTCTTTACGCCGGTGCTGGCGATCACGACGGATCAGATCATCATGATCGGGATCGCGATCGTCGCCATCCTCGGCGGCATCTTCGGTGAGAACAACAAGAACAAGAAGCGCAAGAAGCCGGGCAGCTCCTCGGCTGACGGCAGCAGCGGCAGCAGCAGCGGCACGGCGGTGGACCTGGAAGAGATTGCCCGTCGCCGTCGCCAGCAGCTTGAAGCGCTGGCCAGACAGCGTCGCGGCGGGAGCGGTTCGGCGAGCACTTCGGCCGCCGCATCGAGCCGGCCTGCACCGCCCGCGGAGGTCCCCTCAGCCGTATCGGCGCACGACCGGATTGAAGAGATGCGTCGCCAGCAGCTTGCGGAGGAGATGAAACACGAATCGAGTCGCACGCGTTCTGAGCCGACGCAGAGCCGGGCGGACATGACCGGGAAGGAGCAGCGCGAAGGGGCGAGCACCCAGCGCCGCAACGTCCAGCAGAGACGGGAGCGTGACCAGAAATCTCAACGTGCCCAGCAGGCCAGCCAGCGTGCGAACGAAGCGGCGAGGCAACAGGCGGACCAGCGCTCGTCGCGTTCGCGGATCGAACGTGAGGATTTGCCCTCGGCTTCGAAAGGGGGCAGCGGGGGACAGGGAGGGCCGCGGCGGCAGCCGGAGGATCTGGGGAGTGAGATCGCTTCGCGTCACGTGGGTCACGATGACCTGGGCAGCGGCGCATCGCAGGTGGACCCGATGCACACGGATTACTACGTGGATGGCGATGTCTCGCATCGTCACGTGTCGGACGTGATCGGCGACACCCCCGCAGCCCGCGCGGGGCTCCTCGCGAAGACGGGGCTCAAGTCGTGGAAGCACGCGATCATGATCAAGGAGATTCTGGATCAGCCGATCTCGATACGCGAAGGTGGGACGACGATTGATCCGCTGCGGTTGTGAGTGGACAGGCTGTTTAGGATTCTAGTTAGTCTGCCTGTGGGGAATCGGCAATGACACGTCGCGAGATTGCCACGCTCGCCTGCAAGATCCTCGCTCTGTGGATGTTTGCGCAAACGGCCTTGCTGTTTGGAAGCGTGATAGTCGTGATGGTCATTTCGCTCTTTGGCCTGGTGTTTCGCGTTGATGGTCTTGACTGGCAAACCTTATTCGCCGCGGTTGTCCTTGCCGGGCCCGCCATCGCCACCCTGATCGTCAGCCTTTTCCTTTGGCGCAAGGCACCGTCCCTCGCTAACCGCATGGTCAGTGACGATCCAACACCGGTCACACGCGACGCCCTTGACTCGCACATGCTGATGATGATCGCCAGTGTGGCGGTTGGCCTCTTCTTGCTCGTGCCGTCGCTTCGCAATCTTGCGGGCAGTGTGTTCGAAGTGCTCGCCAGCCCATTTAGTTTCGCTGACTGGTGGGAAACGCCTCACTGGCGCGCGGACTTTATCTCCTCGCTCGTAGGCCTGATTCTGTCGGCATACCTCATCCTCGGCTCGGCCGGCATCGCTCGTGCCGTCCACCGACTGCGAAATGCAGGAACCATTCACCACCCGGATGAGCATCCGCCCAAGTCTGAGTCACGTCCGTGATCAACCTGTACAGCACATGGTGTGTCCCTTGATTGCACCTTCCTTCACCCCCGGCTTCCGCCTCTCCTCTCTCGACATCCTCATCAGTGTCGTCAGCGCCGCCCTTGCCATCACCTTCGCGTTCATCGACCCGAACCTCGGCCTGATCATCGCCTTTGTCGTCATTCACTTCTTTCTCTTCTGCAATGTCTTCCGCGTCGCCCGGCCGCTGGAACTCACCTGGGCGGGCGTCTTCATCCTGCTCGGTTCGCTCGCAATGACGGATGTTACGCACTGGTCGGTCTCCTATGCGCTGACCTTTCTGGTGACGATCGTCATCGTCATGATCACCCTGCGCCGGCCTTCGTATCACGGCATCGGCTGGCGTCGGATCAACCCCGATTTGTCCGCGTGGTGGAAGGCTCCATTTGAAGGCTGAATAATTCCGATTGCTGAACCCGATAGGGCTTGTCAGCCGATGCAACAATAGGTTATACTGCTTTCAGTCAGTTCCATCAGGGGGTGCGGACGGTGGGTCCGCGGAGACTGAGACACGCACGGAGATGGTCGCGGCCGATGGCAGTCGATCCCTGTTTGTTCAGGGTTTGACCGCTTCTCGCGCTGTGCCAGCGAAGGGGATTGGTCCATCCGCACAGCGCATCAGGCTGGCCCAAACGGGAAACCCGCATGGCGGAGATTCCGCAGTTCTCTCCCGGAGATGTGGTGGTCCACGCGACGAGGCCCGAATGGGGCAGCGGCGTGGTGGATGAAGCTGTCAAAATTGTTCACGAAGGCAAAGCCGCGCAGCGGCTGATCGTGAAGTTCATACATCATGGGCGCGTCACCCTGAATACAGCCGTCGCGCCCCTCCTCAGCAAGGATGCTGCACAACCCATGTCCAACATGTCCAACAAGTCCAACATGTCCAACACCAGCAATCGCCGCGATCCCTTTTCTTCACGTTCCGCCGCCGCGTCGTCAGCCGCCTCCCAAGGCGAGCGCGACAAGGACTGGCTCGACCGCTTCGAAAAGAAAGAGAGCGAACTGCACAAGCTGCCCGATGCCTTGAACGATCCGTTCACCAGTCTAAGCGCTCGCTTAGAAGCCGCGCTGGACACCTTCCGCTTCTCCACCGAGGCCCGCAGCCTGATCGAATGGGCCGTGGCGCAGACCGGCCTGGGCGACCCGATGACCAAGTACACGCGTCACGAGCTGGAAGTCGGCTTCGAACGCTACGCCCGCGACCGGGATGTGGCGCTGAAGGAACTCGTCAGGCAGTTCAAACACGACGGCCGGCTGGCGGACCTGGAACAGCTTCGCCGCAAGCTGCGATTGCCGGCGGCGGTGAGCGCGCTGGATCGGGCGCGGAATTCGATTTAGCAGACTTGTTCGAGCTCACCCGCACCCTATAATTTTGTCATGAACTCAGAGCACTTTGAAGAAGCAATTCGCGGACTTCAGGCACGCCGCCCATTTCACCTGTTCACCATTGAACTGGTGAGCGGTCGAAGCTTTCAGGTCGACCACCCCGATGCGCTTCTCATGCGCGGGGGAGCAGCGGTTTTCATCGGTCCGGGCGGTGCCCCGATTTTCTTCGATCATGAAGGAGTCAGCCGTATTATCGTCGGTGACCTGTCCGCGACGGAATCGTAGTGGGTGATGCGACTTGACAGCGAACTGAGCGGAAGCCGGGAGGAGAACTCTATCGATGAAACGGTGCTCATCTTGCATGGGTGGATTCTGATTGCAATTGGGATGGGATGCAGAAAGATTACAATCCTGCCACATGGCCATCTCCCCAAGACTTTCCGGTGACGTCGCCAAACGCCTTGCGTTTCTGCGCGATGAACTCAACAAACACAACCGCCTTTACTACGTCGAAGCGAAGCCGACGATCTCCGACTTCGAGTTCGACAAGCTGCTCAAAGAGCTTCAGGAACTCGAGGCGAAACACCCCGACCTCGTCACGCCCGACTCGCCTTCGCAGCGCGTCGGCGGCGAGCCCATCGCCGGTTTCAAGACCCTCCCGCACGCCCGGCCGATGTTCTCCATCGACAACACCTACGACGAGGCCGACCTGCGCTCCTGGCACGCCCGCGTTCTCAAAGGCCTCGATGGCGTGGATGAAAGCGACATCGTCTACGTCGGCGAGCCGAAGGTCGATGGCGTCGCGTGCAGCCTGCGATATGAAGACGGTCATCTCGTGCAGGCCCTGACGCGCGGGGACGGTGAGCGCGGCGATGACATCACGCACAACGTCCGCACGATCGGCGCGATCCCTCTAAAGCTCGCATCAGGAACCGAAAGCCCAGGGATAGCTATCCCTGGGCTTTCGGGCATCCCACGCGTCCTCGAAGTGCGCGGCGAAGTCTACATGCCGCAGCATGAGTTTGAACGCATCAATGCAGCCCGCGAAAAGGCCGGTGAGGAACTCTTCGTCAACCCGCGCAACTCCACCGCGGGCATCCTGAAGAAGCTCGATCCGAAGTATGTCGCCAGACACAAGCTCGCCTTCTTCGCGCACGGCCGCGGCGAGATCGAGCCCGATGACTTCGAGCGATACCACGATTTCATCACCGCGATCCGCGCGTTCGGACTGCCGACGAATCCTCTGACACGCGTCTGCAAAGGCATCGATGAGGTTTTGAAATTCATCCACGATCTCGACAAGGAACGCCGCAAGCTGCCTTATGGCACGGATGGCGCGGTGATCAAGGTCGATCGCCTCGACTGGCAGGAGACGCTAGGGTTCACTTCGAAGTTCCCGCGCTGGTGCATTGCCTACAAGTATGCTGCGGAACAGGCGGAGACGACGTTGCTGGAGGTCGAGTGGATGGTTGGCCGCACCGGCAAGCTCACGCCGCGTGCGACGATGAAGCCCGTCTTCCTCGCGGGTACGAACGTCTCGCACGCCACGCTGCACAACTTTGGCGAGATCACGAAGAAGGACATCCGCATTGGCGATGTGGTTGTGATTGAGAAGGCCGGCGAAATTATTCCGCAGGTGGTCGAGGTGAAAGCGGAACATCGCAAAGGCAAAGTCGCGCCCCCGGTGCCGATTCAGCCGCCTTCGCGCTGCCCGGTGTGCGGCGGCGAAGTCGAAAGCGAATACGATCAGTCGCGCGTGAACGACATCGAAGCGTGGGAGAAGCGCTGCGAAGCGGAGAAAAAGAAGGCGGAGAAGGAAAAGCGAAAGCCGGAGTTGCCGCCCAAGCCTGACGCGCTGGGCCTGCGCGACGAATCCGCCCGCTACTGCATCAATCCCGAGTGCCCCGCCCAGCTTCGCGAGCGGCTGATCTGGTTCGCCTCGCGCGATCAGATGGATATCGAAGGCCTCGGCGAAAGCACGGTCAACCAGCTTGCCGCCGCGGAGCTGCTCAAGTCCTTCGGTGACATCTTCCGCTTGAAGAATCATCGCGAAGAAATCCTCAAGATCGATCGCATGGGCGAGAAGAAGGCGGACAATCTACTTGCCGCGATCGAGGACGCGAAGAAGCGCGGCCTCCAGCGCGTGCTCGCCGGCCTGGGCATCCGCCACATCGGCACCGGCGGCTCGCGCGCTCTTGCCGGACACTTCGGCGAGATCGACAAACTCGCGGCCGCTTCCATCGAAGACCTCGTCAGCGTCGCGGATGTCGGGCAGATCACCGCGGAGAGCGTGCATCAGTTTTTTCAGAGTGACGCGGGCAAGCATGTGATTCAGGAGTTGAAAGATGCGGGCGTGGAGTTGACTGCTCCGAAGAGGGCCGAAGTCGCAGCGAGCGCCGACTCGCCCTTCGCGGGAAAGACCATCGTCATCACCGGCACGCTCGCAAGCTGGGGCCGCAAGGAACTGACGGAGAAGCTGATCGAGCTGGGCGCGAAGGTCAGCGGCAGCGTGTCGAAGAAGACGGACTTCGTCATTGCGGGTGAAGAGGCGGGGGGTAAGTTGGATAAGGCGAAT